>JAYUZE010000079.1:0-8057 GCA_043752035.1 Gammaproteobacteria bacterium
ACCGCGCCTGCTGCGAGATCGGTGCCCTGCCCCGAGGCGAGCTTGTCCTTAAGCGTGCGGATCTCGCGCTCCTGGCTGCGCACGCGTTCGAGCGATTCGCGCACCTTGTCAGCGAGATCTTCGCGCGAGCCACGCACCTGTGCCGCCACATCGCGCAGCAGCGCCTCGCCGTGTGCAAGGTAATCGAGCGCCGCTTCGCCGGTCACGGCCTCGATGCGGCGCACGCCGGCGGCGACACCCGATTCGCTGACGATGCGCAGCAAGCCGATGTCGCCGGTGCGACCCACATGCGTGCCACCGCACAGTTCGACCGAAAAATTGCCGAAAGAGAGCACACGCACCTCGCTCTCGTATTTCTCGCCGAACAGCGCCATCGCGCCGGCGGCAACTGCGGTGTCATAGGGCATCACCCGCGTCTGCGCCTCGGCATTGGCGCGGATCTGCGCATTCACCAGGCGCTCGATCTGCGCCAGCTCTTGGCTGCTCACGGCCTGGAAATGCGAGAAATCGAAGCGCAGGCGGTCGGGCGCCACCAGCGAGCCCTTCTGCGTGACGTGCTTGCCCAGCACCTGGCGCAGTGCGGCGTGCAGCAGGTGCGTAGCCGAGTGATTGAGACGGATCGCGGCGCGGCGCCCGCCGTCAACCTGCGCGTAGACGCTATCGCCGATACTCAATGTACCGCTCGCAAGCTGGCCGCTGTGCACGAAGGCGTGGCCACTCTTCTGAGTGTCGCTAACGACGAAACGGGTCGCGCCAGAGTCGGTGCCAGCGCTTGCGCAAGTGCCAGTCAATTGCCCAGAGTCACCCACTTGCCCGCCGGACTCGGCATAAAACGGCGTGCGCGCCAGCGCCACAGCGCCATTCTCGCCGGCCTTGAGCTCGGTCACGGCCGCGCCATCGCGCAGTAGCGCGACCACCGTGCTATCGCACTCCAGGGTTTCGTAGCCGGCAAAGTCGGTGTGCGCGTCGATGTCGGTGGCCGAGCGCTGATCGACACCGAACTTGCTCGCGCCGCGCGCCCGTGCGCGTTGCGCTTCCATCGCCTGCTGGTAGCCAGGCATATCGACCCGGAAGCCGCGCTCACGGGCGATGTCCGCAGTGAGATCGGGCGGAAAACCATAGGTGTCGTGCAGCTTGAACACGACTTCGCCCGGGAGCTGCTTGCTGCCGGCGCGAAATTCCGTTTCCAGCAGTGCCATGCCCTTGGCGAGCGTCAGCGAAAACTGCGCTTCTTCGGCCTTGAGCACACGCTCGATCTGGGTCACGCGCTCCACGAGTTCGGGACACGCCTCGCCCATCACGCGCGCCAGCACGGGCACCAGCGTGTAGAAGAAGGCCTGCTCCTGGCCGAGCTTGTAGCCGTGCCGGATCGCGCGGCGCATGATGCGGCGCAGCACGTAGCCGCGGCCCTCGTTCGAAGGTACGACGCCATCGCTGACCAGGAAACTGCAGGCGCGGATGTGATCGGCGATTACGCGCAGTGAAGGTGACGTGAGATCGGTGGCACCGGTGGCTGCGGCCGCGGCGGCGATCAGGTCGCGGAACAGGTCGATGTCGTAGTTGGAGTGCACGCCCTGCAGCACGGCGGCAAGGCGCTCCAGGCCCGCGCCGGTATCCACCGAAGGTTTGGGGAGCGGTGTGAGCGTGCCGTCGCTGGCGCGCTCGTACTGCATGAACACCAGGTTCCAGATCTCCACATAGCGATCGCCATCGTCGTCGGGCGAGCCGGGCGGGCCGCCGGCAATCTCGGGGCCGTGATCGTAAAAAATTTCGCTGCAGGGGCCGCAGGGGCCGGTATCACCCATTTGCCAGAAGTTCGAGGATTCGCCGAGGCGCGTGATGCGTTTCGGGTCGACGCCGGCCTCGCTGACCCACAATGCCGCGGCCTCGTCATCGTCCTTGTATACGGTCACGTACAGGCGATCGCGATCGAGCTTCAGCGTGCCGGTGACGAATTCCCAGGCGAAGCGGATCGCCTCGCGCTTGAAATAGTCGCCAAAGGAGAAATTACCCAGCATCTCGAAGAAAGTATGGTGGCGCGTGGTGTAGCCCACATTCTCCAGATCGTTGTGCTTGCCACCGGCGCGCACGCAGCGCTGGCTGGTCACCGCGCGGTTGTAGGTGCGCTTGTCTTTGCCCAGGAACACATCTTTGAACTGCACCATGCCGGCATTGGTGAACAGCAAGGTGGGATCGTCCCCCGGTACCAGCGATGACGAGGGCACGATGGTGTGGCCGCGTTCACGGAAAAATTCGAGAAAGGCGCGGCGCACTTCGGCCGCGCTCATGTTGAGCCCATTTTTTGGATTCATGGATCGAAGTCTGGATCGGGTCCTACGGCGTGGCGGATATGATCGTTGGAAAAGCCCCGGTATTGCAAAAATCTGGACTGGCGGCTCTTCTCGGCCCAATCCTGCGGGGCTTCGGGTCCAAAGCGGCGGCGGCGCACCTCGCGCGCCAAGGCCTGCCAATCGGGGCCTGCAGCAACAGCCGCATCGATCAGCGCGTGGGTGACACCGAGGTCACCGAGCTCGCGGCTGATGCGTGTCGGCCCCTGGCCGCGACCGGCATGATAGGCGACGAAATGGCCAGCAAATCGCTCGTCGTCGAGCGCGCCGCTTTCCTGGAGCTGCGCGACCAGCGTGGCAATTACCACAGCTTCGTAGCCGCGCTCGCGCAGCTTCCCTGCCAGCTCCTGGCTGGCAAAATCGCGGCGCGCCAGCAGCGCCACGGCCGCATATTCTGCGGCCGCGGCGTCGTCGGGTTGCGAGGCGCTACCTGCGCCGAGTCGGCGCCCTTTAGGCGCTCTTTTCCTGAAGCTCGACACGCGGCTTGGCGGGCAGCAGCTTGGCGCGAATCTGCCCCTCGATCTCGTTGGCCATTTCTTTGTGGCTCTTGAGGAACTCGCGCGTGTTGTCCTTGCCCTGGCCGATGCGCTCGCCCTTGTAGCTGTACCAGGCGCCGGACTTCTCGATGATGCCGTTGTTCGAGCCGATCTCGATCAACTCGCCTTCGTGCGAGATGCCCTGGCCGTACATGATTTCGAACTCGGTCTCGCGGAACGGCGGCGCGACCTTGTTCTTGACTACTTTGACGCGAGTCTGGTTGCCCACCACTTCTTCGCCATTCTTGATGGCGCCGATGCGGCGAATATCGAGGCGCACGGAGGCGTAGAACTTGAGCGCGTTGCCACCGGTGGTGGTTTCGGGGTTGCCGAACATCACACCGATCTTCATGCGGATCTGGTTGATGAAGATCACCATGGTGTTCGAGCGCTTGATGTTGCCGGTGAGCTTGCGCAGCGCCTGGCTCATCAGGCGGGCATGGAGGCCGAGCTGCATTTCGCCCATTTCGCCTTCGATTTCGGCCTTGGGCGTGAGCGCTGCGACCGAGTCGATGACCACGACATCGACGGCGCCGGAGCGCACCAACATGTCGGTGATCTCGAGGGCCTGCTCGCCGTTATCGGGCTGTGAAACCAGCAGATCCTTGATGTTGACGCCCAGCTTTTCGGCATAGGAAGGGTCGAGTGCATGCTCGGCATCGACGAACGCAGCCGTGCCGCCGAGCTTTTGCACCTCAGCGACTACCGCCAGCGTGAGTGTGGTTTTGCCCGAGGACTCAGGCCCATAGATCTCGACCACGCGGCCGCGCGGCAGGCCGCCGATACCGAGTGCGATATCGAGGCCGAGGGAACCGGAGGGCACGGATTCGACATCCCAGATAGCGGGAGCGTCGCCCAGGCGCATCACGGAGCCCTTGCCAAACTGCTTTTCGATCTGCCCGAGTGCGGCGGCCAGCGCCTTCTTGCGATTGTCGTCCATGCCTTGAAAACCTCTGGTGGTGTGCGCGGAATTATCCCACATCGCACCGCCACGGCGGGTCGCAAAAGGCACGCAGGTACAAAGAAATTCAGCGCTCGGGGTCGAGCAATGCGGCGTTGATCAGCTCCAGCGCCCGATGCACCGCCGCGAGGCGCACGGCGGCGCGATCGCCGGCGAACTGGCGCATCTCGCTGCGCCCCGGGTCGCGGTGCCCCGGGGCTGCTCGGCGCGCCAGCGCGAACCACACCAGGCCCACGGGCTTGGCCGCCGTGCCGCCATCGGGCCCGGCGACGCCGCTCACCGACAGCGCCAGGTCCGCGCCGCCGGCGCGCAGCGCGCCAGCAGCCATTTCGAGCACCACCTCGGCACTCACCGCGCCGTGGTTGTCGAGGGTGGCGGCGCTGACGCCCAAATCCTGCTGTTTGGCCAGGTTCGAATAGGTGACGTAGCCACGCTCGAACCACTGCGAGCTGCCCGGAATGTCGGTCAGCGCGGCCGCAACCCCCCCGCCAGTACAGGATTCCGCCGTAACCAGCCGCCACTGCCTGGCCAGCAGTGCGCGACCGGCGGTCGCGGCCAGATCGTGGTTTTTAGCGGGCATATGGGTGTCGGCCATGGGCCCATTATGGCACCTGTATGTCCTTGAATGCGTTTATGATTCGCGCTCCATGCCGTCCGTCCCCACCACCCTGGCGAGCACGCACACGCCGGTGATGCAGCAGTACCTGCGCATCAAGGCGCAGCACCCGCACACGTTGCTGTTCTATCGCATGGGCGATTTCTACGAGATGTTCTACGACGACGCACGGCGCGCGGCGACCCTGCTCGATATCGCGCTGACCACCCGCGGCCAGTCGGCCAGCGAGCCGATCCCGATGGCCGGCGTGCCGGTGCACAGCGTCGAGGGCTATCTGGCCAAGCTGCTGCGGCGGGGCGAATCGGTGGCGATCTGCGAGCAGATCGGCGACCCGGCGAAGTCCAAGGGGCCGGTGGAGCGCCAGGTGGTGCGCGTGGTGACGCCCGGCACGGTCACTGACGAGGCGCTGCTCGATCGGCGGCGCGACACGCTGCTGGGCGCGGTGCTCTATGACGCACTCAGCGAACGCTTTGGCCTCGCCTGGCTGGAACTGGCCTCGGGACGCTTCACGGTACTGGAATCGCAGGGCCCGGCCGTACTGGCCGCCGAGCTTGAGCGGCTGCGGCCGGCCGAGCTGCTGCTACGCGAGGATCAGGCCGCGAGCCTGAAGGCGCTGTGCGGCGCCGCCGTACTGCGCGAGCGCGCACCCTGGCAGTACGACCTGGCGGCCGCCTCGCGCACGCTCACCGATCAGCTCGGCACGCTGGATCTGCGCGGCTTTGGCGTCGATGAGCTGCCGCTCGCGATCGCCGCGGCCGGCGCGCTGCTGCAATACGTGCGCGACACCCAGCGCAGCGCGCTGCCGCACGTGCGCTCACTGCAGGTCGAGGAACACGGCGAAGCGCTGGCACTCGATGCCGCCACGCGCCGCAACCTCGAGCTTGACCGGAGCATGACCGGGAACGACGCGGCCACGCTGCTGGCGGTACTCGATGCCACGGCCACCGGTATGGGCGCGCGTACGCTGCGACGCTGGCTGGGCCGCCCCATCTGCAATCGCGGCGTGCTGCGTGCGCGCTACCAGGCCATCGGGGCGCTGCTGCAGGCCCGAACCTTCGAACCGCTGGCCGCGATGCTGGGAACGCTCGGCGATCTGGAGCGCATCCTGGCGCGGGTGGCGCTGCGCAGCGCCCGGCCGCGCGATCTGGTGCAGCTGCGCGCCTCGCTGGCCGGCCTGCCCCCGCTGCGTCAGGCGCTGGCCGAGCTTGACTCACCGCTGCTGCGCGAGCTGCATGCCGCCACCGCCGATCATTCATCGGAGCACGCGCTGTTGCAGGCCGCTATTGCACTGGAGCCCTCGACATTCTTGCGCGACGGCGATGTGATCGCCGTGGGTTTCGATGTCGAGCTGGATGAACTGCGGCGCATCAGCACGCACACCGACGATTTTCTGCTGCAGCTCGAGCAGCGCGAGCGCGAGCGCACCGGCATCGCGAATCTGAAGCTCGGCTACAACCGCGTGCAGGGCTTCTTCATCGAGATTGCCCGTGCCCAGGCCGACAAAGTGCCGAGCGACTACCTGCGCCGCCAGACAGTGAAATCGGCCGAGCGCTTCATCACGCCGGAACTCAAGGGTTTTGAAGATCGCGTGCTCGGTGCGCGCGAGCGCGCGTTGGCACGCGAGAAGCAGCTCTACGAAGAGCTGCTCACGCGACTGATCGAAACCCTGGGCCCGTTGCAGGCCACTGCGATGGCTCTGGCCGAGATCGATGCGCTGGGGTCGCTGGCCGAGCGCGCCGCGAGCCTGAACTGGAGCGAAGCGCAGCTGGTAGACGAACCGGTGCTGCGGCTGCGCGCTGCGCGCCACCCGGTAGTCGAGCGCTTCAGCGAGGCGCCGTTCGTGCCCAATGACCTGGAACTGCACGCGCGCCGCCGCATGCTGATCGTCACCGGCCCGAACATGGGCGGAAAATCCACGTACATGCGCCAGGTGGCACTGATCGCGGTGCTGGCGCACATTGGCAGCTACGTGCCGGCAGCGGAGGCGACGATCGGGCCGCTCGATCGCATCTACACGCGCATTGGCGCCGGCGATGATCTGGCCGGCGGCAGATCAACATTCATGGTGGAGATGACCGAGACCGCGAATATTCTGCACAACGCGACGGATCGCAGCCTGGTGCTGATGGATGAGATCGGCCGTGGCACCAGCACCTTCGATGGCCTGTCGCTCGCCTGGGCCGTCGCGCGTCACCTCGCCACGGAGGTGCGCGCCTTCACATTGTTTGCCACGCACTACTTCGAGCTCACCGCGCTAGCCGCCGAGATCGATTCCTGCGCCAACGTGCACCTCGATGCCACAGAACACGGCGATTCACTGGTGTTCCTGCACGCCGTGAAGGATGGCCCTGCCAATCGCAGCTATGGCCTCAGTGTCGCCGCACTGGCCGGCGTGCCACGCCCGGTGATCGCGCGCGCGCGCGAATATCTGGCTGTGCTCGAGAGCACGCGCGATGGCGGCGCACAGCATCAGCCGCCGCCGGCCAGCAACGGCCAGGCGGAATTGCCGCTGTTTGCGCCGCCGGCGCTAAGCAGCGTGGAGCAGCGGCTCGCGCAGGTGAATGCCGATGAGCTCACGCCGCGCGAAGCGCTGGAGCTGGTTTACGAACTGACACGATTGCAGGTGGCGGCGCGCTCTGCATCCTGAGCGACCCGCCTTGGCCGCGGTTCAGCGCACCCAGTTGATGGCCGCTACAGGAATCACCAAGGCGCTGGCATTGCGGCCGGCGACGCTGAGCTTGGCCCCCAGTATCACGCCGACGCTGCCATTGAAGTTGTACTCCAGCGCAGGCGCCAATGACCAGGTCGTGGACGTGCCGGAAGACATGTTGAGGGCGGTCGGCGTGGCACTGGCAGCGCCGTTGAGCCCCTGCACATGCGTACTGGCGCTGCGCGCATATTCGAGATCGAGCGCCAGCACCCAGCTCTGGGTCAGGCTGTATTCCCAGGCCGAATCGATCACGATCGAATCGCCTGGCGCCGCCTGGCCCCGAAAGCCTGAGCTCGTGCCGTAGACGCTCACATCGTTCAGCGTGGTGCGGTTCGAGTGCGAGTAGGAGAAGTCGAGCCGCGTGCGCACGATGCGGCCGGTCGGCGCCCAGAAATAGCGTTGCGTGTACAGGCTGTAAGTGGTGGCGTAGACACCCGCGCCCAGCCCATTGCCGGGATGCATGCCGAGCCGATCGTAGTGTCCCGTGGGCAAGGTCTCCTCGATCACGAAGGCCAGCGCCGGCGGCCATTGGTGCTCGCGGAATTTGTAGAGCTGGTAATGCGTGTGCACGGTGAGATCGCCGACCTGCAGACCGGTGCTGTGCGTGCCGTTGCCGCCGGCGTTGTACCCGATGCGCGGTAACAAGCCAACGGTCATCTGGTCCGTGAGCCCATAGAGCAAATAGCTCAGGTTGCGGACATTGTCGGTGTGCTCACCGCCGTGCCGATGGCCCTGCTCGTCATAGCTGCCCTGCACGATGACATCGTAGATATAGGGCTCAATCAGCATGCGGCCGCGCGGCAGCGCCGCCGGTGATGCGGCCAGCAAGGGGCCAGTCCACCAGGCATCGGCGTAGGACTGCTGATCCGTATCGGCTGTCGCCGTT
>JAYUZE010000080.1:0-4373 GCA_043752035.1 Gammaproteobacteria bacterium
CCACGTCCAGCAGGTCAATATTTACACGTGGAGCAAAGAACCATCCGATCGCGTTGGGTGGCGCACTCACGGTCAATGCCGTCCGCAGCGGCAATCTGAGATCAAGTCGGGCACGGCCATCCCGAGCGCGCCACAGGTGCAGGTCCAGCGATGGGCCAATCTCGAAAGTCGACTGCAGATTCGGCATGCCGCGCCGCGCAAGCGTGGCGGAGCTGCGTACCGGAGTTGTAGCGTTGACGCTGACGTTGATAGCGGCGAAGTCGCGGCTGAACAGGCGCCCCCGCACTCCCTCGCGGTCGGCGCGCAGAAAGCGCCCACGGTAAACGAAATATGGCACCGGCAGCAGGTACACCTGCCCGGTATCGGCGCCGCGGTAGTCGGCGAAACCGAGAGCACCCACACCGAGACCGAATTCCCACAGCGGCGCCTTGTCAGCGGGCAAATCGATCGTCGCCATCGATGTTGGAGCCGCGCAGACTGCCGCTGCACTTAGTGCCAGCACACGTCTAATGCGCACTTTCAATGCTCCCGATGATGCTCTGTGGCGCCAGCCGCTTCGATCTCCACCAACAGATCCGGGCGGCATATGTCTGCTTGCAGAAAAACGACCGACGCTGAAGGATGAATGGCGGCGCACAGTTCTGACGCAATCACCTCGAGGTCACGCAATCGCCGAACATAGGTCTTGTACTGCAATCGCTCCAGAACGAAATATGAGGCCCCCATCGCCCGATTCACTTGGCCAACCAGCGCGCGGATGTTGGCCACAGATTCACGGGTCTGCGCCAACACGTCCCCGGGATGTACCGTGCGGTGTCCGACGATACTGGCAGTCCCTGAAATGAACAGCATCGGGCTGGACGGGTCGCCACTGACAGTCGCCCGAGAAAAGGTCGGGCTATATGCACCATGGTCATCCGGATAGTCATAAGCGGACACTTGGCGTGGATTCTCAATCGCCGCTACGTCGCCGGTACTAGCGAGGAAATAGACCACCAAGGGGCCGCCCGGTGGCGATCCCAGGGCGCATGCCGCAGGCACCCCGCCCCTGACATCGAGCTGGCACGACTGAAATGCCCGCTGGCGCGCCGCGTTGAAGTGACGGTAGCGCTCGACCCCGTCTAATTTACCGGTGATTTCCGGAATGTAATTCCACATTTTGATGACGCGTGCGCGTCCGAGCGAGCGGACGCAACGGAAAATATCCTGATAGATTCTCGCTGTTGCCTCCCTCAGCCTCTGCCCTTCCCCGGCACCGGTATTAACGTCCGCTTCATTCAGTGTCACCATACCTAAAATCAAATGTCCGTTGGTCCGATAACAGACCAGTCCATCTACCCCACTGCGCAGATCTCCGGGTGCACGCCACACCTCAAATAGCGCCGCAGGACCGGCCAGCGGTCGCGTGCCAATGCACGCTACCGGCACGTCACTGGTATCAAACATCGCCAGCTCCTGCCCAAACGCCGCGATCCCCAGCACACCCTGCCATCCACTGGCGCGGTACGCGTCCAGGCCGTCGACGCCAACATACTCAACGCCTACTTCGGTGCACGCTGCCATTGTCAGTCTGCGACCGCGGATTTCGAATCCGCCATGATTCGACGCCGACGACGCATGGCCGCGATCGTGCGGCGGACGTTCATGATTGAACTGACAATGTAGATGCCCTTGAACGCCCGCAGCGCGGGCCCGATTGGCGTGGTGCCGAAAATATCCCCGGCAAGCAATGAGAGCACCGCGTCCCTGATTCTGAGCACGTTCCGCGGGTGCATAACCAGGTCGCGCAGCGTCGGATTGGTAATTCGATAGATGAACCAGGAAAATTCGCGCGGCCCGCGGCGCATTGTCCGATGGAATTGTCGCAGCGCGAATGCCCCCCGCGCCGGAGCGCGCAAGCAAGTATCGACGGCCTCAGCACCAGCGACGGCGCTGTTCATAGCCAACCACACGCCCGAGGAGAAGACCGGGTCGATGAATGCGTAGGCATCACCGAGCAGCAGGAAACGTTTGCCATGGCTGCGGACGGACGAATAGGAATAGTTGCCAGTGACCTGCACTTGCGAAATCAGCCGTGCCTGCGCAAGGCGTTTGGCAAGCGGCCCGCACATCTGAATAGTCTCAAGGAAGAATTCCCGTGGCGGCTTGGTCCTTTGCTTCATAAAGTAGGGCCAGACGACTGCACCAACGCTGGTGGCGCCATCAGCCAACGGAATGAGCCAGAACCAGCCGTGATCGAACCAGAAGATTGATATATTGCCAGCGTTGATACCTTCAGCGCGTTGCACGCCCGAAAACTGCGCATACATGGCAGCACTGTTGTGCTTGGGGTTGCGGCGCTTGTAGCCGAGCTGATTGGCAACCAGTGTGTCGCGCCCGGATGCATCGATCAGAAATCTGGCACTCCACAGTTCCCGCTTTCCCGAAGCATGTTCGGCCAATACTTGCACCGCATCGGGATTGTCGAGAACCTCGACGTGGCGGGCGCGGCAGCCCTCTATTACGGTCGCGCCCGCAGCGGCGGCCCGTCGAATCAGAATCTCGTCGAATTCGGACCGACGCACCTGATAGGCGTATGGGGATATACAACGCCAGGCATCGGCAAACAGATACGTTTCAGCCTGTGCGTGCCATGGTGACACAAACTCGGCGCCGTGCTTCTCCATGCCAATGCCCCGGATCTGCTCGGCAACGCCGAGGCGCTCAAACAGCGGCAAGTTTGCCGGCAGCAGCGACTCGCCTATGTGGAAACGCGGGTGCTGCTCTTTCTCCAGCAGGACCACGCGATAACCTCGCTCGACCAGCAGGATAGCGGCAGTCGATCCGGCGGGTCCGCCGCCGATGATTGCGACATCGATGGGTCCGCGCGCGGCGGCGCCAGCCCGATCATAAGCCGCCGTGCCCATACTGAATGACCCCCAAGCCAGTAATTTCAATAGTAGCCCACAAGCTTCCGGCCAGCCAGCCAAGCCATTCACGTGCGTCGCCCGCGCTGCAGACCTGCGACGCGCTCAAGACACGCATCATGCTGCGTACCGCGCTTGGTTTCCTGCACCGGTCAGCCACAAGTTAGAGCGAAACGAACTACAGTTACCACGCAAAGGCTTCGCCTGCTGCTATCTGCACGACGAGAAGGACCGGGTAAGTGACAGGCACTACACCGGACTGCCAAGGTTGCCCGCTGGAACGCCTATCAAGGCCCTGTCACTGCGCTGACACAAAGCGTACACACTGGCGGGCGGAAACAAGATGCGTCCGAGGCATGACTACGGTTGCAACCAGGAGTCGTTCGGGCGCTGGATCAAGAAAATTGTCGTCGACGAGTGTGTATTGCGTAGGAAGCCACTATGTGCGTGAGCGAACAGAACTGATGGACGATCGGTATCAGTCTGTGCGCATCGTGTAAGAAACATTTCGCAAAGCAGGAGAGAATTGAAATGAGATTTGTGTATATGTGTGCGCTACTCGTCAGCGCGTCAGTAGGAATGTCGGCCTGCAGCAAAACTGAATCTCCCGATAAGGTTCAGGCCGATGTTGCCAAAGCAACCGACGAGGCCGCCGAGAAAAACGCCAAGGCGGCCGAAACAATGAAGCTAACCGAGGCTCAGGCTTCCCAAGAACTTGCTAAGGAGAAAGCGGCGGCTGAGGAAAAAGCCGCGGATAAAAGCGTGGGAGCCGTCGCCGACGCTGCTGTCACGGAATCAGAGGGTGCAACCAAAGTTGCTCTGGCCAAGTGCGAGGCACTGGCGGGAGACGCTCAGCAACAGTGTAAGGACAAAGCAAATACTCACCTGCAAGCGGTGAAGGACCGAGCGAAGGCGGCCAAGTCAAAGTAAGCAGGAAGCGTTGACTTTTGGCAGAGCTCGCGCCCGGCAGATGTGTCCGGTATGGATCCAAATTCAACTTGTAGCCGGGGCGCGCGGCGGGGCTATATACGAGAAGCCGCTCGGCGCCTGGCCGTAACCCGTACGGCCCCGGCTTTTGTGGTAGCCGGGGCTTGAGTTGGGGTTTGCACGCCCCTGGTTTCATTGACGTTGAAATTCGGTAGCCGAGCGTCTGTAAACGAAAACGCCCGCATCGTTGCGGGCGCCAGTTTTAGATCTGGTTTGTCAGACCCTGACCGCCATTATTCGCTTTCGCCCGCATCATCGCCGGGTGCGGTCCAAAGCACGGCGTGCTCATTGAACTTGCTGAGATCGGTATTGATTCCGTTGCTGCCACCGGCAATCTGCCCGCGGTCGTTGATAGCCGTGGCGAGCGCCGCATCGCCACCAGGCAAAGTGCCAAGATCAATGATCTGGCCACGTTGCCAGAGCACGGCGTGAGTGCTGCCGCCGGCCACGGTGTTGCTGTAACCAACGATCTGGCCCTCA
>JAYUZE010000081.1:0-7314 GCA_043752035.1 Gammaproteobacteria bacterium
CGCTTCTCGAGACGCGAGAGTTCCGCACCCAGGGCGGCGAGCGAGACCTGGTCGGGCGTCGACTCGCGCGGTGCGTGACCGAGGCCGGCCCGCAGCGCCCGGTGCACCAGCAGATCGGGATAGCGGCGGATCGGCGAAGTGAAATGCGCGTAGTCGGGAAGCGCGAGGCCGAAATGGCCGATGTTCTCGGGCTGATAGACGGCCTGCGCCAGCGAGCGCACCACCAGCGATTCGACGAAGGGGCGCAGCGCGGCATCGCGCACCCGCGGCGCGATCGCCGCCAGGTCTCGGGTGCGCACGCCCTCTTCCGGCAACTGCAGTTCGATGCCGAGGATGTGCAAGGTTGCGCGCAGCTGGTCGAGCTTGCGCTGCTCGGGCGGCTGGTGCACGCGATAGAGCCCCGGCACGTGCAGGCGTTGCAGCTCCTTGGCCACTGCCACGTTCGCCAGTACCATGCACTCCTCGATGAGCTTGTGCGCATCGTTGCGGCTTTTGAACTCGATACTGTGGATGCGCTCGGCCTCGCCGATCACGAATTTGGCTTCCGGCGAATCGAAATTGAGCGCGCCACGCCGGCTGCGCGAGTGCAGCAGCGCGCGATATACGCCCACCAGCGGATCGAGCCGCGCCGCCAGTGCGCCCAGTTTCTGACGTGCCGCGGCATCGTGCTTGAATAGGATGTCGTTGGCCTGCCCGTAGGTCAGGCGCGCAGCTGAACGCATCACCGCCGGATACACCTTGCAGCCACGGAGCGAACCGCGCCCGCTGACCTGCATGTCGGCCACCATGCACAGCCGATCGACGTGCGGCTGCAACGAGCACAGTTGATCCGAAAGTGCGGTCGGCAACATCGGCAGCACGCGGGTCGGGAAATACACCGAGGTGCCGCGCGCCATCGCTTCGGTATCGAGCACGGTGCCGGGGCGCACGTAGTGGCTGACGTCGGCAATCGCGACGATCAGGCGAAAGCCCTCGCCTTTACCTCCACCAAGCGGCTCGGCATAGACCGCGTCGTCGAAATCGCGCGCGTCCTCACCGTCCATCGTCACCAACGGCAGCTCGCGCATGTCAACGCGGCGTGCTGCCTCGACGGCATCGACCTGACTGCCCCAGCGATGCGCCTCGCGTTGCGCCGGCTCGCTGAATTCCACACCCAGCCCGAAGCGCGCGATCGCCGCTTCGGTGGCCATCTCCACCGGCCGCTCTGGATCCAGGCGCTTGCGCACCCAGGCCTCGCCCACAGTGCCCGCGGCGGGGTAGCGCTTGATGTCGGCAATCACCCAATCGCCAGGCTGGGCGCCATGAGCCCCGCCATGGGGTATGGTGCACACGAGCGCGAGCCTGCGATCTGCTGCGCGCACCGCGAGAGCCGCACCCTGTCGCTCGATTACGCCGAGAAACGCGCTCAGTCCGCGCTCGATGATGCCGGTGACCGTCCCCACCCAGCGGTCCTGGCCATCTTTGTGCAAAGACAGACTGACCCGATCGCCCTGCACGAGGCCTGACATCTCGCGCGGGGGTAGGAACACACCACCGTCGATGCCCGTGACGCGTGCAAAACCAAAACCCGCACGATTGGGAGAAACGATGCCTTCGGCGACTTCCGGTTCGCCACGTTTGGGTTTGTGAACCTGGTGGCGCGAGGTCCTGCGAGCCGGATGCTGCGCGCGACGTTGTGTCTTCTTACGACCAGTCAATTGACAGCTCCCAGTCCCTTACGTACATTGCGCCGCCGACTTGATGCCCAGGTGGCGGAATTGGTAGACGCACTAGTTTCAGGTACTAGCGGGTAACACCGTGGAGGTTCGAGTCCTCTCCTGGGCACCACTGTACGAATAATGTTAATAATCAAGAGTTATAGTCACCTGACGGGTCCTTTTTCCGGGCCCGCACGACTTCGAAAGCGCGCGGATAGTACCGGAAAAGCATTGATTTGGTTTGATTTGGTTCGACTCGGCTGATTCCACGTGGGTCTCGCTGGGCCGTCCAGCGTGACCATTCTGTGGGTAACTTTGCAGGTAACTTTTCAATTCGGAGTCCCTGTTACTCCCAGGCATGATGTGCGCAATCTGGCCGGCTATAAAACACTGCCTTGTAACCGTGAAATCACCTATCGAGTCGCATCGGGTTGTGGCCACGGCTCAATACTAGGACGACGTGCGCTCTACGGCACTGCTAGTTGTGGGTGCCACTCTAAGGCGCCTTTGCCGCAAGGTCATCAAAGTACCGCTCCAGCGCAACCCGATCCAGATCCGACAAGTTCACGCCCAGGGGCATTCGCTTCGAACCCGCCGCGGCGCCCAGCCGATAGCGAATCTCGTCTATGAGCCGGCCGTGAGCGCTGGGCCTGTTCGTCAGTGCGTATTTCAACTGCACCGCGTCGGCAAATGGGATATTGGGCGCAATAGTGGAACTGTGACAGTCGACGCAAAGCTTCAGCACGGCCAGAGTCGCGATTTCAGCTTGGGCCGGTTTGCTATCCGAAGGGCGTCCGGCATCCGTTTGGAGCTCCGCATGTGGCGCCTCGCGTGCGCCGTTCGCCGCCGCATCAGCGAGTACGCTGTTCGATAGGTTTCGCGACAGTGCCGCACGACTGTGGCGCTTGAGATAGTTACAGTAGCGGTCTCCATCAGTCGACGTGGCATAGTCACTGTAGGCGCGAATTCGGCCATCGTGGCGCGCCACTTCTGCGAGCAAGACATCGCGCAATGAACCCTGGGTCGACAGGGTCGAGGTAAAGTCATAAGTGCCCTTTTCCATTGCCACTGTCCAGTTATTCGTCGACACACCCATGCCGTTCTCAGCGACGAAATGCAGATTTGTCAGCGTCGTGGTCACACGCGTGCCCGCCATCGCAACGGCGCCTTGATTGCTGGCGGTCAGCCTTAGCTTCTTGCTCACTATTTCTTCGCGGTTGCGGCGCTCCGTCTCTCCGGCAAATTGGCGTAGCGCGCCCTGGATTTCGATGCCACGGTCCGCAGGGTAAAATTCATCAAGGCGCCCGCAATGCCCCTCAGACGCCCCCAACAACGCGTACTTGTGAGCTTCAAACGCAGCATTGGCGGTCAACTCGGACGTGATCGACTGCGACAGCAGGGGCTCGAGCATATGTGACAGCGTGGCATTGGGCGACTCCTGCTGCGTACCCGAATAGCGGCTGCGCGCACTGGGTCGGAATGTCTCCTCGTCGGCAAACCGGCTCGCCCCTAACAGAGTTTTGTAGCGCGCATCGGCGCGCTGCTTGTCCAGGAAAAGAGCGATTCCGGTCCGTTCCTCGGTTGAAAGGCTGGCGTTGTACCGCTCGCCATAGGCACCTGGCCACAGCGGGTGTGAGTCCCAGATTGGACGCGCCGGGGTGCCGTGGCAGCGCTGGCAGCGACTCGCATTCGGCACCGTATACGCCACGGACCCCTGATCATTTGGCATATGCGGAAACTCCATCTCGCGCAATAGGAATTTCCCGGAGCGCGCGTCAAACTCCATGGTCTCGAGTAGATTGAATCCGGGTTGCCCCGGATCGCCATTGAAGGCGATGATGAACTGCGCATCGGACCCAAATAGAATGACCCGGGGGCGCTCGAAGCTCGCGCCTTGCAAGCTGCGGCTTGCAAATACCAGCGTGTAGTGGGACCGCAGTGTATCGGGCAGCGCGGGCAGAAGGTCTTCAATCGTCTGGATGTGGTGCGATGCGACTAGAGAGCGTAGCGCCTCGAAGTCGAAGTCGCCGCCACGCGCAACGGGCGTGGCCAGGGCGAGTGCTGCCGTCATGGCTGCCCATCGTGGTGCGCCCGAAACCCAACACCATGTGCCGGATCGCTGGAGAGCGTGATTCACTGAAAATATTGGCCTTCTCTACCCTACGGTCTGGACTTGCGGCCAATTCTAGGCGATGCCATTGTCGACGTGGAATCGTACTTCCACACGGCGCTCCATTGCAGGTGCACCTCGAAGTACAGTTCGACAATTGTCCGGGAGCGCGCCGCTTCGACGGTGTAGGCCTGGTGCGGGGTCGGAACTTAGCGAACCCCCGCCGCACGCCGCGCAATCGCCAGATGATCGCCAAATGTCATGGCATAGTGCGAATACTAGAGCCGTGAGCTGTGACCCGTGATGAATCTTCCGCGCGAGCGAAGGCTGGCTAGTGCGGATCGAACTGGCGCTCAATCTGGGCAAAGCCGGCAAGTAACACTTCGATGCGTCGTTCCAAACTGCCGCGCGTGTCTGATGTTGAAAGAAAATGCTCTTACTTCCAGTATCCTCTCCTGGGCACCACGCCATAAATAGTTTCACTAATCAATTAGTTACAATCACTTCCAGGGTCGCTCATCCGGACCCGAACGGGCTCGAAAGCGCGCGGTTAGTACCGAAAAAGCGCTGACCTGGTTCGTATGGCTCCAAAATCGCAAATTCGACCTGACTGTATGCTCGCTGTCAGGCCAATTCGCCAGGTGGCTTAGCCTCATGCATCCCTCATATCGGTCTGCGGTTTTCAACGCTCGCCGCGCTTAGACTGGGCCTCAACGGCGACCGGCACAGCAGACGCCATGGAATTTCGACGCACGATCGCGTCCCGCTGACTGAGGTCTGCCGAAGCCAGTCGACGCCGCCTTCAACGATTCGACGGAAGTCTGGGAGTTCGAGGCGTTTCGGTTCGAGCCACGGAACGGCCGTTTGCTCAATGCGGGCCTATCGGTCCATGCCGAGTCTAAAGCACTCTCGGTGCTTGAAGTCCTGCTGAAGAATGCAGGTTCGCTCGTGGAACGCGACGTGCTGCTCGATGCCGTGTGGGGGCGGCGTAGTAACTCCTAGCACGCTGACGCGTTTGAGCACCGAACTGCGGCGCACGCTCAAAGACGATAGCGCGTAGTCACGGTTCATTGCCACCGTGCACACAATCCGGAGCGGCAAAGCTGATGGACAGTACATCAAAGCCGCCCACCGCATTGAGGCCGATAATGACCAGCACAACCATGACCTGTGCCGGGCTCATGCGGCTGCCAATTAGGATCGTACGCTGATCCTGGATCATGATTTTCCCGGTCCCCGCACCCAGTGGATCCGCAAGCGTCTGAAGTTCAATGACAAATTGCGGATCTGAGGAAAAATATGGGATTCCTAGCCAGCGGGTCTAGCGGTCACGACTCGGGCGCACGGTAGCAGAGCTGCGAGTTTCCCCGCGTCCCGGCTTGCCATCACCGTCAAGTACCGTTGCGTTACGGGTACCGCGGCGCTATTGGCTGCGAACCATCGACGCTACCGGGCCGGCGTATACTCGCATTCGACCGGTACTAGAGCGCGGCTCGTTACCGACGCCACAATGAAAATCAGATTCTGGGGAACGCGCGGGTCCATCGCCAAGCCAGGGCAGGCCACGGTTCGCTATGGCGGCAACACCTCGTGTGTCGAACTGCGCACCGACGCGGGTACCCTTGTGATCTTTGACTGCGGCACCGGCGCCCACGAACTCGGTCGTGAGCTCGTGCGCCAGCAGGGCAAGGCGACGCGCGGGCACATCCTGATCAGCCACACGCACTGGGACCATATCCAGGGTGTGCCATTCTTCGAGCCTTTCTTCGCAGCCGGCGGCGAGTGGGACATCTATGGCCCCAAGGGGTTGATGCAGAGCATCCGTGACACGCTTGCGGGCCAGATGGAATACACCTACTTCCCCATAGGCGTGGACAAGTTCGGCGCCACCATCCGCTACCACGACCTGGTCGAAGGGGCATTCAGCATCGACGACCTGCACATCGTCACGCAGTACCTCAATCATCCGGCGCTCACGCTGGGTTACCGCGTGCGCGCGGACGGCGCTACCATGGTGTACTGCTGCGACCATGAGCCCAATGTCACTGCGGCCGGCTCCGGCAAGCTTGAGCTCAGCGGCCGGGATCGCCGTCACGTTGAATTCCTGACAGGCGCCGACCTGGTGATCCACGATTCACAATATACCGCCGAGGAATATCCGCAGCGCATTGGCTGGGGGCACAGCCCCGCCGAATATGTCGTGCAGGTCTGCCAGGCGGCGGGCGTCAAGCAGGTGATGCTGACGCATCACGATCCGATGCGCGACGATGATGCGCTGGATCGCATTATCGCCGACCTGCGCCAACGCGCGGCGGGAACACAGCCGCCGCTGGCAATCCATGCGGCTGCCGAAGGTCTGGTGGTGCAGATAGCATCGACCACGCAGCACACCACGGCCACGGCATCCGCGCTCCAGGAGGCGCACGCGACCGTTGAGGCCGTCAGACTCAGGCATCCGGTGCTGCTGCGGGTATCAGACGACAAGGTCAGCCGCCTGCTGCAGGAAGCCATGAGGCTGGAGGGCCTGCCTGACCCGATCGTGCCACACACGTCGGACTTCCTGCGCACAGTCTCCACTGATCACTACTCCATGGCGTTGATCCAGCACGATCCGCCGGCCAATGACGGACTGGACCTGGCGCGCCGTATTCAGGACGAGCAGCGCGTACCCGGCCAGCAGCTGCCGATCGTACTGCTCACCTCGGACCCGCAGCAGGTGGCGCGCCATCCCGGTGCCGCCATGGACTGGCTGATCACGCCATGCACCCTGAGCTATGTGCGCACCAAACTGCGCTACTGGACCCTGCACCTCTCCTGTCGTTGGGTGCCGGCGGGCCTGCCGGCAGACGAAGCGCTACGGCTGCAGGCATTGCACAACCTGGCCGTGCTGGATACGCCGCCCGAGGAGCGCTTTGATCGCATCACGCGCATCGCGGCGGCCACACTTGATGTGCCGATCGCGCTGATCAGCCTGGTCGACAAGGATCGCCAATGGTTCAAGTCTTGCGTTGGCATCGATGTCCGTGAGACTTCACGCGAGCTGGCATTCTGCGCCCACGCGGTCGAGCAGCATGCCGACGTGGTGGTCGACGATACACTGCTGGATGACCGCTTCGCTGACAATCCCCTGGTCACCTCGGGTCCGCGCATCCGCTTCTACGCCGGGGCCCCGCTGTTGTTGAAAAATGGAGCCTGTCTGGGAACGCTGTGCGTGGTCGACACGCGGCCGCGCCACCTGAGCGCCGCGGATCTTATGAGCCTGCACGATTTGCGCGATATGGTGATGGAGCAGCTCGCGCGCGCTCAGCCCGCCGCCTGACCGGTCAGCGGACGTTCGTAGCGCAACTTCAGGAACGTGATGCCCGCGCCCATCATGAAGCGCCAGGCGCCCTCGACTTCGCTCGAATACAGCTCATCGCACTCGCGCACCGTCTGCAGCAGGCAATCAAGCCAAAGGTCGTAGAGGCGCGGTGGTATGTCGCGACCGTGCTTGCCGTGCGCCATTGC
>JAYUZE010000082.1:0-3429 GCA_043752035.1 Gammaproteobacteria bacterium
ACTGGCGGCGGTGGCCGTCCGGGCGGCGGCGGCGGCGGTGGTGGCTATCGCGGCGGTGGTGGCGGCGGTGGCGGTGGTGGTGGCGGTGGCGGCGGCGGCGGCCGCTGGTAACAGCGCCACTTCGAAACCACGGAAGGCCCGGAGCAATTCGGGCCTTCTGATTTACGCGCCTGGAGACTAGACATGATTGAACGCGACAAGTCATCGAGCCACGCAGCGTACGCGCCGGTGCCCTTTGCCGGTGAGACCAACAACGACTATCGCGCCCGTATTGCCCATCATCAGGCCGACATGCTCGAGCAGCGCCAGCGCGAACTGCAGGAGCAGGCCTCGAGCCTCAACACACCGACCGCGCGCATCCGGATCTGGGAGCGATTGCACCAGGTAAGCCTGCCGCGCGACCCGAAACATCGCCTGCTGGGCATCATCGCCGCCAACACCGGCCTGACGATCGACGAAGTGCTGGACGAGCAGAAGCTGCGCGTCGCACCGCCCGCCACCAGTCAGCCAACGGCCTGAAGGAACATCGCGTTGGCCAAACCGAATTACCGTCAGCAGAAGCGCCAGAAGGAACTGTCACGCAAGTCGCGTCAGGCCGAGAAGCTGCAGCGCCGCACTGCCAGGCCCGAGGGCGAAGACCAGCCGGCCGATGCCGGTGCCGGGACGCCGGCTGCAGCTGGCGGCCCAATGCCTGCTGGCCAGACCTCTGCCAGCGAAATCACATCCAGCATGACCCCCAAGCACAGCTCATGAAACTGCAGGCCCGCAAAAGTGTGTCGGTGAGCGAGTTGAAGCGCAATCAGCGCCAGACCGATCGCGAGCGTTCGCCGCCGATGCGCAGCGTCTTTCCGCAGGTCGAGCAGCTGCGCATTGAACTCAACTTTGCCGACCGCACCGGTCGTGCTCCCTCGCCGCAGATGCATATCCTGTTTCCGCCGGCGCGCGCCTTTTTCCGCTTCGCCTGCCCCTGCTCGGAATGCGACGGCGAATTCGACCTCAGCCCGGTAGTCTCCGCGCTGGTGAATGATGCCGCGAGCAGCAAGCGCAACAGCAACCGCACGGTCTCCGACAACCTGGTGTGCGAGGGCGTGCGCCTGCGCAACCATGTCAGCAGCCGCCCCTGCCCTATCGCCGTGAAGTTCCGGCTCATCGCCAGCGCGGAAAAAACTGCTTGAGTTCGCCGCCGCCGGGCAGCCACGACAGCTGGCAAAAGATCGTCGCGAAATATCGCGAACCTTCGGCCTGGCGCGCGCTTTGGCAACTCACCAATACGCTGCTGCCTTACGCCTTGCTGTGGTGCCTGATGCCGCTGTGCCTGTCGATCTCTTACTGGCTGCTGCTGCCGGTGGCGGCGCTGGCCGCCGGCTTCCTGGTTCGCATCTTCATTATCTTTCACGATTGTGGGCACGGCTCCTTCGTCAAATCGAAGCGCGCCAATGATCTGGTGGGCCGGGTCACCGGCCTCCTGACATTCACTCCCTATTATTTCTGGCGCTGGCAGCACGGCGTGCATCACGGCACCGCCGGCGATCTGGACCGGCGCGGGTCCGGAGACGTGTGGACGCTCACCGTACAGGAATATGTGCACAGCTCGCGCTGGAAGCGCCTGGCCTATCGCCTGAGCCGCAATCCACTGGTGCTGTTCGTGATCGCACCCTTGTTCCTGTTTGTGGTGATACTGCGCTTTCCTTCCGCGGGCGCGCCAGCGCGCGAGCGCCGCTCGGTGTACTGGACCGACCTCGCCTTACTGCTGTGGATCGCCAGCATGTCAGCGATCTTCGGGTTCCGAGCCTACCTGCTGATGCAGTTCACGGTGATGGCCATTTCGGGCGCCGCCGGCGTCTGGCTTTTCTATGTGCAGCACCAGTTCGAAGACGCGTACTGGGAGCGCGGCGACAAATGGGACTACGTGGTCGCAGCGATGCGCGGCAGTTCCTTCTACAAGCTGCCGCGCATCCTGCAGTGGTTTTCTGGAAACATCGGTTTCCATCACATACACCACTTGAGCCCGCGCATTCCCAACTACAACCTGCAGCGTTGCCACAATGCCGAGCCGTTCTTCCAGCGTGTCAAGCCGCTCACCTTGCTGGCCAGCCTGAAGTCGCTCTCGCTGCGGCTGTGGGACGATCAGCGCAAGCAACTGGTGGGATTTCGCAGCGCGAAGCTGTTCCGCCAGTCGCAGGACGCCTGAGCGAAACGGCGCCCTATTTCATTACCGGCATGGTGAATTCTGCGCCATCGCTGCGGCGCTCCGGCCAACGGCTGGTCACGGTCTTGAGTCGCGTATAGAAGCGCACGCCCTCGGGACCATGGATGTGATGATCGCCAAACAGCGAAGCCTTCCAGCCACCGAAGCTGTGAAAAGCCATCGGCACCGGGATGGGCACATTGATACCCACCATGCCGATCTGCACGCCGCTCGCAAAAGAGCGCGCGCTGCGTCCATCGCGCGTGAAGATCGCGCAACCATTGCCGTACTCGTGCGCATTGACCAGCGCAGTGGCGGCGGCGAGGTCGGGCACACGCACGACGCACAGCACGGGTCCAAAGATCTCCTCGCGGTAAACGCTCATCGAGGGCTGCACTTTGTCGAACAGGCATCCCCCCAGAAAGAAGCCCTGCTCGTGTCCGGGGCAACAAAAGGCGCGCCCGTCCACGACCAGCTGCGCGCCTTCGGCAACACCACGCTCGATGCAGGCCAGCACGCGCTGGCGATGAGCCGCCGTGACCAGCGGCCCCATGTCGGCCGCGGCATCGAGCGAGGGCGCGATCTTCAGCGCGCGCACGCGCGGCGCCAGTCGGGCCACCAGTGCGTCACCGACCGCATCGCCCACCGTCACCGCCACGGAGATCGCCATACAGCGCTCGCCCGCCGAACCGTAAGCCGCCCCCATCAGTGCATCGGCCACCTGGTCGGGATCGGCATCGGGCATCGCCACCAGGTGATTCTTCGCGCCGCCCAGCGCCTGCGCGCGCTTGCCGTGCGCGGCGGAGCGCTCGTACAAGCTACGCGCCACACCCGTAGAACCCACGAAACTCAACGCCCGCACCGCCTCGTGATCGATCAGTGCATCGACTGCTTCACGATCGCCATGCAGTACGTTCAGGACGCCGTCGGGCAGGCCCGCCTGCTGCAACAACTGCGCCAGCAACAGCGAGGCCGAAGGATCACGCTCGGAGGGCTTGAGCACAAAGGTATTACCGCAGGCGATCGCCACCGGAAACATCCACAGCGGCACCATCACCGGAAAATTACAGGGCGTGATACCCGCCACCACGCCCAGGGGCTGACGCAGCGCGTAGCTGTCGACTTCAGTGCCCACGTTTTCGGAAGACTCGCCCTGGAGCAGCTGCGGAATGCCGGCCGCAAACTCCACGACTTCGATGCCGCGCGCCAGTTCGCCGCGCGCATCGCTCAGCACCTTGCCG
>JAYUZE010000083.1:0-9904 GCA_043752035.1 Gammaproteobacteria bacterium
CAGCCGGGCGGGCTGGGAGGCGATCCCGCCCTCAGTCATACTACCGACCGACACATGAATACCCGGCCGATGAGAGTCCTGGCGATCGAATCCTCCTGCGACGAAAGCGCCGTAGCCGTGCTCGACGAGTCGCGCGGGCTGCTGGCCCATGAGCTGTGGAGCCAGGTCGACCTGCATCGGCCCTATGGCGGCGTGGTGCCCGAGCTGGCCTCGCGCGATCACGTCAAACGGCTGCTGCCGCTGGTCGAACAGGCGCTCGCTGCTGCCGGTACGGGCAGCGCGGATCTGCACGGTATTGCCTACACGGCGGGCCCAGGCCTGGCCGGCGCGCTGCTCACCGGTGCGGCGCTGGCGCGAGCGCTGGCCTACGGCTGGCGACTGCCGGCGCTGGGCATCCACCACCTGGAAGGCCACCTGCTGGCACCACTCCTCGAGACACCGGCGCCAAGTTTCCCGCACCTGGCGTTGCTGGTCTCGGGTGGCCACACAATGCTGATCGAGGCGCGCGCGCTGGGCGACTATCGACTGCTGGGCGAGACCCGCGACGACGCTGCCGGCGAGGCCTTCGATAAGAGTGCCAAGCTGCTGGGCCTGCCGTACCCGGGCGGCCCGCAGCTCGCGGCGCTAGCGCAGCTCGGGCGCGCCGGTGCGGTGCCGCTGCCGCGCCCGATGCTGGATCGGCCGGGGTACGAGTTCAGTTTTTCCGGCCTCAAGACTGCCGTCTTGCTGGCAACGCGCACGCAACCACTCGATGCGCAGCGCCGCGCCGATATCGCGTGCGGCGTGCAGGAGGCGATCGTCGACGTGCTGTGCACCAAGGCGCTGCGGGCGCTGGCCGACACCGGTCACCGGAGCTTGGTGGTGGCCGGCGGCGTCGGCGCCAATCTCGAGCTGCGCGCGCGCCTGCGCGTTGCGGTGGCGGCGCGTGGCGGCCAGGTTTTCTTTCCGCGCAGCGAATTCTGCACCGATAATGCCGCCATGATTGCGATGGCAGGTTTGTTGCGACTGCGTGCCGGCGAGCGCGGCGCGCTCGAGCTTGCGGTGCGCGCGCGCTGGCCGCTGGCAGACCTGCGTCCGCCACCGGCCGTCATCCACTGATATGAGAGATTCCATGAGCGAAGCAAAGGCAGATCATATTTTCCTGGGCGGCCTGGAATGCGAATGCATCATCGGCTTCATCGACTGGGAGCGGCGCGTACCGCAGAAGGTGGTGATCGATCTCGAGTTGCCGTGCGACTGCGCGCACTCGGCGCGCAGCGATTCGGTGGCCGACACGGTCGACTACAAGTTGGTCGCCAAGCGGGTGCTGGCCTTCGTCGGCGCATCGCAGTTCCAGCTGCTCGAGACACTGGCGCAGCGGCTCGCCGAACTGCTGCTAGCGGAATTCGCGCTGGCCTGGATCCGCATCCGCATCAACAAGCCTGGCGCGATCCGGCATTCGCGCGATGTTGGGGTCGCGATCGAGCGCCGGCGCGTATGACGGTGGTCTACGTCGCGATCGGCGGCAATATCGAGCCTGCGACGCGCCTGCCGCTGGCGGCGCGCGAACTGCGCCGGCGCTTTGCGGATGTGAAATTCTCCAGTGTCTGTCGAAATCCAGCCTATGGTTTCGAGGGTACGGATTTTTACAACGCGGTGGCAGGCTTCGACACCACGCTCGAGGTCGATGCGCTGCTCGATGAGCTGCACGCGATCGAGGCGCTGTGCGGCCGGGCGCGCGATGACGCCAAGTGGGCGCCGCGCGCGATGGATATCGATCTTTTGCTGTATGGCGGACGTATCGAGAAGTATGCGCGCTACGAGCTGCCGCGCCCCGACCTGCTGCGCCGCAATTACATGCTGGCGCCACTGGCAGAATTGGCGCCCGATCTGCGCCACCCGTTGAGCGGTCGCACCATGGCCGACCACTGGCAGGAACTCGCGAGCCTGCCGCACGTGCATGCGCGCGTGGCGCTCGACCTCAACAACGCTGGCTAACCGACTGCGGCGCATCGGCGCTGAGGCTTGCCAGCCCTCAGCGGCCTACCAGCGCAGGCTCCGACCGCCGTCGACGGCCAGGATCTGACCGGTGATGAACGGCGCCTCGCTGGCAAAGAAGCGCACCGCGCGCGCCACATCGAGCGGCGTGCCGATGTGACCCAGCGGCGTGTGCGCGATGATGTCCTGCTTGCGCTCCGCTGCCATGCCGGCCTCGGGCCACAGCACCGGCCCTGGCGAGACGCCGTTCACGCGTATCTCCGGTGCCAGCTCGCGCGCCAGCGCGAGCGTCAGGTGCATCAGCGCCGCCTTGGCTGTGGAATACACAATGTAATCGGGCAGCGCGCGCAGCCCGTGGATGTCGATGATATTGACGATCGAGCCGCGCGCGCGTCGCAAGGCCGGTGCCGCCGCCTGCGAAAGAAACAGCGGCGCCTGCAGATTGGTACCCATGAGATCGGTCCAGGCCTGTGGTGTTACCGTGCCAAAAGGAGTGGGATAGAAACTCGAGGCGTTGTTGACCAGCAGGTGCAGCGCGCCAAAGCGCGCACTCACGGCTTCGACCAGCGGCGCGAGCACCGCGACCTCGAGCAGATCGGCCCTGAACAGCGCCGCAGAGCCAGGGCGCAGCGCCTCGAGTTCAGCGCACAGCGCTTCGGCCGCAGCTACCGAGTGATGACAATGCACCGCTACGCTGGCTCCGGCCGCGTGCAGGGAGCGGGCGATTTCCGCGCCGACGCGGCGCGCACCGCCGGTCACCAGCGCGGTCTGGCCGGCGAGCGCGGCAGTTGGCGGTACACTCATCAGCGAAGCTTATGACGGTACCACCTGAATTCACAGCCCCGCGCGCTGCGCCTGCCCGGCGGGAGCAATTGCTCCCCGCGCTGGACGCAGCCCAGCGCGCGCAGCTTGCTGCGTGCCGCGCAGCGCTCCTCCAGTTGATCGCTGCGCACGGCGGATGGCTGTCGTTCGATGAATACCTCGAACAGGTGTTGTACGCGCCCGGCCTCGGCTACTACAGCGCCGGTGCAGCCAAGTTTGGGGCCGCCGGCGATTTCGTCACCGCGCCGGAAATCTCGCCGCTGTTTGGCGCCTGCGTCGCGCGCCAATGTGCGCCGCTGTTGGGCGCGGGCGCGACGCTGCTCGAGCTTGGCGCGGGTAGCGGCGCGCTGGCTGAATCTGTGCTGTACAGGCTGGCATCGCTCGGGGCCCTGCCACGCGAGTACCTGATCCTCGAAATCAGCGGGGATCTGGTGGTGCGCCAGCGCGCCCGGCTCGCGGGGCTCCCGGCGTCGCTGCGTCAGCGCATTCGCTGGCTTGACGCTCTGCCGCCGCAGCCGCTGCGCGGTGTGATGCTCGCCAACGAGGTCGCCGACGCGCTGCCATTCCAATGTTTCACCGCCGCGCCCGCCGGTTTCCTGGAGCGCGGTGTGGAGTGCACGGCCGATGGGGAGCTGCGCTGGGCTGAGCGTCCGGCTGGCTCGTCGCTGGCGGCGGAACTGGACCGCATCGAAGCCACGCTCGCCGCGCCCTTCGTGCCGGGCTTCCGTTCCGAAGTGTGTCCACGCCTGGATGCGTGGATTGCCACGCTGGCGACCTCGCTCGAGACTGGCCTGCTGCTGTTGTTCGACTATGGCTTGGGTCGCGGCGAGCTCTATCACCCGCAGCGCGACTCGGGGACCCTGCGCTGCCATTACCGCCATCGCGCGCACGCCAATCCATTCCTTTACCCGGGCCTGCAGGACGTCACGGCCTGGGTCGATTTCACGCGTGTAGCGGAAACGGCCAGCAGCGCAGGACTTACGGTGTCCGGCTACAGTACGCAGGCCGCATTCCTTTTGGCGAGCGGCATCGACCAGGAACTCGCCGACGCCAGCACGGTGGCGGCGCGCGCGCGGCTGGCGGCACAGGCCCGCGAGCTGCTGATGCCCGGCGAGATGGGCGAGACCTTCAAGGCCATGGCATTGACGCGGGGCATCGAAGCGTCGCTGACAGGATTCGCGCTCCAGGATCTGCGGCGGCTGCTGTAGCGCCGCGCCGGCGCGCAGTGCGCTGACGTGCTGCGGGCGTCAATCAACTCCAAGCCGATCGGCCAGAAGCGCATAAATCACGGCATTCTGCTCGATGGCCTGGGAAACGGTCGGGCCACCTCCGTGCCCCGAAGACTTTTCAGTGTAGAGCAGGATCGGTGCATGTCCAAGCTGTGCTGCCTGCAGCGCGGCCGTAAATTTGAACGAATGAGCGGGCAAGACCCGGGTGTCGTGATCGCCGGTAACAATCAAGGTCGCTGGATACTCAACACCGGAGCGAACATGGTGCAGCGGTGAGTATGCGTACAGAGCCGGGAAATCTGCCGGATCCTGAGGCGATCCATATTCACCCGACCAGCCCGCACCTTGACCAAAGTGGTCAAAGCGCAGCATGTCCATTACGCCGACGCCAGCGATCGCGGCGCCAAAGAGGTCCGGCCGCTGTGTCAGGCAGGCCCCGACCAATAGCCCACCGTTCGACTCGCCCCAGATCGCAAGCTTTGTCGTTGAGGTGTAATGTTCGGCAACCAACCACTGAGCCGCTGCGATGAAGTCGTCGAATACCACCTGCTTGTGGGCACGATTCGCCTGGCGATGCCACGCCTCGCCGTATTCACCTCCCCCGCGGATATTGGCAATCGCGTAAACACCTCCGAGCTCGAGCCAGGCGATGCGTGCGGGATCGAACCAGGGCAGGATCGGAATACCGAAGCCTCCATAGCCATACAGAACGAGCGGGTGGGCCTCATCGGCTTTGAGGCCTCTGCGATAGGCGAGCAGCATCGGGATGCGCGTGCCGTCTTTGCCCGGATAAAACACCTGCCGCTCCTCGAACCCAGCCCAATCGAAATCGACCTTCGGCACGCGGTAGACGTTGCTCTCATCCTTCTCGAGGTCATAGTTGTAGATCGTTTGCGGTGTTATGAGATCAGTAAACGAATAAAACGTTAGCCGGTCCGTTGCCAACCCCGCAAAGCCGGAAACAGTGCCAGGCTCTGGTAACTTGATCTCGTGACGCAGTCGGCCGTCGAGGCCATACGTCACGACCCGGCTGTGGGCATCGCGCATCGTCTGCACGATCAACTGGTGGTGAACGAGTGTGACGCTCGGTTCGCCCTCACTCAGGGCGATTGCCTCCGACCCTTCTGCAACGACCGTGCGCATTGGTGCGTTTGTGGGCCCGGCAGGGTCAAGGGCAACAACTCTGCCGTTGGGGCATCCAGTGTCGTCAGAAAGTAGAGTTGCCCGGCGTTAGAACCGACATACTCGTAGGCCGCGCGAAACCCTTCAGCGACCAGTCGAACCTGGCGCTCCGGCGCGGCCAGATCAATCAGGTAGACGTCTTCGAGACTTTTGTCGCCTACTTCACCTTCTCCTGATGTCGCCACGAGCCAGCGGCCGTCCTCGGATAGGTGAATCCTGTACTGCCAGTCCGGGTGAGCTGCGATCTCGAGCAGTTTGCGATCCCCACCTGTGGGCGTGCCGAGCACGTGCGCATAGACCGCGTTACCCAGATCCTGCGAACTAAGCTCCTTGCCCGGCGTCGGAGCGGGAAACGCGCTGTGATAGAGTCGCGCGCCGTCGCGCGAAAACACTGGTGTGTTGTATTTGGTGTGGCGAATGATGTCCGGCAAATCCTTGCCCGAGCCGACGTCCCGAATGTGCCACTCGGTCCAGTCCGACCCCGATACTGAAATCCCATAGGCCAGCAAGCGTCTGTCGTGGCTCGGAACGTAACCAACGACGGCCAGACTGCTATCCTCCGACAGTGTGTTTGGGTCGAGGACCACACGGGCCTGCTGTCCGAGCCGGTGGGTCGTGTTCAGCACCGACTGGTCTTGGAGACCCGTGTTGTACTCATAAAAATATTCGTGGCTGCCGTGGAACGGCAAACCAAACCGCTCATGGTTGTACAGCTGACCGATGCGGCTTTGCAGACGCCCGCGCGTACGCAGTCCGGTGATATACCGATCCGTGAGGGCGCTCTCACTGCTGACCCAGGCACGCGTCTCAGCGGAATCCAGATCCTCAAGCCAGCGATACGGGTCAGCTACGCGGGTGCCGTGGTAGTCGTCGACCACAGCCCCAGGCGGCGCTGCCGGGTAGGAAATCATCGCCGAGGGCTGCCCGGCCACCGCCAGCGCACCTGACAAATTGGCTACGGCAAGAATTGCGACAGCTACGCGCCAGCGATTGACTGAGGACATTGGATTCTCCCGTCCGCACGCGACGGCCAGACACGAACGACGCGAGCACTGGCGCACGCGCCAGCGTACATCTGCCCCATCCAGCTTGTCACGACATTGCCAATCGAATCGGTGAGTCAATCCGGCGCGTGGCGCGCGATGATATCTTCGAGCGCCGCGAGCCGCCGCGCGCGCAGCGCGACGCCCAGCTCGGTGCCCTTCAGCGCTGCGAGCTCGGCGGCCGACAGCCTGACGGCCGCAGCAGTAGCCAGCGCCGCGCGCAGCCGCGACAGCTGCACGGCGAGTGGCGCCGGCGACGCGCCCGCCGCGGCCACGCGGTGCTCGCATACCTGCAGCCACTGCGCGAATCGCTCCGGCCGGCGAAACGCGCCGGCGAATTCCAGAATCCGCAGGATTCCGCCCGCATCGGTGCGTGCAAGCTCGCGAGCCGCGTCGCCAACCGGCAGACATTCGCCCATGCGTGCTGCGAGCAGCGCAAGTTCGCGAAACTCATTGGGTGCGCGCACTCGCATGCACAGCGCCGCCACCTGCGCTTCGCTCAGGCTGGCGAGCAGTGCCGCAAAGCGCACCGGTAGCGAGGCGCTGGCGGCGGCAGCGTGCGACAGCGCAGCCAGATCGCCCGGCAGCATACCGGCGCCAGGCTGCATCGCCAGTTCCGGCATCACTATCGCCAGTGCGCCGCATTCGGCCAGCACCTCGAAGAAGTGCGCAGGCTGCGATTCGCCCAGCGCGCGCTCCAGTTCGCGCCATACCCGCTCGCTCACCAGCGTGTCCGCTTCGCCGGCGGCCACCATCTGACGCATCAGCGCCATGGTTTGCGGCGCGACCGTGAAACCCAGCGGCGCAAAGCACGCTGCAAAACGCGCCACCCGCAGGATGCGCACCGGGTCTTCGGCGAAAGCTTCCGAGACGTGGCGCAGCACGCGGCGCGCGAGGTCCTCGCGCCCACCGTAGGGATCGATGAGCTCCCCGTCGGCAGCACGCGCCATCGCATTGATCGTCAGGTCGCGCCGCCGTAGATCCTCGATCAGCGTTACCGCGGGCGAGAATTCAGTCGCGAAGCCGCGATACCCCGGCCCGGTCTTGCGCTCGAGCCGCGCCAGCGCATATTCCTCGTTGCTCTCGGGATGCAGGAACACCGGGAAATCGCGCCCCGCGGGGCGATAGCCCTGGCGCAGCAGTTCCTCCGGCGTGGCCCCGACCACCACCCAGTCGCGCTCGCCCACGCTGCGGCCCAGCAGCTCGTCACGGACCGCGCCACCTACGAGGTAGACTTGCATGCGCACATGGTAACTGAAGCCGGTCCCCGCAACTTTCGCCCGCCTGCCGGAGCTTTGCTGCTGATGAGCCTGTGGAGTCTTTCTGGATGCAGCGCCGGTTACCTGATGCAGGCAGCGCACGGCCAGTGGCAGCTGCTGCGCGCGCGTCAGCCGATCAGCCGGCTGATCGCCGCGCCCGCTACCGATGCCACACTGAAGCGGCGACTGGAGCTGGTGCGCGCAGCGCGCGACTTCGCCACCCGCGAACTCGCACTGCCCGACAACCAGAGCTATCGCAGCTACAGCGCGCTCGGTCGCCCCTACGTGGTGTGGAATGTGGTCGCAGCGCCGGAGTTCGCGATTGCACCACTGCGCTGGTGTTTTCCGATCACTGGCTGCATCGCCTATCGTGGTTACTTTCGCGAAGCCAATGCGCGGCGCTTTGCCGAGCAGTTGCGCGAGCGGGGTCATGACACGCTGGTGGCCGGCGTCAGCGCCTACTCGACGCTCGGCAGATTTGCCGACCCGGTGCTCGACACCATGCTGCGCTATGGCGATGTGGAGCTGGTCGGCACGATCTTTCATGAGCTCGCGCACCAGCTGGTCTATGTGAAGAACGACACCGAGTTCAATGAATCCTTTGCGATGAGCGTGGAGCGCGCCGGTGTGGCGCGGTGGCTGGCGGCGCACGATCGGCTGCCTGAATTGGGTGACTACCGGTTGCGCCAGCAGCAGCAAGCGCAGATCGTGGCGCTGCTGGCCGCCGGGCGTGCGCAACTCGCGACGCTCTATGCCGGGCCGCTGGCGCCCGGGCCGATGCGCGCGCGCAAGCAGGAACTGCTGGGGCAAATCACCACAGCGGTGCGCGACTATACGCAATCACAGGGTGTGCGCAGCGGCTACGATGCCTGGTTGGACGCCGGACTCAACAACGCGCATCTAGCCTCGGTGGCCACCTATTTCGATTGTGTGCCGGGCTTCGAGCAGCTGCTGGCCAGTCACAGCGGTGATTTCGGCGCCTACTACGCCGCAGTGCGCGCATTGGCGCGCGGCCCGGCAACGGGCCGGCGGGCATTGTGTGCCCGCCGGCCGCCGTCGCTTTAGTTCACCTGGACTTCGACCCGTCGCACCGCCGGCAGCGGCTGCTTCGGAATCTCGATCTCGAGCACGCCATTGTTATGGCGCGCCTTGATCTCGTCCGCACGCACCTGCTCGGGCAGCGTGAAGCGGCGCAGGAAGGCGCCCCCGACCCGCTCGAGCCGCTCGAAACCCTTCTGTTCCGTACGCTTCTCGATGCGGCGCTCACCGCGTATGGTCAGCAGGCCGTTGTCGGCCGTCACGTGGATGTCCTTAGGCTCGACGCCAGGAAGATCGGCGCGCACGGTATAGCGCTCGGGCTCTTCGTGCACATCGACGGCGGGAGTCCAGGCGGTGTTGCCCGGCAGGCGGTTCAACAGCGTCCAGGGTTCATACAGCAGCGTAGTCATGTGGCTTCCTCTCTGCTCTGGCAAGCCGCAGCGGCGGCGATGAACCAGATGTGCGGTCGGGCGCAGCGCTTTCAAGAGCGCATTGCAAGCGCGGTGCTGTGGACAAGCTGTGCGGCAGGTGTGCGGTGCTTGTGCGCCGGGCGCAAACTACCGGCTAGTACTACCTATTGATTTCGCCGGGTGACCAGAGCGGCCCGGAGCAGGCCGATATTTTCACCGCCATATCTGGCCGACAATTTCCTAACTAATTGTTATATAATAAGAAAAGATTCAAATTCGCTGGCTTGGACAATCTTGACCGCGCCGCGTGCGCTCATTAGTCTCGCGTCCTTCCGGTAACTAGATCTTGTGGTGTCGGGGGCATTGGGAAACTCCGGGCGGCGCGGCCGTCCTACGGCAGTTTTTACGATGGACGCAGACAAGGGAGCGCGCTCTGAGATGAATTCCGTGGTGAAGCTAGAACACAAAGACATCAACGCCATTCCGTTCCAGGAAGCGTCGCTTGATATCTGGGATAAGAAATACCGCCTCACCGCGAAGGATGGCACGCCCATCGATGCGTCGATGGATGACACTTTCAAACGCGTGGCACGCGCGCTGGCCGATGTCGAGCGCGAAGAACTGCGCGAGCACTGGAACGAGCGTTTTCTGTGGGCTCTGCGCAAGGGCGCGATTCCGGCCGGGCGCGTCACCAGCAATGCCGGCGCGCTCGAGCACAAGCCGGCCACCTCGACCATCAACTGCACCGTCTCAGGTACCATCCGCGATTCGATGGACGACATCCTCGGCAAGGTGCACGAGGCCGGTCTCACGCTGAAGGCCGGCTGCGGCATCGGCTACGAATTCTTGACGCTGCGGCCGCGCGGAGCGTATGTGTCCGGCGCGGGCGCCTATACCTCCGGGCCGCTGTCGTTCATGGATATCTACGACAAAATGTGTTTCAC
>JAYUZE010000084.1:0-5647 GCA_043752035.1 Gammaproteobacteria bacterium
CGAGCACCAAGTGATTCTGCACCTGCATACCGACGTCGAAGTCACGCTGTCGGTGACCATCGTCGCCGAAGAACAGGCTTAAGAGCTCTCAGGTTCCGAAGGGAGCGGTAGCAGCCGATGGCCGAACCGCTCACGCCACCGCATTCCGTCGAGGCTGAGCAGGCGGTACTCGGCGGCCTGCTGATCGATCCGCCCGCCTGGGATCAGGTCGGCGACATGGTGGTGGCCGAGGATTTCTATCGGCCCGACCACCGCCTGATCTTCACCGCCTTCGCCGAGCTCGTCACGCAGAGCAAGCCGGCGGACGTAGTCACCACCGCCGAACAGCTCGAGCGTCATGGTCGGCTGGCCGATGCAGGCGGTCTCGCCTACCTCGGTACGCTGGCGCGCGACACGCCCACCGCAGCCAACGTACGCGCGTATGCGCAGATCGTGCGCGAGCGCTCGCTGCTGCGCAAACTCATCCATGCCGGCCGCGAGATCAGCACCGCTGCACTGGCCAGCGATGGCCGTTCGGCCCGTGACCTGGTGGACGAGGCCGAGCAGGCCGTCTTCGCGATTGCCGAACAGAGCACCGGGCGGCGCGAGGGCGCAGTGCGCGTCAGCGTGCTGCTGCCGCCGCTGATCGATCGCATCGACGAGTGGCATACCAATCCCAATGCGCTGCGAGGCCTGGCCACAGGCTTTACCGATTTCGATCGCAAGACGGGCGGTCTGCGCCCCGGTGACCTGGTGATCGTGGCCGGCCGCCCTTCGATGGGCAAAACCACGCTGGCGATGAATATCGCCGAGTACGCGGCGGTGCACCCGGGTACCAAAGCCTCGGTGGCGATCTTCAGCATGGAAATGCCCTCCGAGCAGCTGCTGACCCGCATGCTCAGCTCCATCGGTGGCGTGCCGCTCAATGGCATACGCAGCGGCCAGATCTCCGATGAAGACTGGGTACGCGTGACCGCGGCCACCAGCCAGCTCTCCGAGGCGCGCATCTTCGTCGACGAATCGCCAGGTCTCACGCCCACGGAGCTGCGCGCTCGCGCGCGCCGCGTGAAGCGTGAGCACGGCCTCGATCTGGTGGTGGTCGATTACCTGCAGCTGATGCAGGTGCCGGGCACCAAGGAAAACCGCGCCACTGAAATCGCCGAGATCTCGCGCGGCCTGAAGGCGCTGGCAAAGGAGCTGGCGATTCCGGTGATCGCGCTTTCGCAGCTCAACCGCGGCGTCGAACAGCGCACCGAGAAGAAGCCGGTGATGTCAGACCTGCGCGAATGCGTCACGGGGGAGACACTGGTATGCCTGACAAGCGGTCGCCGCGTGCCGATTCGGGATCTCGTCGGCACCACCCCCGAAGTGTGGTCGATCGACGAGCGGCAACGCGTCATTGCGGCACGCTCTGACAAGGTCTGGCGAGTGGGCACCAGGCCGGTCTTCAAGCTGGCATTGGCAAGCGGCCGCAGCATTCGAGCTACGGCTGAACATCGCATGCTTGCGGGCAACGGCTGGACGACAGTGTCGGCGTTGCAGCCGGGCGACCGATTGGGGCTGGCGCGCAAGATTCCCCAGCCGCCTGCTATCACGCACTGGCCGGAGCACTGGATCGTTCTGCTGGGCCACCTGGTCGGCGATGGCAGCTATCTCAGCCATCAGCCGCTACGCTACACGACCGCATCCGACGCCAACAGCAGGGCGGTGCGCGCTGCCGCTGAAGCCTTTGGATCCTGCGTCAACCGCCACGAGGGCCGCGGCGCCTGGCATCAACTGGTCATCAGCGGCAACGGCAATCGATGGCATCCGGCGGGTGTGGGCGCATGGCTCAAGCAACTGGGTATCTTCGGTCAGCGTTCGTACGAAAAGCATCTGCCGCCCGAAGTGTTTACACTCGCAGACGCGCAGATCGCGCAGCTGTTGCAGCATCTCTGGGCGACCGACGGGTGCGTGGCGTTGCGCAAGAGCGGCCAACGTGGCATGCCGCGGATCTATTTCTCCACCTGCAGCGCGCGACTTGCACAAGATGTCGCTGCCTTGCTGCTGCGGCTGGGTGTGGTGGCGCGAGTGCGCACCGTTCACAAGTCGACTTATCGACCGGTATACACGGTGGATGTGAGCGGCATGGAAGCGCAGTTGCGTTTTGCAGCGCTGGTCGGCGGTTTTGGACCCCGGGCGGCAGCGATCGAGGTGCTGGCTGCTCACCATGAGGCGCATTTGGCGGATGCCAACACCAATGTCGACACCTTGCCGCTCGAAATCTTCGCGCGCGTCAGATCGCTGATGCGCGAGCAGGGCGTAACGACCCGTAAAATGGCGCAGCTGCGCGGCACTTCGTACGGCGGATCGAGTCATTTCAGCTTTGCGCCGCGCCGCGCGATGCTATCCGACTATGCGCGACTGCTGCAGAGTGAAGAGCTTACGACCTGGGCCACCTCGGATCTTTATTGGGATCGCGTCGTGGCGGTCGTGCCGGACGGTGAGGAAGACGTATTCGACCTGACCGTGCCTGGCCCCACAAACTGGCTGGCTGACGGACTGGTCACGCATAACTCTGGCGCGATCGAGCAGGATGCCGACATGATCCTGCTGATCTACCGCGAAGAGGTGTACGACAAGAACACCACCAAGCGCGGCATCGCCGAGATCGATCTGGCGAAGCATCGCAATGGCGAAATCGGCACGTTTCTGCTCACCTTCCAGGGCCAGTACAGCCGCTTTTCCAACTACGCCGCCGAGGCGTACGCCGAGGGCGTACTGCGGTGATACGGCTGATCAGCGCGCGCATCGATAGCAGCGCATTGCGCGCCAATCTCGTCGAACTGAAACGCCGTGCCGGCGGCGCGCGCGTGATGGCGGTAACCAAGGCCAATGCCTATGGCCATGGCCTGGTGGCGGTAGCCATGTCATTGAGCGCGGCGGATGCCTTTGCGGTGGCGCGCATCGAAGAGGCTGCCACCTTGCGCGCGGCCGGCATCGAGCAACCGATTGTGGTGCTCGAGGGCGTGTTCAACGCGGGTCAGCTGGCCGAGGCCGCGCGCTTGCAGCTCGAGCTGGTCGTGCATCAGCCCGAGCAGATTGCACTGCTCGAGGAATTCCGTGGCAGCTATCGCTTCAGCCTGTGGCTAAAGGTTGATACCGGCATGAACCGACTTGGCTTTCGGCCCGAGGCCTTTGCTGCCGTGTGGGCCCGGCTCCAGGCCTTGCACCCGCAGCCCCAGATCCTGCGCGTAATGACACACCTGGCCTGCGCCGATGACACCGCCAGTGCCCGCAACCCCGAGCAGCTGCAGCGCTTCGCACTGCTGGTGCGTGGGCTCGATGCCGAGCTGTCGATTGCGAACTCGGCGGCGCTCCTGGCCATGCCGGAGATCCACGCTCAGTGGGTGCGGCCAGGACTGGCGCTGTATGGCGTGTCGCCCTTCGCAGGCCAGGAAGGCGCGGCGCTGGGTCTGAAACCTGTGATGACCCTGATGAGCACGGTGCTGGCCGTGCGTGAAGTGCGCAGCGGCGAGTATGTGGGGTACGGCGCCAGCTGGAGCGCGAAGCGGGCATCGCGGGTTGCAATCCTGGCTGGAGGCTATGGCGATGGCTTGCTGCGCAGCCTCCCGAGCGGCACGCCGATCACGATTGGCGGTCATGTAGCACCCATCGTGGGCCGCGTCTCGATGGATATGATCGCCGTGGATGTCACCGACTTGCCGCCGGTGCAGCCGGGCGACAAGGCGCAGTTGTGGGGCGGGGCGCTGCCAGTCGAACGACTGGCAGCCGCCGCAGCTACCATTCCCTACGAACTGCTGTGCGGCGTGAGCCAGCGCGTTCCCATAGAGCTCGTGTAGCCCGCCTGCTAGCCCTCGAAGAACCCCATCTTCACGCCGGCCAGCTGGATCACATCGTTGTCCACCAGCTTGCGGGCATGGGCACCGATCGGTGAACCGTTCACCTGCGGGAAGTTCTCCGGGCTGTCGGCATCGACATGCACCAGGAAGTAGCCCTCGGAGCGGCGCGTGATGGCAGCGACCTGGACGCCCGGGCGGCCGAGCGTGGTCAGGGTCTTGGTCAGCTCCAGCTCGCGACCGGCGAAGGCGCCCGAGAGCACCTGCAGGCGGGCCCTCTTGATCGCCGGCACGCCATTGCCCAGCGTGCGACGCGATGCGGTCGGATCGTCGGTGGCCACAGCCGCGCGTATCTTCTCGACCGGACGGGCCGAGGGCTGGATGACCATGGTCTTTTCGAATTCGTCCTGCTGCGCGCTGTCGTCTTCGACGAAGCGCAGCTGGTGGTGGCCGCAGGTGACGACGTCGCCGTGCTGCAGCGCATGTTTCTTGATCAGCTTGCCGTTGACGTAGGTACCGTTGGTGCTGTTCAGATCTTCGAGAAAAGAGTCGTTCAGGATATTGATGATCAGCGAGTGATGGCCGCTGACTGCAGGGTTATCAATGCGGATATCGTTATCCGGGAGCCGCCCGATCGTGTAGCGCTCCTTGTTCATGTTGTACTCAGCCATTACTTGGCCGTCGAGACTCAGAATCAGCCGTGCCATATAATTTTTCGCCTCAGGGTCAGCTGAACCAACCCAACATCCTGTCCAATACACTACGACGCGCCGGAAACGAATCGATCACCTGCGCCAGCAGCACGGAAATATTGTCCTTGCCGCCGTTGTCGTTCCCAAGCTGAACCAGCTGCTTCGCCACCATGTCAAGGTTAGCACCAAAGGTGTTGATCGTTAAGTGAATATCATCGTCCTCGACCATATCGGAGAGACCGTCCGAACACAGCATGTAGACGTCGCCACGCTGGGCCGGGTGTTCCTGGATCTCCACATCGACATTGTTCTCCACGCCCAGGGCGCGGGTCACATAGTTCTTATTGGCGGCGCGCTGTGCCTCCTCGGGTGAATAAAAGCCCCGGTCGACCAGTTCCTGCAGCAGCGAGTGATCGAGCGTGACCTGCTCAAAACCCTGACCGCGCAGGCGATACAGCCGGGAGTCGCCCACATGGGCGATGGTGATGCGGTTGTCGTGAAACAGTGCGCCGACCACTGTGGTGCCCATGCCTTCGCAGTTGGGCTGGGTGCGCGCGGTCTGGAAAATGATCTTGTTGGCGCGGGTGATGGCATCGCGCAGGATGATCGCCGGGCGCGACAGGTTGGTGCCCGGGTCGGTGGCCGAGAGGTCTTCGCGCTCGAGCGACTCGCGGACCAGATTGACGATGGTCTTGACCGCGATGCCGCTGGCTACTTCGCCGGCGTTATACCCGCCCATGCCGTCAGCCAGCACCAGAAGCCCGAGAGTGGCATCCCAGGCAATCGTGTCTTCGTTGTGCTCACGAACGCGGCCGGTGTCGGTCAGGCCGACACACTGCAGCTTGCCCTTCAGGCTCATCCCGTGGCCCCGGTGGCCGGCGCTTTCGTGGTGAAATTTAACGTGATCTGCATCACACAAAACGACCCAATGTAGTTCCTTCTGGCGGCACGCAACTGGCCGACTGCAAACGCTACCATCTGGCCCCAGCCCAAGGCGCGTATGCGTTCACAGATGTGTCTTATTGCGCTCCCCACGACGCCAATAGCGCGGCATCGTACTGGAGTTTCGCGTGCACGGCGATGGGCCATGCCCTAGGATCGCCCCGCGGGACAGGCACAGGGCACAGGGCGGAGGGC
>JAYUZE010000085.1:0-2720 GCA_043752035.1 Gammaproteobacteria bacterium
CGCGCACTCAGACTGCCGGCGCCAGTTTCGAACTTGCCGGACAGCCCGAGATCGTTCACGAAGCTGCCCACATCGCGAATATTGGTATGTACATCGACGTTGTTGTCTACGTAGCGGTCAGTGTAAAGCTGACCAGCTTTCGGGCCATTGGCATAGCGGATGGCGCCAACCACCGAGCCGTTCACCGTCGAGCCGATGATGCTTGAGGCCGTTGCGAGATTGAAGAATGGGGCGGAAAATGCGCCGCTCATTCCGGTCCAGCGCATGTTGTTATCGACCTTAATGGCATCGCTGAATTCATAGTGCAGCTGATTGCCGATCGCCAGCGCCCGGGTGGTGATGCCGTCGGTCTTGACGCGCTGCAGCGCGCCATCGCGGTTCACAATCTGGAAATCCTGATTGAGGATGGAATAGTTCGAGCGGTTGCGGCCGTCGAAACCGGGATACGGCTGGATGTCGCTGGCCGAATTACCGCCAAGATTTGCGAGCGCTGGCGCGCCGGTATAGTTCGGCTCCTGCGTGTCGGCGACCTTCAGCAGGAAGCGGATGTAGCCCTTGCCATCGTTGATGTCTTTGGTGATGTTGGCCTTGATCTGGGCGCTCTGGCTGACGTTGTATCCGGCATGCAGCGGACCGCGGCCGTTCTTCACATAGCCGGCAACGTTGTAGTGGACTGAGTCGCTGGCAGCGCCGCCGTAGCTGAAATCAACCCGGTTCTCATCGTACCCAAGGCCCTTGGAGAGTGAAACGTAGCCGCCGTCCTGCTTGCCGGTCTTGCTGATGTAGTTGATGACCGCACCGGGCGCCTGCGAGGCAAAGGTCGAAGAGGAGCCACCGCGTACCGACTCAACGCGCTCGACGCTGGCATCGAAATGCGTCCAGTAGTCGTTGTTGCCAAACTGGATGTCACCAAACAGCACCGTGGGCAGGCCGTCTTCCTGGATCTGTACGAACGGAGAACCGCCGGTAGCCACCGGCAGACCGCGCACCGCGATATTCGAATTGCCGCCAGGACCCGAAGTACCGGCGACCTGAATGCCCGGGATCAGACGGAATACCTCCGCCTCGGAAGTCGGCTGAAAATTCTTGATCAGGTCAGAGTCGACACTGGTGACCGAGACCGAACTGTTCAGCTGGCTCTTGTTTCCGGCGGACGCGGTGACAACCACTTCCTCCAATCCTTGCGAAGCAGATGCCGTGGCATCAGGGGTCGGAGCTGCCGGGGCAGCATTCTGCGCATATGCCGGTCCGACACAGGCCAACGACGATGCGGCCAGAATGCGCAACAACAGCGTGTCGTTACTAGAGTGCTTCACGTGAGATCCCCCTCGATATATTGATTAATGACAACAGGCCAGTTCGTTCACCGCGACGTATTACAGCAAAGAATGCAATCGATTGCAACAATCGATTGCAGTGCCGACTTTAGCCTGTGATCGAATGTATCCCAAGACCACGGGTTACTGGTGACTCTTGGGCAACTGTAGCCATTTGTTGCCTTTGGGCAACATTCCTGGCCTTGAAGCCCTGGCTTCGGAGCTGTCTACACCAACGGCGGCCGTATATCGAAGGCAATCGTCATGCGCTCGCCGTCTTCGAAGGGTGCCGTAGAGTGCCAAAGCGTAGAGGGAAACAGCAGCAAGCGCCCCAGGCGTGGCTCGACCTGCCCCAAAGGCGAAAGCGAAAGTCCAAGCTCCGACGGTGGCGTGCCGAACTCGAACCAACCCGCGGGCGGGCTTCCCATCTGCTCTTGGGTCGGCAGCGCTATGTAGAGTGCCGAACTGATCCAGCCTTGCGGATGCGTATGGCTCACGTGAATACCCTTAGCTCGAAGTCGCACTGACCAGCTGCCTGCAAACAGCAGTTTTTCACGAGGTGTGCCGAGCAGTGGATGACCCGCCTCGAACGGCGGCAGCGCCGCAATGTATTCGCGCAGCGCTGCGACGATTTTCGCCTTGAGCGCGGCGATGATGGGCTCATGACGGTAGAACAGCGGTCGATCGGTCTGCGTGCCGCCACGCACCGATTGTTCGAGGTACGGTGATCGGGTCATATGCAGGCCCCGCAGCAAGCCCGCGAGTCCATCGAGTTCACTCTGGTCGAACGCAAGATCATAGCTGCGTACATACGGTGGCGAGCCGTCGAGCCATGCGGCACGCGTGTCGCCGGTAAGGCGCCAGATGAGCGACAGATACGGCCACGCCAGGCGCGCCGAGGCGGTGGCGGTCAGGCGCAGCGCCACCTCCACGGCCGCTTGCGGATTGCCTGTGCGCAGGCAATGCCGTACCCAGGCCAGATCGCGCACTTCGTCGCGCATCTGCGCGGTTGCGGCGAACAGCGCCGCGGCGCGCGCCGTGTCACCTGATTCGCTGGCGATGAATAGGCGTGCAACGCTGAATGCTGGTTGCGCACCGAAGTTGCGCTCGCAATCATCGATGATTTGACTCGCTGCCTCCCAGTTACGCGCCTGCGCGACACTGCGGAACCAGGCCATGCGCAACGGCAGATGCTGCGGCAGGATACGCACGGCAGCCGCGTAACTGCGCGCATACTCGCTGTTGTCTCCGCCGGTATAGCGCAGCGCTGCGAGCAGCTTTTGGCCTTCGAGCCAGTCGGGCTGGCGCGCCAGCGCACTTGCCAGCAGGTTCTCCGCCGCGCGGCGCTGGCCCTCGGCAGTCAGGGCCGCCGCACAGCAACCTATGGCGACCGGATTTTCGGGG
>JAYUZE010000086.1:0-3392 GCA_043752035.1 Gammaproteobacteria bacterium
GATACGGTGAGTCGCACCGAGTACCAATTTACCCTCGAGGCCGCCGATTCTGCCGTACTGTCCGAGTGGACTCCACGGCTGGTCGCCGCCCTGCGCCAAAGAGCGGAGTTGGCGGACGTGGTCAGCAATCAGGAGGACAACGGACTCGCCGCCTACGTGACCATCGATCGCGATAGCGCCGCGCGCTTTGGCATCAGCGTCGGTACGGTGGATAACGCGCTGTACGATGCCTTTGGTCAGCGCATTGTCTCGACCATATTCACGCAAGCCAATCAATATCGGGTCATTCTGGAGACTGATCCTGCCAAGCGCTTGTCTGTTGATGCGTTGGCTGCGCTGTATGTTCCCTCCTCTGGCGGGGGCCAGGTGCCGCTGTCGGCGATTGCCAAGGTCACTATCGAGGCCCGTCCGCTGCTGCTCAGCCACTTGGCGCAATTTCCGGCCTCGACCGTATCCTTCAACATCGCCAGCGGGGCCTCACTGGGTACGGCGGTGGCGGCCATCGCAGCGACCGAAAGCGCACTGGCGCTGCCTGCGAGCATTCGCACCAAGTTCCAGGGTGCTGCGCTGGCGTTTCGCGACAACCTCAGCAATGAGTTATTGCTATTGCTGGCCGCGGTGATGGTCATGTATATCGTGCTGGGCGTGCTCTATGAGAGCTTTATTCACCCGGTCACGATTCTCTCGACGCTGCCATCGGCGGGGATCGGAGCGCTCCTGGCCTTGATCATCGCCGGCCATGAGCTGACCATTATCGCGCTGATCGGCATCATCCTCCTGATTGGCATCGTCAAGAAGAACGCGATTCTGATGATCGATTTCGCGATCGATGCCGAGCGCAACGCCGGGCTGTCGCCACGCGAGGCGATCTACCAGGCCTGTTTGTTGCGCTTCCGGCCGATTCTCATGACCACGGTCGCCGCCATGTTTGGCGCCCTGCCGCTCATGTTTGGCACCGGTGTAGGCTCGGAACTGCGGCACCCCCTGGGGGTGAGTATCGTTGGTGGCCTGCTGGTCAGTCAGGTGCTGACTTTGTTTACGACGCCGGTCATCTACCTGGCGTTCGATCGCCTGACCGCGCGGCGTCGCAAAACCGCCGCCAACGCTGCGCCCAGGACGCCCACGGCGCCGGTGACGACGCTGACAGCGACGCCGTGAATATCTCGGCGCCGTTTATCGCCCGACCGGTAGCGACAACCTTGCTGACCCTGGGGGTCGCCGCCGTCGGTGCGGTGGCGTTTTGGATATTGCCGGTCGCTCCGCTGCCAAGGATTGATGTTCCGGCCATTTTTGTGCAAGCGAGCCTCCCCGGTGCCAGCCCGGAAGTCATGGCGAGCAGCGTGGCGACGCCGCTCGAACGCCACCTCGGGGCAATTGCCGACGTCGAGGACATGACTTCATCGAGCAGCGTCGGCTCGACCAATGTGCAGCTGACATTTGGCCTGGGTCGTGACATCAATGGGGCGGCGCGCGACGTTCAGGCCGCTATTGTTGCCGCGCGCGTCGACCTACCTACGGCGCTGACCCGCAACCCGAATTACCGGAAACTCAACAGTTCGAACTTCCCGATCATGTCGCTGGCCATGATTTCGGACGTCTTGAACCAAGGTCAGATCTATGACGCCGCCGATGCGGTCGTATCGCAACGGCTGTCGCAGATAGCGGGGGTTGGCGGCGTTAATGTCGGCGGCAGCGCCTTGCCCGCCGTGCGCGTCGAACTCAACCCATTGGCACTGTCCGACTATGGTTTGTCAATGCAAGACATTCGGGCGGCGATTTCCAACGCCAATGCCAACGCGCCGAAGGGATCGATAGAAGTCGACCAGCTGCACTACCAGATTTACACCAATGACAATGCCCGGGAAGCGGCACAGTATCGATCCCTGATTGTTGCCAATCGGCACGGCGCGATCATTCGCCTGAGTGATGTGGCGCAGATTGCCGACGTACAGGATGGCGCCACCGAGAACGTCCGCAACTACGGCATGTTCAATGGCAAGGCCGCGGTATCGGTTGAGCTCTTCCAGCAACCAGGCGCAAATATCATCGACGTGGTGGACGCGGTAAAGGCCGCACTGCCGATGCTCAAAGCCTCGATCGATCCAAAGATCGACCTGGTCGTCACCAATGATCGCTCCGTGACCATTCGCGCCTCGCTCCGTCAGGTCGAAGCCACGCTGGTGATCGCGGTGCTGATGGTCATCCTGGTGGTCTACGTATTTCTGCGCAGTCCCCGCGGTGCGCTGATTCCCGCCGTAGTGGTCCCGGTCTCGCTGACCGGCACTTTCGGCGTCATGTATTTGCTGAATTTCAGCCTGGATAATTTTTCCCTGATGGCGTTGACGATCGCCACGGGCTTCGTGGTCGACGATGCCATCGTGGTCATGGAAAACACCACCCGGCATATCGAAGCTGGCGTTCCTCTAAGGCAGGCCGCCCTAATCGGTGCCCAGGAAGTGGGATTCACAGTCTTGTCGATGAGCCTGTCGTTGATCGCCGTATTCGTTCCCTTCCAGTTGATTGGCGGCATCGTCGGCAGCATTTTCCGCGAATTTACCGTTACCTTGTCCGTAGCCATACTCATTTCGCTGGTGATTTCTCTGACCACTACGCCACTGATGTGCGCACTACTGCTCAGTCGTACTACCGAGCAGAGCGGTCCCGGGAGGCTGCGACGCGCGTTTGAGGCGGGCTTCCAGTGGCTGCGTACCGGGTATGAACGGACGCTCAGCTGGTCCCTGGAGCACGGCCGGGTCATGCTGCTGCTACTTCTGGCGACGATCGTGCTCAACGTATATCTCTATATTGCGATACCCAAGGGATTCTTTCCGCAACAGGACACCGGACAAATTCGCGGCACTATGCGCGGCGATGTGACTTCCTCGTTCCAGCTGATGAAGGCGAAGCTGCAGCAAGTGGTTGGAATCATCCAGCGGGATCCGGCAGTAGCCACGGTTGTAGGTACCGTGGGCGGCGGCGGCGGCGGGCCGTTCGGCGGGGGCGGGGGCGCCAGCGCCAGTCTTAATATCACTCTTCAACCCATCGGTACGCGGCGAATCTCCGTCGATCGGGTGATTGCCCGATTGCGTCCGCAGATGGCCAAGGTGACCGGCGTCAATTGTTTCCTCCAGGCGGTACAGGACATTCCCGGCGGCGGCGGGCGTTCGGCGAACTCGCAATATCAATACACCTTGCTCGGCGACGACCTTAGGCAGTTGCGAAGCTGGTCGGAGAAACTGCGCCTGGCGCTGCAAGGCGTTCCCGAAGTGACCGACGTGGACACCGATCTGCAGCCCGGCGGGCTGGAAGCCGACCTGGTCATCGATCGTGATGCGGCGGCCCGACTTGGGCTATCGGCAAGTCAAATCGATGCCACGTTAGGCAGCGCCTTC
>JAYUZE010000087.1:0-2575 GCA_043752035.1 Gammaproteobacteria bacterium
GTCACTGCCGCATAGCGGTGAATCATTTCGTGCCAGGCCTTGCCGGCCGGCTGATCGCCCTGCGGATACAGGTGCCCGTAACAGCCCGGCCAATCCGGACAGCCCAGGCCCGCGTCGGTGAGGCGCACCCAGGCGCCCAGCACGACCACGCCGGCAGCCAGCACTGCACCGAGGAGTGCCAGCCGTCTGAACGCCGCTAGGCCCCACGCGCCATTAGCCCACATGCGATAAGCCCAGCAAGCGCTTCAGGTCTTCGAGCATGCCCTTAGGTTTGGCGGTCGGTGCGTAGGACATCAGCAGATTGCCCAAGGGATCGATGAGATAAATACGCTCGGCCGCGATCGGTTCAATACCATTGATGGTGGGCAACGATGCGAGCAAGGGGCTCAAATCCGGGGTGGCTCGAACAAGCTTCAGATCCGGATGCTGCTCCTCGAGAAACGCACCGTCGCAACACTCACCCACGGCGATGAACACCCGCTGTACCCGGTCCAGATCGCGGTTCAGTGCAATGCGCACCTGTCGAGTGTTGTACAGATCGGAGCGACAGAGGACCGAACAACTTCCCGCGCCCACATACAGAAGGGTCCATTTGCCGCTTGGCAGCGACGATCGGGGCAGCGGTCGCGGTGGGTCTATCAGGTCGCCGTGGTTCACGCGGTTGCCGGGGCGCCAACCCATCGGGCCGTAGTACAGATAAAAGGACAGGGCGAGCGGCGCGAAAAACAGCAGGCCTAACGCAATCAGCACCCATCGCCGGCGTCGTTGAGTGACATCGCGATTTATCATGGCGTCGCGTGCCCGTTCTCGGGTCTGCGAAAATTCGTCACCAGATAAATGGCGCACAAGGCCAGCGCCAGACCGAACCACTGCACTGCGTAGGCCACATGGCGAATGGGCGGCATTCCGGGCGCCTGCCATTGGCGTACATATCCGTCGGGTTGATCGGCGTCGAGCAGCACCAGGTCCGCGGCGCGCGTCCAGGAGGTCTCGTGCAGGAGCTGCGCGATCTGAATCAGGGTCGGAAAATTCGCCACCACCGGGAATGGAGGGCCGAGCTCGGCGGGTTGGCCTAAGTGAATGCCGGGGCTGGGCAAGTGGTCGGCACGACCGCGCACCCGACGCAATGAGCCTGAAACTCGAACGGCCGGTATCACGCGGCGGCTGGCGCCCACCGGTACCCAGCCGCGATTGACGAGCAGCCAGCCGCCTTGCGCCAAGGCGAAGGGGGTGACCACGAAATAGCCGGCCCGTCCTTGTGCGTCCCCCATATTGTCGATCAAGATCTGCCGCGATTCATCGTAGTGGCCCTGCGCCTCGACGTGTTGATAACGCGGCAGGGACGGGGTGTGCAAATCGATCACGCGAGTGGCATCCGAGCCTCGATCGAAGGCATCGTACAAGGCGCGCTTCTGGTCGGCTCGCTGTAGCTGCCATCGCCCCAAGGACACCAAGCCCACCAGCACAGCGAGGGTGAGAAGGGTGGTGAAGAGGCGCGGAGCGAAGATACGAGAGCCTAGTTTCATGGGCACGGCATTGAGCCTTGACAAGATATACTACGCGCCCCTCTAGAATGGTAAGCGGCCGTGGCATTCAAGTTTTTCGTTGTCGTGATCCTGGCGGCGATCTTGGTCAGCTTGGGCAAGGCATTGTTCCACCTGTCGAACAGCAAGCCCGGCGACAGCGGCAAAATGGTCAAAGCCTTGGCCTGGAGAATCGGCCTTTCGGTGCTGCTGTTCGCACTGCTCATCGTCGCCTATACCCAGGGCTGGGTCGAGCCGCAGCGCGTGCGGTAGCGTGCGGTTGGTTTCTAAAGCCAGTATACGAAGATGTATAGCCCGAGCCACACCACGTCGACGAAGTGCCAGTACCAGGCCACTGCCTCGAATCCGAAATGCCGCTGCGGCGTGAATTGACCCTTCATGACCCGGAACCAGATCACCGTCAACATGATGGCACCCAACGTCACGTGAAAGCCATGGAAACCCGTCAACATGAAGAACGTGGAGCCGTAGATGCCGGTGGTGAGCCGAAGCCCAAGTTCGGTGTACGCTTCGTGATATTCCGTCGCTTGCAGGTACACGAACGTGAAGCCCAGCAAGAAGGTTAGCGCTAAAAAGAATTTCAGACGGGTACGGTGACCCGTGATCAGCGCATGGTGCGCGATGGTCACGGTGACGCTGCTGCTGAGCAGAATGGCCGTGTTGACGGCGGGCAGACCGAGGGCAGAGATGGTTTCAAAGGTGCCGTTCGCGCGCGGACCCAAAGCGGCTGGCCCGTTGGTGGGCCACGAGCCGCCGTAATCCTTCCACAGCAGCAGGCTATTGAATACCTTCACGCCGTGGCCGGATATCCACGGCACCGCCAATTCACGTGCATAGAACAACGCGCCGAAGAATGCGCCAAAGAACATCACCTCGGAGAAAATGAACCACATCATGCCCATGCGGAACGAGCGATCGACGGCCATGTTGTATATGCCGTGCTCGTTCTCGCCGATGACGGTGCCGAACCAGAAAACGAACATCGACACCAGCAGCACGAATCCCGGTATCAAGGACCATGCCGGCAGCCA
>JAYUZE010000088.1:0-3607 GCA_043752035.1 Gammaproteobacteria bacterium
GGCCTTTCATCGCCAGCTGCCTGCGGTGGCACGATTGCTGCCGATTCCGCGGCGCTACGCGGCCGCCGGCGTACGCCGCTACGGATTCCATGGCCATTCCTACGACTATCTGCTGGGCGAACTCAAGCGCCTCCTGGCGCGTACCGAGGGTATGAGCGCCGATGAATTTGTGGCCATGACCGGCCGCCAGTCGGGGTTGCTGGGCCTCTCTGAGACCAGCTCCGCTAGGCGCGATCTGCTGGCACGTGAGGCTACCGAGCAGCGCGTCCGTGAAGTTGTGGACCTCTATTGCTACCCGATCAAGAAGCAGATCGGTGCCTATGCGGCGGCGCTGGGCGGCGTGGATACGCTGGTGTTCACCGGCGGCATCGGCGAAAACTCGCCGCCGGTGCGCGCGCGAGCGCGGGGTTCTGCGCGCAACGCTGCCTGCAGAAGGAGCTGCGCGGCGCACATGAACGCGATGCGCGCACTGCTGCTTGGTCTGGCGCTCGCTGTCAGTGCACAAGCTGAAGAGTCCGCGTCCGCGCCTGCACCTGCACCTACACCTCAGCCTGGGCCCGAGCGCGTGTCGCCTTCCGACACGCCGATCGCAGCGCTCGGGAGCGATACGCAGCAGCCGGCACACACTTTCGGCGAGCGGCTCGACTTCGGGCACGACTGGCTGTACCGCCGGCTGGAGCGTATCTTGCAGAAAGTCGATACGCGCTATGCCGACCCCAAGCGCACGGTACTGGTGGTGCCGGTCTCACCGATGCGCATCGATCTCGACACCGAGGTGCTGAATCGACAGCACGGCCTGAGCCTGAGTCCACGACTCAATTTCGATGCGACCGTGCGCTTGCCAAACATCGAGCGGCGCCTGCGGCTGTTCATCACCAGCAGCAACCTCTCGGAGGCGCCGCGCAATGCGGCGACCGAACGCGAGCCGGTGCGCGCAGGTCTGCGCTTTGCACAGCCCTCGCAGCTCGACTTCGACGTAGGCGTGCGGCTGAAATTGAAGCCCTCGGCGTTCGCGGCGGTGCGCTGGGCGCCGCAGTTCAACATGGGCAGCGCCAGGTTCTATTCCCTGGTCAAGCCCTATGTGGAAAGTGGCGTAGGCCTCGGCGTCAGCGGCGGCTTCGCGCTCGAGCACTGGCACGGCGGCTGGGTGGCGCGCTCCTCGAGCTACGGTAACTGGCTGCGCGACAGTGCCGCGACCAGCTGGGCGCAGACGCTGTTGTTCGGTCACGCGCGCGCGGTGATCCAGGAGCGGCAGTACGGCCATTTTACCGACGGGCGCGATCTGGCCTGCGGCACGGTCGTACGCGCCACGGCAGCGGGCGAGCGGCTGTCCGGTGCGAGCCTGTACGAGTTCAGCGTGCTGTACAAGCGTCCGCTGCACAGCGGCTGGCTGTTTGGCTACGTGGAACCGCTGGTGCGCTGGGAGCGCGGGTCAGACTGGCATCCCGACGCCGGTGTGCGCATCGGGCTAGACGCGCTGTTTTGGGGGCTGTCCGCCGATACCGCCAAGGCAGCTCCCGGCTGCAACGCCGCTCAGGCCGGATTTTCCAGCGTAAAGCGCTCGCTCTCGTCTTCGTAGGCGAAGATCTCAGCGTAGCGTCCCCAGCTGACGATCACGCTCAGGGTCTGTTCGGCCGAGTCCTCGCTCATGAAGTCTTCCAGCTCGTCGATGAAGCGGCTGCGGCGCGCCACATGCGAGGTGCGCTCATCGAGCACGCGTCGCACGTGTGCCGCCAGCGGCACAAAGGTCAGCAGCTGGCGCGCGAATACGCGCTTGCGCTCGTCGGGCGCCGCGCTCGCGAAGGCGGTGCCGGCTTCGGTGAGTTTCAGATCGCCGCCTTCCAGCTCCGCAAAACGCAGCATCTGCAGGGTTTCAGCTACGGGGAACAGCTCGTCGATTTCCATCTGCAGGTCGGAGGCGATCTTGGGCAGGTCGGCCTTGCCGCTGAAGGGCGCCGCGGCCACGGCCTCCAGCAGGCCGGCGAGCTCGTTCGAGGATACGCGCGGCAGGATGCTGCCGATGCCGACTCCCGGGAAAAACTCCGTGCGCGCACTGGTGGCGCCAGACTGCGTGCTGGTGCGCGCCGTCATCTCCACGTAGATGCGCTCCACCAATTCGCGGAACGCCGGATCGAGCCGGTTGCGCGGCTGCGGCAGCGAGACCGCGATTTCCGAGAGCACGCGACCGGGGTTGCTGCCGAAGACCAGGATGCGGTCGCACATCAGCACCGCCTCTTCGATGTTGTGCGTGACCAGGAGCACGCCCTTGATCGGCATACGGCCTTCCGACCACAGGTCGAGGAAATCGGTGCGCAGCGTTTCGGCGGTGAGGATGTCGAGCGCCGAGAAGGGTTCATCCATCAGCAGGATATTCGGATGTACCACCAGCGCGCGGGCGAAGCCGACGCGCTGGCGCATGCCGCCGGAGAGCTCGCGCGGATAGGCTGATTCGAATCCGTCGAGGCCGATCAGGTCGATCGCCGCCAGGGTGCGGGTGCGGATTTCGCTGCGCGGCAGCCGCTGCGCCTCGAGTCCGAGCGCCACGTTTTCGAACACGGTGAGCCAGGGGAACAATGCGAAGCTCTGGAACACCATCGAGATACCGGGCGCCGGGCCGCTGACCGGGTGTCCCAGATACTGCAGGTCACCGTCGCTCGGATCGGCGAGCCCGGCGATCAGCCGCAGCAGCGTCGACTTGCCCGAGCCCGAGCGGCCGAGTAGGCCGACGATCTGGCCTTCCACCAGCTGCAGGTTTACCCCTTGCAGCACCAGCAGCTCGTGGCCATCGGGCTTCGGAAAGGACTTGCTGACTTCGCTGACCTGCAGCAGGGCGGGGGCGTTCATGATCGGACTCCGTGTCAGTTCAGGCGAAAACGGCGCTCGGCGTAATAATAGAGCGGCCGCCAGAACAGGCGATTGATCGCCACCACGAACACGCTCATCGTGACGATGCCCAGCACGATCCGATGATAGTCGCCCGAGAGCGTGGCCTCGGCGATATACGAGCCCAGGCCGTGCGCGCGCACCTCGGTATTGCCCCAGCTGGCGAGCTCCGCGACGATCGCTGCGTTCCAGGAGCCACCCGAGGCCGTGATCGCGCCGGTCACGTAATAGGGCATCACCGCTGGCAGTGCCACCCGCCGCCACCACAGCCAGCCGCCGATGCGCAGGTTCTGGGCCGCATGGCGCAGTTCGGCGGGCATGGCCGCGGCGCCCGCGATCACGTTGAACAGGATGTACCACTGCGTCCCCAGGATCATCAGCGGGCTCAACCAGATATCCGGATTCAACTGCCAGCTGACGATCAGGTAGACCGCCATCGGGAACAGCAGGTTAGCGGGAAATGCCGCCAGGAACTGCGCGATGGGCTGCACGATCTGCGCCGCGCGCGGCCGCAGGCCAATCCACACACCCACCGGCACCCACAGCAGGCTCGCCAGTGCGATCAGCACCGCCACGCGTGTCATCGTCAGCAGTGCCAGCGCCACCACTTCACGCAGCTCCGGCCCGGTAGTCAGCACCACGCGGATGTGCGCGACCCGGTAGACGACGAAGGCGAGGCCGGTGAGCAGTAGCGTCAGCAGCACCCGATCGCGCAGCCGCGGAT
>JAYUZE010000089.1:0-4499 GCA_043752035.1 Gammaproteobacteria bacterium
CGAGGGCATCGGCGCTTCGCTGCAGCTGGCGGACGACTACGTAACCATCAGCTCGTTGCTGCCCGGCGGCCCGGCGGCTGCGGCAGCCACCATCAAGCCCAGCGACCGCATCATGGCTGTGGGCCAGGGCCATGATGGGCCGCTGACCGACGTGGTCGGCTGGCGCCTGGATGACGTGGTTCAGCTGATCCGCGGCAAGATCGATACCGTGGTGCGGTTGCAGATCCTGCCGGCCGGTGCGGCCCCCGGCACCAGCCAGCACACGATCGAACTGGTGCGCGGCAAGGTGACGCTGGAAAACCAGGCTGCAAAAAAGGAAGTGCGGCAGGTCAAGCTGGGCGATCGCATGCTGCGCGTCGGCGTGATCACGGTGCCAGGCTTCTACGAGGACAACGACGCACGCAACGCCGGCGACCCGAACTATCGCACCACTGCTCGCGACGTACGCCGGCTGCTCGACGAGCTGCAGGCCAGCGGTGGCGTCGACTCACTGGTACTCGATCTGCGCGGTGACGGCGGCGGCTTCCTGCCCGAGGCGCAGGCGCTGACCGGGCTGTTCGTTGGCCACGGACCGGTCGTGCAGCTGAAGAATACCGGCGGCAATATCGATGTACTGCCCGATCTAGGCCCGGGCCAGATTTATAGCGGCCCGCTGGCAGTCCTGGTCGATCGCACCAGCGCCTCGGCCTCCGAGATCTTCGCCGGCGCGATCCAGGACTATCACCGCGGTGTGATCGTGGGCCAGACTACATTCGGCAAAGGCACGGTGCAGAACTTGATTCCGCTGGATCGCTGGTCGCACCAGTCGACCGATGGCCAGCTGACGGTCACCATAGGCAAGTTCTACCGTGTCACGGGCGAGAGCACGCAACTGCGCGGCGTCGAACCGGATATTGCGCTGCCGTCGCGCGTCAACACCCATGACGTGGGCGAGAGCTCGCTCGAATTGCCGCTGCCCTGGGATCGCATCGCCGCGGTGCCCTTCCATGCAACGACGCCGCTGGCAGAGACCGTGCAGACGCTGGCACGCGATCTAGGCACCCACGCGGCCCACGATGCCGACTACCAGTGGCTGGTGGCGGCGCTCAATTCGCTCGAGCAGACGCGCAAAGATCACTCACTGTCGTTGAATCTGCAGACCCGCATGCACGAGCGTGACCTGCAGGAGCAGCAGGCGCTGCAGCGCGAGAATGTGCGCCGCATCGCTGACGCGCTGCCACCGCTCAAGGCGCTCGCCGATGCGCAGCCCGATGATCAGCCCGATGTGGTACTCGCCGAGGCGGCGCGCATTGCGGCAATGCTGACGCAGAACAATGCTGCGGCGCCACTGACTGCTGCCGACAGCCCCGGGACGCGGGCGCAGCCCACGCGCAATCCCTGAAGTTCAGGCCCCGGCCGGCTGGTCGGGCCGCTCGCTGAGTGTCAGCGCAGCAGTACGCGGGCGATATCCCAGGTGTCGTCCAACAACACGCGTGAGGCGACACCCATGCTGCCGCCACTGAGGCTCTCGGCTTCGGGCACCACATCGCCCGGCTGCCGATAGCGGGCGATAGCACGCAGCGCATCGGCGCGTACCTTGATTTCAGTCTGTACATCCTTGCGCTGCTCCAGCAGCGAGCGGGCGCGCTGGATATCGCTCATTAATCGTTCGCAGGCGATTCGATCGCCGTAGACATCCGCTGCCGACTGACTGTCGGTAGCGGCCCGCTGCGTAGGTTCGGCCAATTTTGTGGCGACCAGCCGTTCGAACAACACCTGGCCGTAGGAGACCGTTGCCAGGTTGATCGCGCGACGGGAGTCGGTGGACAAGCCACCAAAGCTCCCCTGCTCGCCTTCGATGGCATTGCGCGCCGCGCGCGCCTCGCCCAGCGCCTGATCGGCCAGCAAGGCCTGCACCGTGGCCGCGTGCAACTGCGTGCGAGTGTGCCGCCGCTTGAAGTAGTGCCAGAAGCGCTGCAGCGTGGCCAGGCGCCGCTCCAGCTCAGAAACGCGCGCACGTGCATCGGCGGCAGCGGCAGTGGCATCCAGGCAGGCCTGCTCCGCCGACTGGCGCCGCGCAAACTGGCGGCGGTTGAAATCGGCGAAGTACTGCCGGCGTTCCCGATCGAGCTGCTGCGACTCGAGTTCGGTCAGGAACTGGCGCAGCAGGTTGCGCCCCAGCGCCCACAGTTCGCGCAGGTGATAGTAGACCAGTGTGGGAAAGGCGCTCTCGGGACTTGCCAGCCGCGCCTCGAGTTCCTGCAACAGTTCCTGCACGCGCGCGGTTGCGCCTTCCTGCTGCTTAACCCGATCTTTGAGGCGCTGCACTTCTTCAACCGCACCGCTGAAGGATTTCTTCAGCTCGATGCGGTTGCGGAACAGGTGCATGATGCGACCCTCTTCCGCCTCGGGACGCGTCGACTTGAGACCGACCTGCAGGAAGCCGAGTTGCCTGATGAATTTCATGGTTTGCGCCAGCCAGCGCATGGCAGTGGGTAACTCTAAGTGGCTTGCGCCGGCGCGAAGCAGTGCCCGCGCTCAGCACAGTAATCCAGCCACTTATTTAGCAGGAGATTGCTGGCCCAGCGCCGATCCAGTTCACGATCCGGCCCGCTGGTCGCATTCTCATGCACGGCCAGCAGCCTGGCGTCATGGTAGAGGCGCAGGCGCAGATCCGGAACCCGCTCGGGCGCGCCAGCCTGAGTCACTGCCGGCAGCAGATAAGTCAGCTGCAGCTCGGTGGTATAGCGGGCGCGCTCGCGCACAGTGAGCAGCAGGTCACAATCGCCTGGCACTCGCGAAACGCGCGTGCCTACCAGCGCCGCGAGATTGCCCGCCAGGCGCGCCAGACGCAGATAATTGCTTTCATACAGCCCCATCAGGGCCGGAAAGCTGCGTGGCGCCGTGCGCCAAGAAACCGGCAGATTGCAGTCAGCGTTCACGGCCTGAATATAACATGCGTTATGCAACGGCCAGTGTTGCTTCGGCCAGGCCGCGACCCGCGTCACGTCGCTGCAATGAACAGCCGGGTGCGATAGTGCTGCAGTTCGGCAATCGACTCGTGAATATCGGCCATCGCCCGGTGGGCCGCGGCCTTGCTGAAACCTGCCTTCACGGCCGGATACCAGCGCGCCGCGAGTTCTTTGAGTGTGCTGACATCCAGATTGCGATAGTGAAAATAGCGCTCGAGCTCGGGCATCGAGCGCGCCAGGAAACGGCGATCCTGACAGATGCTGTTGCCACACATCGGCGAGGCGCCAGCCGGCACGTGAAGGGCGAGAAACTCCAGTGTCCGTTGCTGCGCCTCCCGTACCGTGATGTCACTGTCGCGCACCCGCTGCAACAAGCCACTGCCGCCGTGCTGACGCTGATTCCACTCATCCATGCGTGCCAGCGCGGTCTCGGGCTGATGCAGCGCCAGCTCCGGCCCTTCGGCGATCAACTGCAGATCCTTGTCGGTTACGAGCGTGGCGATCTCGATGATGCTGTCGTTGTCCGGGTCGAGCCCGGTCATCTCGAGATCGATCCAGATCAGGTGTTCCTTGCTGCTCACGCGCGCCCTCCTGCCGATCAGGCATGATAGCAGGGTGAATTCTCCAGATCGTCTGCTCGCCCTGGTGCTGGTCTCACACGGCGCGATGGCGCGGGTGCGCCTGCCGGATGGCACGCTGGTGTTGGCGCGCGCCGCCGGACGCGACCTGCAGTTTGCCTGCGGCGATCAAGCCTGGTGCCAGTACGATGCCCGCCACGACCAATGGCAGCTGCAGCAGATCGCGCCGCGCCGCTCGGCGCTGTATCGCACCAACGCGCGCGGCCGCCCTGAACTGGTGGCCGCCAATCTGAACTGCCTCGCAATCGTGCTGGCGCCGCTCCCCGAGCCCGATCTGTTCGTGGTCGATCGTTACCTGGCGGCGGCGCACAGCGCAGGATTGGCCGCAGTGCTGCTGACCAATAAATCCGACCTGGAATTCACGCTGGCGGTGCGCGCTGAACTTGCGGCCTATGCCAGCGCCGGCTGCGAACTGCTGCCCTGCTGCGCGCCGACCGGCGCGGGACTTGGGGCGCTGACGGCACGATTGCAGGATCAGTGCTCGATGCTGGTCGGGCAATCGGGCGTCGGCAAGTCATCCCTGTTGCGCGCCTTGGTTCCCGGCGCCGACGCGGCGATCGGCGAACTGCTCAAGGGCGATGAGGGCCGTCACACCACCAGCGTGAGCTGTCTGCATGATCTGCCGGGCGGCGGCGCCCTGATCGATTCTCCAGGCGTGCGCGACTTCGCGCCCGCGCTGGAATACCTGGATGCGCGCACGCTCGGGTTCGCGGAAGTGGCACTGCTCGCGCCGCGCTGCCGCTTTGCCGATTGTGCGCACCTGCTGGAACCCGACTGCGCAGTACGCGCCGCGGTTGACAGCGGCGCGATAAGCGCGCGGCGCTACGAAAGTTACCGGCGGCTGTATCGCCTGCACCAGCAATTGCGTGAACGTGCGCCACGCGGGCGCAGGAAACACTAGAGCGCCAGG
>JAYUZE010000090.1:0-2576 GCA_043752035.1 Gammaproteobacteria bacterium
TTTTGCCGACCCCCGGGTCGCCGAGTAGCGCCATGGCGCCCCGGCCGCTGGCGACCGCCGCGCGCAGGGCCTCGAAAACCGCCGAGCCTTCGCTGTTGATGTACAGGAATTCGGGGTCCGGCCGCAGGCGAAAGGGCAGGCGTTTGAGTTTGAACCAATCCGTATACATGGTGGAAATGATGCCTTGCGCGTATCTTAACCCGGTGCCCGAGCGCAAATCTTGGACCTGGGTACTGTGACCCAGTTCGCACTTCGCGTGGACAGTGTCGGCGGCCTTAGGGATTATGGTTGCTGTAGCAGGGGGTTAGGCGCAAAAGCGCATCCACCTACCCAGTTTGCCTACCTTACGGTGGGGGGTGGGTCTCGTACAGTGAGGCTGTGAAACGCCTGGCGGTCACCACTGGGTTCATTTTAGCTTTCGGTACCGCTTCTTTGGCGGCCCGGGCGGATATCTACGCCTATACCGACCCCGCCGGCACCACCCACTTCAGCAACGTGCCGGATGACTCGCGCTACACGCTCATAGCGCGTACCCCCACCGTGGACCCGGCCATCCCACAGGCGGATGCTAAGCGTGCCGCTGGCTGGTTGGCGCGTTCCGCCAGCTACGATGCCGTGATCGAACGCGCGGCCACGGCCGCGAGCGTCCGTGCCGAGCTGCTGCGCGCCGTGATCGTGGTCGAATCGGGTTTCAATCCACGCGCGATTTCGCGCCGCGGCGCGATCGGGCTGATGCAGCTGCTGCCGACGACCGCGCGGCACTACGGGGCCTTCAATGCCTTCGACCCGGAGCAGAACGTCCGGGCTGGCGCGCGCTACCTGGCCGACCTGCTCACGCGCTACGGCGCGAAGAACCTGGATCTCGTGCTCGCCGCCTACAACGCCGGTGAAAACGCCGTCGAACGCTACGGCCGGCGCGTGCCCCCGTACCGCGAAACACGCGCTTATGTCCCGAATGTGCTGAAGGTGTATCACGCATTGCGCGCGCAGTCGGCAGCCGTGGAACCGAGCTGATACCATGCTGAACATGGCGTCACAAGTGATTGAAACGCAAGGCGCAGCGCAGCGCGCTGGCGCATTGAAAAGTGCGCGACGCGCGAGCGCACGCGGATTCACGTTGCTCGAGTTGCTGGTGGTGATGGTAATCATCGGACTGCTGGCCGGCTTCGTTGCGCCGCGCTACTTCGCGCAGGTGGGCAAGAGTCAGGTGAAGGCCGCGCGGGCGCAGATCGATGCGCTCGACAAGGCGCTCGAACAATACCGCATCGATGTGGGCCATCTGCCCACCAGCGAGCAGGGACTCGCGGCGCTACAGGTGCAACCGCCCGGCGAACAGAACTGGGCCGGACCCTACCTGAAGAAAGACGTGCCGCTCGATCCCTGGGGCAACGCCTACACGTACGTGGTACCCGGCACGCACAACAATGACTACGACCTGATGTCCTTCGGCAAGGATGGACGCCAGGGCGGCACCGGCGAGAACGCCGACCTGGGGAACTGGTAGCCATGCGTTTTCGCGTCAAAGCCATGAGCGGTGGAGCGGATGTGCTCTCGTATGTGCTCGACGCTGCCGACGAGGCCGACGCACGCCGCCAGGTGAGCGGCGCCGGCCTGGCCTTCATCTCCATCGCGCGTGAGCGCACACTGAATTTCGGCAATCGCTCTTCGCGCGTGCCGCTGGTGACTTTCAGCCAGGAAATGGTGGCGTTGCTCGACGCCGGGCTGTCGCTGGTGGAATCGATCGAAGCGCTGGGGGAGAAGGAAGCCAGCCCGACCGTCCGCCGCACGCTCGATCAGGTGCTGGTGCGGCTGCGCGAGGGCCAGACTTTCGGCGCGGCGCTGGCCGAGCATCCGCAGAGTTTTCCGGCGCTGTATGTCGCCACGGTGCGCGCCAGCGAGCGTACCGGTGCGCTGCGCGAAGCGCTGACGCGGTATGTCGCCTACCAGCAGCAGATCGATGTGCTGCGCAAAAGCCTGGTCAACGCTTCGATCTATCCGGCGGTGCTGTGCGGTGCGGGTCTGTTGGTGGTGGCCTTCCTGATGGGCTACGTGGTGCCGCGTTTCAGTTCGATCTATGAAGATCTGGGCAGCAATCTGCCGCTGGCTTCGCGCATGCTGATGCATTGGGGCCAGTTCCTCGATACGCACGGCTACCTGGTCGCGTTTAGCACGCTGAGCGTGATCATCGGCCTGGTCTATACCTTTACGCGCCCGACAGTGCGCGCCGCCATTGGCGCGCGCATCGCACGCATTCCCGCACTCGGCAGTCGCCTGCACGTCTACCAGCTCGCGCGCCTGTATCGCACCGTGGGCATGCTGCAGCGGGGCGGCACGCCGATGGTCACGGCGATGCGCATGTCGGCAGGGCTGCTCGGCACCAACCTGCGCGCAGCTTTTGCCGATGCCACGCAGGCCGTGCGCGAAGGCCGCTCGATCGCCGACGCGATGGAACAATACGGGCTGACGACGCCGGTGGCCGCGCGCATGCTGCGCGTCGGTGAGCGCAGCGGCAACATGGGCGAAATGATGGAGCGCATCGCCGCGTTCTACGACGAGGAACTCTCGCGCTGGGTGGG
>JAYUZE010000091.1:0-5063 GCA_043752035.1 Gammaproteobacteria bacterium
TGCGGTATATGGCGTGCAATCCAGGCGCGATCCTTCAACATGATTGCACTTCACCGCGCAAAGTCATGGCATCGAGGTACTCGAGCGTAACGACGCCAGCATGACGGTGTGCTAGCAAAGCGAGCAGCGGCAAGGCCCGTCCGGCCGGAGTACCTGCGCGTAGCTGCTCCAGGCCGTGGTCTTTCATTCTGTCGAACTTGCCGCGCTCAATCCAGACTGAGAGCCGCGCCATGGAACGCTCGGACCGTTCTGGCAACAATGCAAATGCCGTCCCAAATGAATCCAGTATTGGCCGTTTCTCGCGCAGCGGCGGCGGATAGGTCGCGTCACAGGAAACGAGCAGAACGGCACGATTCAGGGTTACAACCTGCACCAGCGCCTCCAGCAGCCCGGCTGCGAAGCTCGCGTCGTACGCGCACAGGGTCGTCGATGGTTCCATTGACCTCGTCGCGATACTCCAGTAACCCGCCGGTACGTTGTGCACCGAATTGTGAAAGCGTGTCGGCGACAACTGGCGTTCGTCACTGGCCAGTGTCTGGCAAATTTCGTGGCAGTTGTCGCCGTCGGCTCCGGAGGAGGAAAAAACCGCTGCCAGTGAGGCCACCGCCAGGCCCGCTCGCGCCGCAGCCTCTGCGCCATTGGCGATCGCCAGACTGACGATGCGGCCGGCGCGGCGTCGTTCGGCCGGCGGGAGTGACTGCGGCACGGGCACGATTGTCGGTACTGGAACATATGCGGCGCGACCGGCGAGCACTGCGTCGGCCGCCGGCCAGTCGGTAAACCCGGGACCGATTACGGATATTCCATCAATAAAGGCGCTCAGCGTCATGCGGCGCCGCTGGCTATCCGAGGCGACCGAACAGCAGGCTGCAGTTCGTCCCGCCAAATCCAAAAGAGTTGCTGAGCACAGTCGCGGGGCGCTGTCCGAGTGTCGCCGTGAGGTAGCCAACATCCAGCTCCGGATCAACCGCGTCGGTGTTGATTCCGCCGGGCATAAAACCCTGTTCGATCGCGATCATTGAGATCACCGCCTCGAGCGCGCCAGCGGCGCCCAGAGTGTGCCCGGTCGCACCCTTGGTCGAGCTGCATGGCATCGAAGCGCCGAACAATTCCCGCACCGCCCGGCTTTCGGCGCGGTCATTGCTTGGCGTCGCCGTGCCATGCAGGTTGAGGTAGTCAACCTGCTCCGCCTTGAGCCCCGCCGCTGACAGCGCCGCCTGCATCGCTAGCCTGGCCCCGAGGCCCTCAGGATGTGGTGAGGAAAGGTGGTACGCGTCGTTGGACTCGCCAACACCGAGCAGCGCGATGTCAACGCTGAGGCCAGCCCGCCGCGGCCGCTCGAGCAGCGCAAAGGCGCCCGCCTCGCCAATCGAAATTCCATCGCGGTCGGCCGCGAATGGACGACAGGGTCCGGTCCCGGTCAGCTGCAGGGAATGAAACCCGTAGAGCGTCGTCAGGCACAGTGAGTCGACTCCACCTACCAGCGCCGCGTCAATCAATCCGGCGGCAATCATCCGTTGGGCACAACCGAACACTTTCGCGCTCGAGGAGCATGCCGTGGAAACCACAACCGTCGGCCCTTCAACTTCGAGCAGCTCGCGCAGGAACGCGCCGACCGAAAAAGTATTGTGCGAGCCCCGATATGACAGCGTGCCGGGCAATGCGCCCGTGCGCACATCGCGATGTCGATAGGCAATTTCCGTTTCCAGAATTCCGGAGGTACTGGTACCGACAAACACACCAAAGCGACTGCTGCCGACCCTCGAGATCGCGGCGCGGGCGGCTTCCTCGAATCCGTCCTGTCGGAGCGCGAGTTGCGCCAGGCGATTATTACGGCAGTCGAATTCAGTGAGCCACGCAGGCAGTCGCTCGTCATCCACTCCCGGAATTTCGCCAACAAAAGCCTCCAATGCGACCGACTCAAATGCGCAGCGCGCCAAACCGCCATACCCGCTTCTGAGCGCGGAGATGGTCGGCCCGAGGCCGCGACCGAGACAAGTGGTCGCCGTGGTGTGCGAGATAAAAGAGGGTGTCATTGCAGCTGGGCCACCAGGAGGACGTTTGCAAACGGCGTATTGGCGCTCATTGGAATTGCTCTGGTACGAAATCCAAGCCGCTCGAGCATGCGGACCCAATCCGTGACCGGGCGGCAGTGCAGTTGAACCCACCCGCGTCCGCGCGCCATGAGCACGCTCTGGTCCAGCCAACGGCTAATCTGAAATGCCAAACCGCCGGCCGCATCGCCGACTCGCAGGAGCAGCCGGCCGCCAGGTGCAAGGGCAGCGTGAACCCGCGCAAGTAGCACTTCCTGAGCATCGGAATTCATATAGTGCAGTACATCGAGAACAATAATCGCATCAGCTTGCGCAAGGAACCTGAGGCGGATATCGCCGAGCTCAACCTTTGCCCGATTCCCAAGTGCCAGATTGGCGCGCTCCACGTCTTGGCGCCTGAGTTCGAGACCGTGGAAGTGCCAACCGGATGGCGGAACCGGCCAGTCCTGACACCATTGGCCCGCCGCAAAGGCTTCGTCGGCAGCCAGCAGCCATGCGGCGAGCACTCCTTGTCCACAGCCGAGATCCAGAACGCGGGCATGGTCTGTTATCAGGCCCATGGCTAGGATCGCCACAAACACTGGATCTCTCGCAAGTTTGCTGCGCGCGAATTGATACGCGAACTGCCCCGAAGACCGGTAGCGCCTACTGGCTGCGTCCACAAGGCGTTGCGTGAGCGCGGCCGCATCCATCAAATCGCGTCCGCCAGAATTACCGGTCGCAGGTGGCGTAGGTTCAACTCATTGAGGAGTAGCGGCAGAACTTCAAGAATTACGGGCTGTCCGGTCACGCTCCGGGCTGCGTTGCCATCATGCAGCAGCAGAATGTCCCCGGCACCGAGACCGTGCACCAACCGCCGGAACACCGCCGTCGGCTGGCGCGTAACCGTATCAAAGCCACGGCGCGTCCAGCTTGCCAGACGCAGTCCGAGTCGGTCGAGGATCGGATCAAGAAACGGATTACGCAAGCCCGCCGGAGCACGGAAGAAGCGCGGCGCGACGCCGACCGCATCGCTGATCACCGCCTGGGCTGCGGAAATCTCTATCGACATCGCGTGCGGCCCAAGTAGCGAGAACCGGTGCAGATGCCGTTGGCTGTGATTCTCGATCGCGTGACCGCGGCGGATGATATCGCGCGCAATTGCAGGTTGCGCCGTCACATGTTCGCCGATGCAGAAAAAGGTGGCCCGAGCTCCAAACCGGTCCAGCAAGTCAAGCAACAACGGTGTGACGCCAGGGTCCGGCCCGTCGTCAATGGTGAGTGCAACCTCGCCACGTGCGGCCGCCGCGGGCGGCAGCCGTGTAAGGTTGGGTCCCAGGAGTGAACAGCGGGGCCAAAGCCCTGCGGCCGTCAACACGGCATGGTCGAGAACCAACGCGCCGAGCGCCCATGGCCATGCGGCGGGCCGCAGCGCCACCAGGCCTGCCGCCGCCGCGTGCCCCACAACCGATACGCCGACCAGCGGTGTCGGACACCAGCGCACGTAGCGCTGCATTGCGTTGGGACCTCTGCTCATGTGCGGGAGGTTAGCAGAGGCCCGGAACAGCGGCAGGTGCCGCCCTGGTCCTGGCAAAGCGATCCAGGAACAATTCCCAAAGACTCAGCCACGTGCTCCAGTCGTGGCCGCCATCTACAATGTCCGACGCACCCTCCGGCAACGCATCTGCCAGAAGTCTGTGCCCGTGCCCGAAGCGATCAGAACGGCTGAGGCCAAGGTGGACGCGAAGCCCTGCCGACGGCAGGCTGCGGATCAACGCCCAGATCCGCCGCTCTTCATCATCTGCTGCAATTGCCTGGGGTTGCCAGGTGCGAACACCACCAGCGCTGGCGATCTCACCGGTCACAATCCGGTTACCGAGGTACGGTGCGAGCAAGCAGAGCCCGTCCAGGTCGCCTGGACGCTTGTCAACATAGGCAAGCGCGAGGTAGGCGCCCAACGACGCGCCGCCCAGCCAGACTTGGCGGCACCCCGCTTGCCTCGCCGGCTCGACGAACTCGCTGCGCAGGGCATCGAGCCCCGAGCGGTCGAGCACATGAGCCATGTCGACACCGATGAACTCCAGGTCAATAGCCAGGTCCCGCACCCGCACTGCCGCAGCAAAACCCGCGCGTCGAAAATCCTCCGGATGCTGGTACGCCCCCGGCAGCAGCGCGATTCGAACCGGCGCCGCGCTGCCCGGGCATGCCTCACAGACAATTCGCCGCACTTCAAGAACCTCGCGACTGAGCCGGGGACGCGCGCGCGAGCATGGCTGAGAAAACGAGCGCCAGGAAAGCGCCGGGCGCCACGGTAGCACCCAGCGCCGACAGAACCGGAACAGTGGAAAAACTGAGCACACCGAATGCAATCACGGTCGTCAGATTGGCGACCAACAGCGAAGCGAGCGTACGTGCGCGCTGCTCGTCGGTCGTGGGTGCCAAACCGCGGTCGAAGAAAAGCGCGTAATTGGACCCGATCGCAACTGTCAGCAGGAGCCCGATAAGGTGCAATATTGTCAACCGCCGACCTATAAGCGCAAACACAGTCAAAACAGTGAGCACGGCGAGCATCAACGGCGCAACGACCAATGCGGCACGGGTCATCGACCGCAGTGACACAGTGAGAAGCACCACGATTGCAATAAGTCCCGCCAGCGACAGGCGCAGTGCCTCTGCCAGGTAACCTTCGTACAAGGCATCTGACTCACTCTTCAAGTCAAGCACTGTTGCAGCGACCTCAGCAACGGCTGCTCCGCGCACCGCATGTTGTACCTGTTCGACGTCGATCGCCAGCGAGCCAGAACCGGCCCGCACTGCCTGCAGCGGCAACCACACACTCCAACCGCCTGCGTGCGACGCCGACAACGCATCGACCGCCGACGCCATCGAAGTGCCATTGAGGTCGGAGCGTATGACGAGCTGCGCGCTGCGCGCCGCCTCGACCTCTGCAATAAATGGCTGCAGGCGCGTGGCACTGACGGGGAGCGACTTGAGCGCGGCGCGCAACTCAACCTCGAGTAGTGCACCAGC
>JAYUZE010000092.1:0-34013 GCA_043752035.1 Gammaproteobacteria bacterium
GAACGGCGGATTTCGGAGGCTCTCAACAACAAGCATTCGGGAGCGCGCCTGTTTGGCAGCTATAACGCGCTAAACGATGATAAGCCGGGCATGTTCAGCGTCTACTATTTGGCGCCTCGCTCGGCGAGCGACTTCAACGATGTGCCGTGCTCGCAATAGTGAACGACTCGGGCGACAACCTACCTGGAGTCGGTCGGGGACGACGGCATGAGAGCAGCGGGATATGTAGTTGGAGTGATGTTGAGTGCCTTGGGTAATTCCGCGCAGCTCAACAAGGGCATTCCGGATTTCAACAACAACATGTCCAACGGCTTTCAGATAGCAGCCGCGATCAAGGAAGACATCTACAACGCTGACAATCACTCACCGTTCCCGATGGACCTTGACTGGACGCGCCCAGACGTGCCGTGTGGGCAGAATACCCAGTGAGCAGCTTTCTGTATTGATGTGCTGGCGGAGCATTCGCTGAATGGCGGGCACGCCGAGACCAACCGCCATGAAATCTCCATCGGAAAAACACACAACGGCTCGCTCCCACAAGTAGAGTGAAGGCGCAGGGACCAGATGTCCTGCAGCCGAAACAGGGAGATTCGGGTCATGACGGTCTCAATTGGCGGAGCACTCGAGCGCCTACGCAGCCTTCTGCGGCGCATAGGGCCGGCCATCGGTAGGGGTTTACGCGCCGGCCTCGGCGAGCTCAACTGGACCCCTCCGTCGTGGTCGCGGCAGGCGGGCGCGCACTTCGATCAGCTGCGCGGGCTGATGAGGCGCCATCCGTGCCACAGTGGCCTGGCGATCGCCGCCATTGCTTTGCTGGTGCTAGGTGGCTACGCGGGCTGGCGCTGGTACCAGAGCCTGCCGAAGCCTGTGGAGTACGAGGTCACGGTGACCAACCCGGCGCGCACCTGCATTGAATGCACTCCGCCCGGCAAGCCGAATCCGGTGCTGTTTGCGTTTTCTGGCTCCATAGCGCCGCTGAATGATACTGGCAAGGTGATCGAGGCGCGCAAGGCGGGGCTCACGGTGTCGCCTGCGCTCAGTGGTGAATGGAAGTGGCGCGACGACCACACGCTGGCGTTCACGCCGGTCGTCGAGTGGCCCTATGGACAGCGTTACACCGTGGAGTTTGCGCGCCACGGTTTCATGGCGCCGCAGGTGCACTTGAGCCAGTACCAGATCGGCTTCGATGCGCCGTCCTTCATCGCCAGCATCTACAACAATGAGTTCTACCAGGATCCGGTGGTCGCCACGGACAAGAAAGTCGTCTCGACCCTGCAGTTCACTCAACCCGTGGATGCCGCCTCGCTCGAGCAGCGCGTGCAACTGAAGGTCTATGCCAGGATCACGGATGATCGCGAGGAGGAGCAGTCGCCGGCGCCGACCTACACCATCACCTACGACAAGCTGAAGTTGCACGCTTACGTGCATACCAGTCAGCTGGCGGTGATTCCCAAGGGCGGTCGGGTCGAACTGCGCATCGACAAGGGCGTGCATGCGCTGCGCGGTGGCAACGAGACTCCTGACCCCTTGACGGCGAGCGTCGCCGTGCCGGGCCTGTACAGCCTCGCGGTCAACAGTATGAACCTGACGATCGCTCGTGATGAGCGCGATACGCCGAGCCAGGCGCTGGTCATCGAAACCTCGCAATCGGTGGCAGCGCCCGAGATGAGTTCGCGGGTCAAGGCCTGGGTGCTGCCGATGAAGCATCCAGACGCTGCGATTCAGGCCAATTGGGACAAGCAGGTGCGCAATCGCCCCTACTACTGGAACGAGACGATGGTCACGCCCGAGGTGCTGTCGAGCGCCGAGCCACTGCCGCTGCAATACGTGGCCAATGAGCGCGAGCATGTCGAGATGCACAGCTTCGGCCTCAAGGGTGAACCGCGGCGCCAGGTGTACGTGCAAGTCGACAAGGCGCTGCATTCATTCGGCGGTTACCTGATGGCCAACCCGGTCGATCGGGTGCTGACGATTCCGGAATATCCGCGTGAGGCGCATATCGCCTATCAGGGCTCGCTCCTGGCATTGTCCGGGCCGCGCAAGCTCCTGTTGCAGACGCGCGATGTGACAGCGCTGCGGATCGAGGTTGGGCGGCTGTTGCCCGACCAGCTGCAACACCTGGTGACGCAAAGCGGCGGTGACTTCGCGCATCCCTCCTTTTCGAAATACCAGTTCGACGAGGCCAATATCGCCGAGCATTTCGTCGACATTGTACCGGTGCCGATGCTGCCGGCCGGTGTCGCCAACTACCAGTCGCTCGATCTCGCCCGCTATCTGAACAAACCGGGCGCCAACCGGCAGGGCATCTTCTTCCTGAAGATCCAGGCCTACGATCCACAAAACAAGCGAGTGATCCAACCGAGCGGTGCGGATGGCGCCGTCGAAGATACGCGACTCATCTTGATGACGGACCTCGGGCTGATCGCCAAGAAGTCGGTCGACGGCAGCCAGGATGTGTTCGTCCAGTCGATCGCCAGTGGTGAGCCGGTAGCCGGCTCATCGGTGCAGATCATCGGACGCAACGGCGAGGCGCTGAGCACCGAGACCACCGATGCCGCGGGTCACTTGCACTTTCCGGACACGCGATCCTACAAGAACGAACGCGAACCGGTGCTTTACCTGGCGAAGCGCGGCGGCGATAGCGCCTTCCTGCCAATCAAGGGCCATGTCGATGCCCTCGATCTCTCGCGCTTCGATGTGGGTGGCGTGAGTAACAAGACCGAGCGCGCGGCGCTCAGCGCATTTCTGTTTTCCGATCGCGGCATTTACCGTCCGGGCGATGAGATTCGCGCCGCGGCGATCGTCAAGACGCAGGACTGGCGGCGCCTGCCGGAGGGCTTGCCGCTGCGCATCGAGATCACCGACCCGCGCGGCCTGGCGATCAAGCGCGAGCAGGTACACCTCGATGTGGGTGGATTCGAGGAAATCCGTTACCGCACCCGTGAGGCGGCCGCGGTCGGCCTCTACACGATTAATGTCTACGTGGTGAAGGGCGAGTGGCGCGAAGACCTGATCGGGTCGATGTCCGTAAAGGTGCAGGAGTTTCTGCCCGATCGATTGCGCATGAACGCGCGCTTCTCCACTGAGCAGTCGGAAGGCTGGGTCACGCCGGAGAAGCTACAGGCGCTGGTGACGCTCGAGAACCTGTTTGGCACGCCAGCTGCCGGTCGGCGGCTGCGCGGCAGCATGGTGCTCGCGCCGGCGCAGGTTGCCTTCGCGCGCTACCAGGATTATCAGTTCCGCGACCCGCAAGCGGCCAGGGATGGTTTCCGCGAAAACCTCGCCGAGCTGACCACCGCGGACGATGGTCATGCTGCATTCGATCTGAATCTCAATCGCTTTGCGCGCGCCACTTATCGTATAGGCCTGGTGGTGCAGGGCTACGAGGCCGATGGCGGGCGCGCGGTGACCAGCGAAGCGACGCAACTGGTCTCGAGCCTGCCGTTCCTGGTTGGCTGGAAGGCCGATGGCCGACTGGACTACATCTCGCGCAGTGCTTCGCGCGCGATCGATTTCGTGGCGGTCGACCCCAGGCTCGCGCGCGTCGCGGCCGAGGGCCTGGTGCTCAAGCGTCTCGAGCGACGCTACGTTTCGGTGCTGCTCAAGCAGGACAGCGGTGTCTACAAATACGAATCGCGACTCAAGGAAGTGCCGGTCGACGAAAAGGCGCTGGCACTGCCTGGCGGGAAATCGACGCTGGCGCTCGACACCACGACGCCCGGCAACTACAGCTACCTGGTGACCGACGGCGCCGGGCAGGTCTATGCCCGGGTCGACTACACCGTGGCGGGCGCCGCCAATCTGTCGCGCTCCATGGAAAAGAATGCCGAGCTGCAGATCGTGCTCGACCGGCACGACTATAGCGCAGGCGACACGATCTCGATGCAGATCCAGGCGCCCTACACCGGCACCGGACTGATCACCATTGAGCGCGATCACGTCTACGCCTGGCAGTGGTTCAGGGCCACGACCACGAGCTCGGTGCAGACGATCAAGGTGCCCGCGGGCCTTGAGGGCAATGGCTACGTGAGCGTGAGCTTTGTGCGCGACCCCGCATCAGATGAGATTTATACCGCGCCGCTCTCCTATGGCGTGCAGCCGTTCTCCATTGCGCTCGATGCGAGGCGCAATTCGGTGACGCTGCATGCGGCTGCGCTCGTCAAGCCCGGCGCTGATCTTGCGATCACCTATCGCAGCGCCAAGCCTGCGCGCATCGCACTGTTTGCGGTGGACGAGGGCATCCTGCAGGTGGCTCACTATCAGACGCCCGACCCACTGGCACACTTCTTCAGGAAGCGCTCGCTCGATGTGGGCACCTGGCAGATATTGGATCTCATCCTGCCGGGCTTTCGCGCTTCGATGCTCTCGGCGCCCGGTGGCGACCAGGGCGCATTGCTCGGCGCCAACCTGAATCCGTTCAAGCGCAAGACCGACCGCCCGGTTGCCTGGTGGTCGGGCATAGTCGATGCCGGCGCCAAAGCGAAGACCCTGCACTGGACCGTGCCCGATTACTTCAACGGGCGGCTGCGCATCATGGCAGTCGCCGTGAATGATACGGCGATCGGCGTCGCCGAGCAGACGACCACCGTGCGGGGTGATTTTGTGCTCTCGCCGAACGCGCCGCTGACAGTGACACCGGGCGATGAATTCGATGTGAGCGTCGGCGTTGCCAACAACATCGAGGAATCCGGCGCCAACGCCGGCGTAGAGGTGTCCATCGAGGGCTCGCCGCAGCTTGAAGTGGTGGGCGCCGCGCAGGTGGCACTCAAAATCGGGGCCATGCACGAATCCTCGGCGCGCTTCCGCGTTCGCGCGCGCGATGCCCTGGGCTCAGGCAGCCTGCGTTTCCGTGCGGCGCTCGGCGATAAGAGCGCTGAGCGCGGAACTACGGTATCGGTGCGCCCGGCGAGCACTTATCTCAGCACGCTCAACGCGGGCAGTTTCAAGGACAAGGCCAAGGTGCCGGTCACGCGCAACATGTACGCCGAGTTCCGGACGCTCGATGCTTCGGTGTCCAGCCTGCCGCTGGCGCTGGCGCACGGGCTTACTGCGTACCTCGCGCACTATCCTTATAGCTGTACCGAGCAGCTGGTCAGCCAGGCGATGCCGGCGATCGTGCTCTCGCATCGACCGGAGTTCGGTGCATTGAAAACCCAACAGGGCGCGAGCCTCGCAACCTTGATCGACGAGCTGCGGGCGCGCCAGACGGGCGACGGTTCGTTCCGTTATTGGGCCGGTGGTGTGGAGTCGATCGATTTCGTCTCCGCCTATGCATTGCACGTGTTGCTGGAAGCCGGCGAGCGGGGTGAGGCCGTGCCGCCCGATATGCTCGAGGCCGGCAAGGCCTTTCTCACACGGCTGGCGCGACGCGATGGCAACAACCTGGCCGAGGAGCGCACTGCGGCTTATGCGATCTACCTGCTCGCACGCCAGGGGATGCTGGTGTCCAACGAAGCGGCAGCACTGCAAAAGCGCCTCGAGAGCCGTTACCAGAAGATCTGGACCACCGACATTGCCGCGGCCTACCTTGCGTCGGCCTACCAGCTGATGCAGCAGCAGTCGCTTGCGGCCCGATTGATCGAGCGTGTGCCCTTCGGTTTGCAGAGCGCAGTCGATCGTTGGCACGGTGCCATGTCCAACGACGCCATGCTGTTGTACCTGACCGCGCGCCACTTCGCGCCACGGCTGGCGCGCCTGTCCGAGTCGATGCTCGAAACCCTGGTGCAGCGGGTGCAGCGCGGTGAATACGATTCGCTCTCGGCGGCCACCACCATCCTGGCACTCGATGCTTATGCCAAGGCAGCCGCTGCGATCACTCCGCCAAACTTCAGCCTGCAGGCTACGCTGGCGGACAAATCCACCGTGCTGCTGCCGCTACCCGCCGGCCTGTTTCCGAAGACCGCGTTCGCAGCCGGCACGCGCGCACTGCTGTTCACGAGCGATAGTTCTTGGCGCGACTACTACCTCGTCAATGAATCGGGCTTCGATCGCACGCCCGCCACGCAGGCCTTGAACCAGGGACTCGAAATCACCCGGGAATTCCTCGACGCCGACGGCAAGCCGGTGAAGAAAGTCAAGGTGGGCGATGAGCTCACCGTGCACCTGCGCTTTCGCGCGATCGATCGCAGCGATATCGACGACGCGGTGCTGGTCGATCTGTTGCCGGGCGGATTCGATGTCGTAGTGCCCAGCGGCGCTCCCGAAGAACAGGCCTTGCTGTCGAGCAGCCCCGGCCGCGCGAATGAAGCGCAAGTTTCGGAGGGCGCCGACGGCGCAGATCGCGGCGGTTGCCTGTGCCTGTGGCTGGTCACGCGTCCCCGCGGTTTCCCGGATTTCGCCGACCTGCGCGAAGATCGCGTCGTACTGTACGGTCACGCCACGAACCAGGTGCAGGAGTTCAGCTACCGCATCAAGGCGACCAATGCCGGTAGCTTCGTGGTACCCGCGGCCTTCGGCGAAGCGATGTACGACTACCGGATCCGTGCCCGCTCGGTCGCTGATCGCATGGAGGTCGTGCACCCGTGAGCACGCGCGCCGGGCGCGCCGTGGCCGGAGTATCCGGCGCGGTGGCGGCGCTCGCCATCGCGCTGCTCGCGCTGCGTCTGCTGCCGCGTCAGGCACTTTCGAGCTACCTGCCAGGCTCGACCGCCGTCTATGCCGAGGATGGTGGGCTGCTGCGCCTGACGCTGGCGAGCGACGATCAGTATCGCCTCTGGACCTCGCTTCCGCGGGTGAGCCCGGAGTACCTGCAGGCGCTGCAGCTGCACGAGGACCGGCACTTCCGCTGGCATCCGGGCGTCAACCCGATCGCCCTGGTGCGCGCCGGATTCAGAACCGGAACTGGCGGCGTGCGCCAGGGGGGCTCGACGATCACGATGCAGCTCGCGCGGCTGCTCTATCGGCTCGACACCCGTACCATCAGCGGCAAGTTGCGGCAGGCCGCGTGCGCAACCTGGCTCGAGCTGCGTTATTCGAAGGATGAGATCCTCGAGGCTTACGTGAATCTGGCGCCTTTCGGCCGCAATGTGCAGGGTATCGGTGCGGCGAGCCGCATCTATTTCGGCAAACGGCCGGGTGAACTGACCTTCGCCGAGGCCCTGACGTTGGCGGTGATTCCGCAGGCGCCGCACTCGCGCGGCACGCCAGGGGCGGAATCGACCGGGTTGCGCGCCGCGCGTCTGCAGCTCCTGCAGGCCTGGGCAGCTAAGTACCCGACGCCGCCGCAAGCCATCGCCGCCGCCAGCCGGCCGCTGCAGATCCGCGACTTCCAGCAATTGCCCTTCGCCGCGCCGCATCTGGTCGAGGCCGTACTTGCCGAGCATCCGGGCGCCGCCCAGATACGCACCACCCTCGATGCACAGCTGCAGCGACTGATCGAGCGCACGCTCGGTCAGTACATCGCCACGGTACGCAGTCTCGGTGTCGTCAATGCCTCGGCGCTGTTGGTGGATACGCGTTCGATGTCAGTCAGGGCGCTGGTGGGTTCGGCGGACTTTCATGACGCTACCATCGCCGGCCAGGTTAATGGCGTCACGGCCCGACGTTCACCGGGCTCCGCGCTCAAGCCGTTCATCTATGCGCTGGCGATGGACCAGGGGTTGATCCACACGCAGAGCGTTCTGAAGGATGCGCCTTCCGCCTTCGGAACCTACGCGCCCGAAAATTTCGATGGCGCCTTCATCGGGCCGGTGACCGCGCACGATGCGCTGATCGCTTCGCGCAATGTGCCGGCGGTGGCGTTGTCGTCGCGCCTTGCGCAACCCGGTTTGTACCAGTTCCTGAAGTCGGCGGGCGTGTCGCGCATGGCCAGTGAAGATCACTACGGACTCGCGCTCGCGCTGGGTGGTGGCGAGGTGAGTATGGAAGAGCTCGCGGCCCTCTATGCAATGTTCGCCAACGATGGCAACTACGCGCCGGTTCGTTACCTGCCCGACGACGCAGCGCCCCGCGCGCTGCGCCTGCTCTCCAGCGAATCCACCTTCATGGTGCGCAGCATCCTGGCTGACAACCCCAGGCCCGACGGCCTGCCCAATCGCAATCCCCGGGTCGCGTGGAAGACCGGCACCTCCTGGGGTTTTCGTGACGCCTGGTCCGTGGGGCTCGTCGGCCCCTATGTGCTGGTGGTCTGGGTCGGCAATTTCGATGGCAGCAGCAACAGCGCGTTCGTCGGCGCGCAGATCGCCGCGCCGCTGTTCTTTCGCGTGGTCGATGCTCTGCGCGAGTCGCAGCGCCGCATGCCCGAAGTCTCGTCGCAGCCACCTGCCGGCGTCGAGCAGGTGCAAGTGTGCGCAGCTTCGGGAGAGCTGCCAAACAGCGATTGCCCGCGACGCACCCTGGCCTGGTACATTCCGGGAAAGTCGCCGATCCGCGTCAGCAGCGTGCACCGTCGCATCCTTGTGGACACGCGCAACGGCTTGCAGGCCTGCGCCGATACGCCCACGCCATTCCTGCGCAGCGAGGTGTACGAGTTCTGGCCGTCCGACATTCTGCGCCTCTTTGCCCAGGCGGGCATGCCACGCCGCCGCGTGCCCGAAGACCGCTGCGCCAGCCGTCGCGCTAGCGCCTCGATCGTGCCGCCGCAGATCGTGTCGCCGGTGACGGGCGCGACCTACCAGATCAGGAACTCGACGGCCGCGGCGAACTCGCTGCAACTCAATGCCACCGCTGGTTCGGAGGTTCGCGCCTTGTACTGGTTTGCAGACGGCGCGTTTCTCGGCGAGAGCCAGCCCAGCGCTCCATACGTCTGGGTGCCATCCCATACGGGCGAGTTTGCGCTCAGTGTAGTTGATGACCTGGGGGCGAGTGCCACGCGGGTGGTGCGCGTGGCGGCAGTGCCGCGCTAAGTGGCCTGCTGGGCTTTACGCCCCCTCACCGGGCAGTGCAACCAGCACCGAGCCTCCCGGCACTTCGCCCACGCACACCACCAGGCCGATCACAGTGGCGGCGTAGCGCCGCGGAATCGATTCGCCCGGAATCATGCCCATGATCAGCGGGTCAGCGCCGACTGCGTGTTGGTGAGCGCGAGGTCTTTGGCTATGTGGGGAATCAGCACGCTGGCCGAGTTGCGGTCGAAAAACGCGAAGCTAAAGGAAAGACCCAGCAGCATTAGCAGCAGGTTTTCGTCGTTTGAAGATAGTACGACGCGCAAATTCTGGCATTCGGGTCACCGTGAGTGTCAGGCGTGCGCCGTGCGCAAGCCGGCGATCACCTCGTTGGCCGCGCGGTGCGCCTCGTCGATCGCGGCGTGGGCGTAGGCGGTCCATGCGGCATCCGAGCCCGCTACGCTGATGCCGCCGATCGGTTGGCGTGCGACGCTGGCCAGGTCTTCGGTGATCGCCTGGATGGGATAGGCGTAGCCGTGTCCCCAGCGGTTCACCGTGATCGCAGCGATGTCGCGATCGGCATTGAAACCACCTGGGCCGAGGCAGCGGGTGAGCTGGTCGCGCAACGCGGCTTCGAAATCGGCAAATGGCCGTGCATAGAGAACTTTGCGCGCCGCACGCAGTGACGCGCGCATGTCGGCCAGCGGCGCTGGTGGTTGAGGTATATGCGAGAGGTGCACCAGGATCGGCTCGTCCGGCGTTTTCGCAAACTGGTAGCGCCCGAGGCTGACCGGATAGTCGAGCTTGGCCAAGCTGTAGAAGCCGGTCGGAATGTTGATCAGGTGCGCGCCAACCTTGACCCAGGGACGCCAGTTCCTGAGCGCTACGTTGACGTAGACCAGCGGCGCGCGTACGCATCCGGCCACGGCGCTGCGTTGCGCTGCGGGCAGGTCGGGGCAGATATACGGCAGCATCGTGTAATAGCCGGCGTAAATTGCCTTGTGGGCCCGTACACGCTGCAGCTTCCCGGCGCGCATATACAGCACGTCGACTTGCGGGCCCGCGTTCTGCACGCCGACCACGGTGCTGGAGAGTCGCAGTCGAACCGGCGCCTGCGCGCGATCGAGTGCCTCGTAGTCGAAGCGCGCGGTGACGATATCCTCCATGGAAGTTTCGGGCGCGACCTGCGGAATCATCTCTCGTACCAGCAGGCGCGCAATCGAGGCGTTGCCGTCTGGAAAATGATAGATGTAGGCTTCGGCCTCTTCGCTCATGTTGACGGCAGTGCCGAGGTTCAGCCCCTGGAAGCCGGGGTAGCCGGTGTCGGCCAGTACCAGCGCCGGAATCATCGTGCCTGGAACGGCGAACAGATCATTGGTGCGGCCATCGAAGAGGCGCACCAGCGCTGGGTCTACCTTCCAGTACTTCTCGAGAAAATCATGATACGAGAGCGTGCTGAGCAGTTCGATCTTCTGTTTCACGCTGAGCCTGGGCAGCACGTCGAGCTTTTCACTGTACAAGGCAATCAGGTCGCGGCGTGCAGCCTCCGACAGCGGGCAGTCGGCTGCAAATTGCGCAATGGGCCGGCCGCGCTGTAGCGCGGCCGGGATATCGGTGGGCAGCGGGCGCTGCGGATCGCCGGTGACCAGCTTGTCGTGCCCGAAGGCCTCGCGTGCGAAGAACAAGCCCATGGACATGCCGAGGCCAGGATACAGCCCGGTGTTGATCGCGGTCGCGAATTTCTGCAGGTGAATGCCCAGATCGCCGAGCAGCTTGCGCGCGACCGGGCTCCACATCGTCTTGGGCGACTGGATCGACTCGCTGCCGCCGTAGCCAATCAGCTGGCGGCCGTCGACGTTGAATTCATTGCGGCGTGCGTGTCCGCCGAACTCATCGTGATTGTCGAGGATCAGCAGCCGCGTTTTCGGCAGGGCCTGGCGAACGAAGTGCGCGGCCGACAAGCCGCCAATGCCGGCGCCGATCACCACGCAATCGACTTCTTCGCCGACGGGAAAGTCCGCAATCCGGTATTTGGTGCCGTCGCGAACGGCGTGCGCGGCCGCGGCGTCCTGGTTGCGGCTGCCGCGCATACCGATCTCGCCTGGCGGGTAGGGCGCATGAGCGCTCATCTGCGCCCAGGCCGGTGCCGGCGCGGCGCCGGCGGCAATGGTGCAGGCCACACCGTCGACGAAGTCCCGACGCGTAATGGTGTCCTTCATATGGTCGCCCCCCGGGAATCGAGCCGCTCGCCGCAGCAGCACTGTATCCTACGCGCACCTGCTGACACTACCGGAGAGGCACCATTAAATTCCGCGGGTCGTGTTTTCGCAGCGTTGCGACTGCGCTGGCCACTACCGCGGCCACGACCCTGGCCGTCGCGGCCCGGGCCGAAGGGCCGGAACTCGTGCAGAGCCCGCCAATGAAATATTCGGTCGAGCCCACGGTCAGCGGTATGGCGGGCGCGGTGAAGCCGCAGTGGCTCAATGCCACCGGAGTAGTGGGCGGAAATCAGTACCGGCTGGTGATCTACGCCGATACTGCTTACGTCGACATGGTGGTCACGCAATCCCCGGGCGCGCAGTGCAGTATCAAGCGTTTCAAGGCCGCCAACGCCGAGGGCGCGCCAACGGCACTGGCGCAGAGCAGCCTCGCGCTGCCGCGCAGCGCGGAATCGCTGATGATGCGCCTGGCGCAATCGCCGGCCACGCAATACGTGTACCACTACAATGAGGCGCCGATTGGGTCCTGCATCGTGTGGTTGCAGGCCAGCTGAGTCACCAGGCGGGTACAACAGCATGCGCATCGACAAGATCGCCGTAGGCCGCAACCCTCCGCACGACGTCAACGTGATCGTCGAGGTACCGATCGGGGGCGAGCCGATCAAGTATGAGATGGACAAAGCCGCCGGCACGCTGGTGGTGGATCGCTTCCTGTACACCTCGATGCGCTATCCCGGCAATTACGGCTTCATACCGCACACCTTGTCAGGCGATGGCGACCCTTGCGACGTGTTGATCTGCAACACGCGCGCGCTCGTGCCCGGCGCTGTGATCAGCGTGCGGCCGGTGGGCGTGCTGCTGATGGAAGACAACATGGCATGGACGAGAAAATCATCGCCGTACCATCCTCACACCTGACGCAGCGCTATGACCAATGCCTGAACTTTGGCGATCTACCGACCATCACGCTGCGGCAGATCGAGCACTTCTTCCAGCACTACAAGGATCTGGAGCCCGGCAAATGGGCCAAGATCCTCGGTTGGGGCGATGCCGACAAGGCAAGGCACATGATATTGGACGGCGTGCAGAAGCACGCCGAATCGCAGGCCGCGCCCACGCGCGAATGAGCGCCGTCAGTGGCGGGCGCCGGGTGGTCCCATCGGCTTGCCATTGACCGTAAGTGCTCCGTGTCGAAACTCCAGGTGCGAGCTCAACTGCGACCCGTGACGGGTCACGAAGCCCTGCTGCTCGAGCGTGGCTAGTTGCGCCTTCATGACCTCAAGGCGCGAGGGTGGGGCCGGTGCATTGGCAGCCCGTGCCTTGGCGGTGGAGTGGCTTGCTGGCGGCGACGGTGGACCCCAGTCGCGGTTCAGGAACCCCTCATCGACGGCGATATCTATGCTCGCCTCGATCTTGGGCAGCAGCACCATCGGTCCCGAGTCCAGGTCGCCGTGTGCGTATCCCGGGATCGAGATCTTGCCGCTCATCTGCGCAGCGCCCTCAGGCATGAATATTGAAATTTGCTCGATCGTAAGCTCGGGCTGGTGCTCGAGCATGATCGCGCCAAATTCCCTGAAGGGTGCGAGGATCTGTTGCGGGGCCTTGCCGTCGCCATTGAGTGTGGCGGCGTAGATGCCACGCAACTTCTCCGTCAGCGCTGCATAGCTAGGCCCATGCAGGTGTCGAAGTGAAAAGTCATAGTGCACTCCGGAGGAGTTGAGTGTGGCGACCGAAAGTGAGCCGACTCCCAGCTTCGCGACCATATCCAGATAGTCACCGCTAGCAGTGGTGACGACGTTGTAGGCGAGGTCGCGCATTTCCATATTCCCAGCGCCCGTCTGCTGCGGCATTGCGATCGCCAGGCGATCCATCGTAAAGCTCGCCTTGCCGGTATAGAGCAATTTAAAAGTGCGCTTCAGCTCGTAGTCAAAGCGCACCTGTCCGATGGTCGCGGTTGTGCCTTTGTTGTCCAGTATCTTCATGCCAAGCAGTGTGAGGTTGCCGTCCTGGCTGTTCAGTCCGCGAGTGAAGTTCAGGCGGCCTTTGATGCCGCGCCAGTCGATGCGGTTGGCGTTGCGGGTATCGTTAAAGGTGAACGCCGGGCTGTCGATCCTGGTCGTGCCGCCACCCAGGTAACCAAGCACGGTGACGATTTTCAGTGGTTGGTCGGTACCGATGCTGCTGCGCAGTTCCTGCCGGGCGACTTCCGGGATCACGACCTCGGTATCGATGCGTGCCAGACCCAGCATAGCGAAACCGGGTATCGGGCCGTGCTGGATGTGATGGCGCAGCGTCAAGCTCGGCGGCGCCTCGCCACTGTATGCGGTCTTCTTAGCGCTCGCGGTTGCCGCAGCCATGCTTTTGAACAGCTTGTCGTTGAATTCGTAGGTGACTTCTACCGTGGAGCTGAACAAGCCGGAATTCACCTGCCTGTGTACCACGGCAAATAGCGGCAGCGTGGTTCCCATCGAGCGATCGGCGCGGGCCAGGCGGGCGCGCACCACCGCGCCGTCGATCCACGACGTGGCCAGGAACAGCACCACCACAGCCGATAGCGCGAGGATGCCAATGATCGCTTTGCGGGTCACTGCTTGCACTCCCTGTAGGCTTGCCAGAGAGGTCGAGGGTAGCGTAAGTGGTTATAGTTAACGTGGATTTCATCTACCGCCTGCAGCGCTTGCGCCAGTATGCGGTTTGCCCTTACTGTTCAAACGGAGTTCCATCATGAGTTTTCTTTCAGGTGTGCTGGGTGGCGTGGTCGGTGCAGAAATGCTGCATGTGGTTCAGGGTGTACTCGACAAGCACGGCGGCGTCGCCGGAGTTGTCAGTCAGTTCGAACAGCAGGGTCTGGGCGCAACGGTGAAATCCTGGGTCGGCACGGGCCCGAACCAGCCGATTTCACCGGACCAGGTGCAGCAGGCGCTCGGCGCCGATACCGTCAAGCAAATGGCTGCGAAGGCTGGTATTGACGTGCAGGATCTGTTGCACAAACTCTCGACCGCATTGCCCCAGGCGATCGACAAGCTGACGCCGGCCGGCACCGTGCCCGAAGCCTGAAGCTGCAGCGTAAGTCGCATGCAAATCAGTCTGGATGGAAAGCGGGCGCTGGTGACCGGTGGCAATTCCGGCATTGGCGCCGCCATCGTGCGCGAGCTCGCGGCGGCCGGAGCGCGCGTTGCGATCAACTATCTTGTGCATCCCGAGCTCACGAGCGAATTGGTCGCACAGTTGCAGGCCGCCGGTTCAGTTGCAGTGGGCGTGCAGGCCGACGTCAGCGATGCCGCGCAGGTCGATACGATGTACGCCGGACTCGATCGCCAGTGGGGCGGCCTCGATATTCTCGTGAACAACGCCGGTATCGACGGCGCGCCGGCACCCACCTGGGACGTTGACCCTGCGAACTTCGAGCGTGTGCTGCGTGTGAATCTGCAGGGCAGCTTTCTGTGCGCGCGCGCCGCGCTGAAACGCATGACGGCGCAGCGCAGCGGCGTGGTGCTCAACATGTCCTCGGTGCACGAACGTATTGCCTGGAGCGGCTTTGGCGCCTATACGGCCAGCAAGGCCGGGCTGGCGATGCTCACGCAGACCATGGCACAGGAAGCCGCGCCCTTTGGCGTACGGGTGCTGGCGCTCGCGCCGGGTGCGATTCGCACACCGATCAATCAGAACGTGTGGAGCAATCCCGACGCGTTGCGCGATCTGCTGACCAAGATCCCACTTGGCCGCATGGGTGAGCCGGCCGAGATTGCGCAGGTCGCTACCTTTCTGGTCTCCGGCGCGGCTTCCTACATGACTGGCAACACCGTGTTCGTGGATGGCGCCATGAGCGACTATCCCGAATTCGCTCACGGCGGTTGAGGGAAACATGAGCGAGAGTTTCGCGCCGGGATGGCCGGGTTCCCCGGGCCGCTGGACTTCGGCGGCCAAGAGCGGCGTGGGCACGGCGCTCGAAGGCAGTCCAATCTGGTTTACGCTCTCGCACGGCATACTCAACGAAATTTACGCGCCGCGCATCGATGAGGCGGCGACGCGCGACCTGGGTTTTCTGGTCGCGGGGCCAGGCGGTTTCATTTCCGAGATCAAGCGACATGCGCGGCACACTACCCGCTGCCCGCAGCCTGGCGTGCCTTACTACCAGTCCCGTAGCGAGTGTCTGCAGGGACTTTTCGCCCTGCAGTGCGAATTCATTACCGATTGTTCGCGACCGGTAGCGCTGGTGCGGGTGAAATTTCAGGCGCTGCAGGGAAATTCGGCCGACTATCGGCTTTATGTATTGCTTGCGCCTCATCTTGGCAATTTCGGCGCCGGCAATACCGCCTGGGTCGGCGAGTATCGCGAAGTGCCCGCACTATTTGCCGCGCGCGACGATCGGGCGCTGTGCCTGATGTCGGCGACCGGTTTTGGCGCGCGTTCAGTAGGCTTCGTCGGCGCCTCCGACGGCTGGCAAGATCTGATGGCGCACGGCGAACTTCAGTGGCAGTACACGCGCGCCGAGAATGGCAACGTGGCGCTCATCGCTGAAGTGCCCTTGCCAGAGCGGGAGTCGGTGATCGCAATCGCTGTGGGTCGCGGCGCTGACGAGGCGGGACACCAGGCGCGAGCGGCGCTGGCCGAAGGCTTTTCGGCGCTGCTCGAGCGCTATGTGGCGCCGTGGCAGCGCTGGCAGGCGGCCCGCGGCGGCGTCGCGCCCGGTGCGCTCTCGGCGGTCAGTGCCGCGGTGATCCGCACGCATGAATCCAAGTTGATACCCGGTGCATTGCTGGCGAGCCTGGCGGTGCCCTGGGGTTTTTCCAAGGGCGATGACGATCTGGGCGGTTACCACCTGGTCTGGCCGCGCGACATGGTGCAATCAGTCGGTGGCCTGCTGGCGGCAGGCGCCAGGGGAGATGCGCGTACCTCGCTGGTATTTCTCGCCGCCACACAGCACGCCGATGGCCATTGGCCGCAGAACATGTGGGTCGATGGCAGCATCTACTGGCACGGCTTGCAGATGGATGAGACCGCGTTGCCGATCCTGCTGGTCGATCTCGCGGCGCGCGAAGGGGCACTGCCTGAAGAAGATTTTGTGCAACGACGTTTCTGGCCGATGGTGCGTGCCGCGGCAGGGTTCATCGTGCGCAATGGCCCGGTCACGCCGCAGGATCGCTGGGAGGAGGATGGCGGTTACACGCCCTTTACGCTCGCCGCCGAGATTGCCGCGCTGCTGGTTGCCGCCGATTGGGCGGAGCGTTGCGGCGAACCCCGGCTCGCACCCTATCTGCGTGCGACCGCCGATTCCTGGAATTCGCAGGTCGAGCATTGGCTCTACGTCCGTGACACGCCGCTGGCGCGGCGCTGCGGTGTCGAGGGCTACTACGTGCGCATTGCCGAGACCGACCTTGAGGATGGCGATGAATTCATCGATATCCGCAACCGCGCTGCTGCCGACACACGCCGGCGCGCTGATGAGATCGTGTCGGCCGACGCGCTGGCGCTGGTGCGCATGGGGCTGCGTGCCGCGGACGATCCGCGCATCCTGAATACGGTGAAGGTCATCGATGCGACGCTCAAGGCCGATTTGCCCACGGGTCCGGCCTGGCATCGCTACACCGATGACGGCTATGGCGAGCATGCCGACGGTTCGCCCTTCGATGGCACCGGCATAGGCAGGGTCTGGCCGCTGCTGACCGGCGAGCGCGCGCACTACGCGCTGGCGCGCGGCGATGTCGTGACGGCACGCGCATTGCTGGCGAGCTTCGAAGCGATGGCAGGCGAGAGCGGGTTGCTGCCCGAGCAGAGTTGGGATGCAGGCGATCGACCGGATCGCGAGCTGCTTCTGGGCCGGCCCGCCGGTTCGGCCATGCCATTGGTATGGGCGCATGCCGAATATCTCAAGCTGGTCCATTCGCTGGCGGACGGTTGTGTGTTCGATATGCCGCCGCAGACCGTTGAACGTTACGTTCGGCAGCAGACAGAGTCGACGCTGCGTATCTGGCGCTTCAACCAGAAGCTGCGCTCCATCGCGCAGGGCTGCGCACTGCGTATTGAAACCTTTGCGCCGGCCTCGGTGCGCTACAGCACAGACGACTGGCGCACGATCAATGAGGATCCCACGCAACCAACGGGGTTGAACGTTCATTACCTGGATCTGCCTACCGCCCAGTTGCGAACTGGTGCGCGCGTGAGCTTCACCTGCTTCTGGCCCGAGGCCAATCGCTGGGAAGAGCGTGATTTCACGGTGTTGGTGGCAGATGCCTAGTCGCTAAGTAGAACCCGCCATGGTTGCCGTTCGACCGCAGTCCTAAGCTGCTGCCCAAGTAAAGAACAACAACTTGACGCCGATATTTCGGCGAAGGGCGGAGAGATGAGAACCAGAATCACAGGGTCGCTGACAGCATCGTTCCTGCTGCTGCTCGGCCTGGTAGCGACCTCACCGCCTGCGCAGGCGGTGCCGAGTTTCGCGAGACAAACTGGCATGGCCTGCGAGGCCTGCCACGCGGTCTTCCCCGAAATAAATCATTTCGGCCGCGTGTTCAAAGCCAACGCCTACACACTTGACAACCTCAAACCGGTGCGCGGCATCAGCCAAACCAAGAGCGAGCTGCTGGCCTTGAGTGGTCTGCCGCCACTCTCGCTGATGGTGCAGGTGTCGCAGACCAATCTCGCTAAATCCTTGCCTGATAGCACGGGGAGTGGTGGCGTATCGCAGAACGGCACCGTGGCCTTTCCGCAACAGATCAGCCTGTTCTACGCGGGCAAGATCGCCCCGCGCCTCGGCGCGTTCATCCAGCTTACCTACAGCAATGGCAGCGGAGTCATCGGCATCGACAACACCGACATCCGCTACGCCAATGCCGTGCTGCTGCCCGGGGACAAGAGTCTCATCTACGGCATCGACGCCAACAACAATCCCACCGTACAGGATCTGTGGAACAGTACGCCGGCTTTCAGCTTTCCGTTCACATCCAGCAATGCCACGGTGCCCTCGGTGGCCAATGCGCAGATCGCCGGCCAGCTGAGCCAGAGCGTCGCCGGCCTGAGCGTATATGCCATGTGGAATGAATCGCTATACGGTGAGCTGGGCCTTTATCGCTCGGCGAAGCAGGGAGCGACCAACGCGCTCACTGGCCAAATTGGTCCCCTCGATGGTGCGAACTCGAACGTGATCGTCGGCGGTGCGCCCTATTATCGCCTGGCTTATGAGCACCAGTGGGGTGCGCAATCACTGACTGTCGGCGCCTACGGCGCCACCTTCAAGCTGGTGCCGGGGGGCGGCAATGCCACTGCTCCGGTATCACTTTCCGGCCCCGCCAACAAGTTTCGCGATACGGCATTCGACTTCCAGTATCAGTGGATCGGCGATCAGCACCTCGTAACTGTGGCTGGTACCCGCATCAAGGAAAACATGACGCTGGACGCCAGTTTCACCAGCGGCAATTCCCAAAACCTCAAGAACGACCTGACCACGACGCGCGTGACCGGCACCTATTACTACATGCGCAAATACGGTGGAACACTCAGCTACTTCTCAACCACCGGCAGCAGCGACTTGGGGCTCTATACCTTGCCCGTCCCGGCGCCGGCAATCTTCGGCGTAACCGGCAAGCCTGATACCACTGGCTGGGTTGCGGAACTGAACTACATGCCGTGGCTGAACACCAAGCTCACCGCGCAGTTCACCCAGTACTCGAAATTCAATGGCGCCAGCAGCAATTACGACGGTCTGGGCCGCAACGCGAGTGACAACAACTCGATCTACCTGATTGCCTGGTTGGCCTTCTGAGGTATGCGCCCATGAAAAATATCAAGACATTGATAGTTGCCACGTCGCTGGCCCTGCTGGCCAGCAGTGCGATCAGGGCCGCCGACATAGATCCGGAAATGAAGCTGGCCGCGCAGCGCGTCGCGGCGACCACTTGCGCCACCTGCCATGGGCCCCAGGGCCGCAGCACTACCCCTAAGTTCCCGGTATTGGCCGGCCAGCATGCCTCCTATCTCATCGCGCAGATGAAGGCCTTCAAGGCGCAGACGCGCGGCGATCCGGATGCCCTGGGCTACATGTGGGGCATGGCGGCGCCGCTGGATGACGCCATGATCGAGGCGCTGGCGGCCTATTACAGCGTACAGGCCCCCGGGTCTGGCCACGGTGGAGACGCCGCGACGATTGCGCGCGGCGCCGATATCTTCAGCAAAGGCATTGCCAATGAGGGCATACCGCCGTGCATGTCCTGTCATGGTGCCAATGCTGCCGGTACCGACGACTTTCCGCGGCTCACTGGCCAGCACGCGCAGTACCTGCTGAAGCAGTTGCGCTCCTTCCAGAGCAATCTGCGCAATGTGGCGGTGATGCACGGTGTGGCGTCGGAACTCAAGACGCCGCAGATGAGCGCGGTCGCCGCATACCTGCAGTCGCTGTCTGGTAGTTGAGCACTTCGTAGTTGAAAACTTCGCCGCCGGGGCTTGCATCCTGGCGGCGAAGCCGTTTTACTCTCCGTATGAGCGAAGAATACGAAGTGCACGGTCAGCACGACCACGCCGTCGAGCATGCTGCGCATGTTGACAATCTGGGGCGCATGGTCGCGATGTTCACAGCGGTGCTCGCGACCATTGGGGCGATCATCAGCTACCAGAATGGCAGCAGCGAATCGCTGGGGCTGGAACACAAGAACGAAGCCATACTGAAGAAGACTGATGCTTCGGACCAGTGGGCCTACTACCAGGCCAAGGGCATCAAGGAAGTCGTGGTCGCGCATGCCACGGGCGCGAACGAAGCCGAGCGCCAGGCACTGGCCGCCGAAGCGAAACGCTACACTTCCGAAAAGAGCGATATCGAAAAGAAGGCACGCGCCTTCGAAGAGGAATCGCACGCCGCGGACCTCGCCAGCGAGCGCGCCTTCAAGCCGCACCATCAACTGGCGCAGGCGCTGGCGCTGGTCCAGGTGGCGATCGCCATGGCTGCGCTCACCGTGCTTACCCGTCAGCGCTGGCTGCTGGTGATGGCCGGCATCAGCGCTGCCGGGGGCATCAGCTGCTGGATCCTGGCCTGGTTGTAGGCGGCGCTAGCCGCGTAACGCCAGCCAGTCGGACAGCAGGCTACGCAGGAACCCCTGCAGAGGCGCCATGAGCTGCCGATCCCACGCAGGCGCGTCAGCATCGCGCTCAGCCGCTTCAACCATATAGCCGCACTGGGCCAGCTCGATCTGCAGCGCGTGCACGCCCTGCGCTGGCTGGCCATAGTGGCGCGTGATGTAACCACCCTTGAAGCGGCCGTCGATCACCCAGCTGCGCTGCTGCGCCGCGAGTCCGCTGCGTACCAGCGCGATGCTAGCAGCGTCGCAGGACCTGGCATCGTGGCAGCCCACATTGATATCGGGCAGTTGTCCTGAAAACAGCCGCGGCACCACACTGCGTATCGAATGGGCATCGAGCAGCAGTGCGTAGCCGTGACGGGCGCAGGTGTCGGCGATGAGCTCGTGCAGCGTATCGTGATAGGGCTGCCAGTAGTGCTCGCGCCGTTGCTGCGCTTCGGCAGCCGGCACTTCATAAGCGCTGCCCTCCAGGTAAAGCGCGTCACCTGCAAAACTCAGCGCCGGACACAATCCGGTACGTGCCGCGCCCGGATAGAGCGCCGCGTCGTCCGGCGGGCGGTTCAGGTCGATGAGGTAGCGCGAGTAGCGCGCCACCAGCAGGGTCGCGCCCAGTGTCGGCACGAAGTCATACAGGCGATCGACGTACCAGTCGGTATCGGGTTGCGCCAGCGCAAGGGGGGTGAGCCGCGACTTCAGGTCATCGGGCAGCGCGGTGCCCGAGTGCGGCACGCTGACGATCAGCGGCGTTGTGCCACGATGCAGGCTATGCGCATCAGCCATCAGCGGTGGCATTGCGGCGTGAGGTGCCGAACAGCTGTGACCCTGCCAGCTCGCGCAGTGCGCCGCCCTGCACCAGCGCGCGCGCCGCGGCGATGTCCGGCGCGAAGTAGCGATCGCTACGCCAGGCGCGCGCACCGCGGCGGATTTCCCGATGCGCCAATTCGAGCGCCGCGGAACTGCGCAGCGGGCGATGGAACTCGAGACCCTGGGCCGCGGCCAGCAGCTCGATACCGACGATCGCCGCAGCATTGCCGGCCATCTGCGTGAGTCGGCGTGCAGCGTAGGTTGCCATCGACACGTGATCTTCCTGGTTGGCGGAGGTCGGGATGCTGTCGACACTCGAGGGGTGCGCGAGCGCCTTGTTCTCCGACGCCAGCGCCGCGGCAGTGACCTGCGCGACCATGAAGCCGGAGTTCAAGCCGCTGTTCTTCACCAGATAGGCGGGCAGGCCACTCATCTTGGTGTCGACCAGCAGCGCGATGCGCCGCTCGGCCAGATTGCCGATTTCGGCCACTGCCATCGCGAGCTGATCGGCCGCGAAAGCCACGGGCTCGGCGTGGAAATTGCCACCCGAGAGCACCTCGCCCTCGCGCGGAAACACCAGCGGATTGTCGGTCACCGCATTCGCTTCGCGCAGCAGCGTGACGCTGGCGTGGCGCAGCAGATCGAGACAGGCGCCCATCACCTGCGGCTGGCAGCGCAGTGAATAGGGATCCTGCACGCGACCGCAATCCAGATGCGAAGCACGCACGCGACTTCCGCGCAGCAGCGCGCGCAGGCGCTGCGCGACCAGCTGCTGCCCGGGCTGCCGGCGCAGCGCGTGTATGCGCGCATCGAAGGGCACATCACTGCCCTTGAGGGCATCTACCGACATGGCACCGGCCACCAGCGCCGCAGCGAACACTTCTTCGATCGCAAACAGGCCGCTCAGGGCCAGCGCCGTGGACACTTGCGTGCCGTTGAGCAGTGCCAGGCCTTCCTTGGCGGCCAGTTTCATGGGCTTGAGGCCGGCGCGGCGCAGGCCATCGCGCGCACTGAGTACACGGCCGCGATAGCGCACCGAGCCCACGCCCAGCAGTGTGGCACTGAGGTGTGCCAGCGGCGCCAGATCGCCCGAAGCACCTACCGAACCTTGTGATGGAATCAACGGATAGACGCCGGCATGCAGGAGGCTCTGCAGCGCGCGCAGCGTCACAAGGCGTATACCCGAATGACCCTGTGCCAGGCTCGCGATCTTCAGCACCAGCACCAGCCGCACGACTTCGTCGGACAGCGGCTCGCCCGTGCCTGCGGCGTGCGAGAGCACCAGGTTGTGCTGCAGCTGCGCCAGATCGCTCTGGGATATGCGCTCACTGGCCAGCGAGCCAAAGCCGGTGTTGACGCCATACGCCGTCTCACCGCGCGCAATCAGGCCGCTGATCAGCGCCCGCGCGCGCTGCACGCGTTTGAGATCAGAGCGTCGCAACGCCATGCGTACCGGCGCGCGCAGTGCGCGGCGCAGGTCATCCAGTTTGAGCGCTCCGGCGCGCAGTGCCAGGTTGAAGGTAGCCGGGCTCACGGGCGCGCTCCGCCGCGCAGCATCGGCAGGTCGAGCGAATGTTCCGTGGCACACTGCTGGGCGATGTCGTAGCCGGCATCGGCATGGCGCATCACACCGGTGGCCGGATCATTCCACAGCACGCGCCCGACGCGCCGCGCCGCCGCATCGCTGCCATCGCAGACGATGACCACACCCGCATGCTGCGAGTAACCCATGCCGACGCCACCCCCGTGATGGATCGAGACCCAGGTGGCGCCGCTGGCAGTATTCAGTAGCGCATTGAGCAACGGCCAGTCGGACACTGCGTCAGACCCGTCGCGCATGCTCTCGGTCTCGCGATTGGGGCTGGCGACCGAACCGGAATCGAGGTGATCGCGGCCGATGACGATGGGGCCGGCCAGTTCGCCCTTCGCCACCATGTCGTTGAACGCGAGGCCGAGCCGATGCCGATCGCCTAAGCCGACCCAGCAGATGCGCGCCGGCAGTCCCTGGAACTGGATGCGCTTCGCCGCCATGTCCAGCCAGCGATGCAGATGGCGATCATCGGGTATCAGCTCGCGCACGCGCTGATCGGTTTTCGCAATGTCGGCCGGATCGCCGGAGAGCGCCACCCAGCGGAACGGCCCTACGCCACGGCAGAACAACGGACGAATGTACTCGGGCACGAAGCCCGGAATGCGAAACGCATCGGCGACACCGTTTTGCATGGCGACCTGGCGGATATTGTTGCCGTAGTCGACCGTCGGTACGCCGCGGCGCTGGATTTCCAGCATGTCGCGCACCTGTGCCGCCATCGATTGCGCGGCGGCGGCGGCCACGCCGGCAGGATCTGTCAGTTGCTGTGCTTCCCAGCGCTCTACGGTCCAGCCCACCGGCAGGTAGCCATGCACCGGGTCGTGCGCCGAGGTCTGGTCGGTCAGCGCATCCGGCAACACATTGCGGCGCAGCAACTCGGGCAGCACTTCAGCGATATTGGCGCACAGGCCGATCGAGCGTGGCTCGCCGCTCGTGCGTGCCGCGTCGATGAGCCTGAGCGCCTCATCGAGCGTGGCTGCCTGCGCGTCGAGGTAGCCGGTGCTCAGGCGTTTCTCGATGCGCGATTGCCGGCACTCCACGGCGAGCATGGATGCGCCGGCCATGGTTGCGGCCAGCGGCTGTGCCCCGCCCATGCCGCCGAGCCCCGCAGTCAGTATCCAGCGGCCCTTGAGCTCGCCACCGAAATGCCGGCGGCCCATCTCGACGAAAGTTTCGTAAGTGCCTTGCACGATACCCTGCGAGCCGATGTAGATCCACGATCCTGCGGTCATCTGCCCATACATCATCAGGCCGCGACGATCGAGTTCGTTGAAATGTTCCCAGGTGGCCCAGTGCGGCACCAGATTCGAGTTGGCAATCAGCACACGCGGCGCATCCACGTGGGTGCGGAACACACCCACCGGTTTGCCCGATTGCACCAGCAGCGTTTCGTCATCGCCGAGCCGGCGCAGCGTGGCGACGATGGCATCGAAGCACTCCCAGTTGCGGGCTGCCCGGCCGATGCCGCCGTAAACCACCAGATCTTCAGGCCGCTCGGCCACTTCCGGATCGAGATTGTTCATCAGCATGCGCAGTGGCGCTTCGGTGAGCCACGAGCGCGCAGTCAATATGGGGCCGCGCGGCGCGCGTACTACGCGCGTGCCTGTCTTGAAGGGATTGGACAATTGATTCATGACTATACTCCTGGCGCCAGCAGGCGCCGCAGCGCCTCGGCATACCTTGTCTCTATTGCCGCTTCCTGTGCGTGGTGGCCATCACGTATCACCCACCGGCCGCCCACCATGACCTGGCGTGCCTGCGCGGCTGCACCGTCGAACACCAATGCACTGAGATAATTGCGCGCCACGTGCGGCTGCCAGTCGCCCGGCGGTGGCTCGAAGCTGACGAAATCGGCACGCAGCGCTGTGCTGCCACCGGCCGGCGATTCGCCGGTGGCGCGACGGCCGCCGCGCAGCGCCGCGGCATACAGCCGATCGGCGACCACAGGTTCATCGCTGGTGGCGAGTACGTTGCGCTCACCGCGCGTCAGCCGCTGGGTCCACTCGAGCAGGCGCAATTCAGTGGCGGCGTTGCGGCCGATGTTGCTGTCCGACCCGATCGCCAGCGCTCCGCCGGTGTTCAGGAACTCCACGAAATCGACGATGCCATCACCGAGGTCTGCCTCGGTGGTCGCGCACAGCACCAGCGTAGCGCCGGCGGCACGTATTTTTTCCATCTCCCGGTTGTCGGCGTGAGTGGCGTGCACCAGCGCCCAACGCTCGTCGAGCAGGTTTCTGCTGGCGAGCAGCGCCACGGGCGAGAGGCCGTGATGACGGATGCAGGCGGCGACCTCGGCTACTTGTTCGGCCACGTGGATATGCAGGCAGCGGCAGCGCTCGTCATCGTGCAGCGCGGCCAGCACCGCGTCGATCGCCGTGAGTGCGACCGCGCGCAGGCTGTGAAAGGCGACGCCCAACGACACCGGGCCCGCGGCCGGATAGCGGCCACGCAGCGTGCTCCAGTCCTCGAGAAACTGTGCGGTGCTGCGCACGAAGGGCTGCTGGCCGGGGCGCGGGGGCGCGCCGCCGAAGTCAGAGTGCTGGTAGAGCGTCGGCAGTAAAGTAAGCTTCATGCCGGTGAGTGCGGCGGCATCGGCTACCGCAGCGTCGGCATCGAGTTCACCCTGCCGCGCGGCATCGAGGCGATGCAGATACAGAAATTCCGCCACGCTGGTGTAGCCGCCACGTAGCAGCTCGAGATAACAGCGTGCGGTGATCGCCGTCAGGCTCTCGCGGTCGATCTTTGCCGCCAGCGCGTACATGGTTTCGCGCCAGGTCCAGAAACTGTCCTTGTGGCCAGGGTGATCGGCGCGATCGGAACAACGCTGCGTCACCGCTCCCAGCGCACGCTGAAACGCGTGGCAGTGCGCGTTGCTCATGCCGGGTAAAGTCAGCCCCGGCACTAGCGCGGCGCCGGTGGCGGCAGAGTCCGCCACCTCGACCACACCGCCGACCATACCCTGTGCATCGATGCTAACCTGGGCGTTGCGCAACCAGGCACCGTCCAGCCACAGGTGGGCAAACAGTACCCTGGCGGGCTGGGCATTCTCGGCGGCTGGCATCGGCGGCATGTTACACCGCGCGCCTGGGTCCTACACATGGCGCCGGCCGTAGCGCGCGCGGTATCCTGCAACGATGAACTCAGGCAGGTCGGAAGCAGTGCGCATCTATACCGGCGGGCGCATCTGGTCGGCCGGTCGCATCCGTACCGGCGCCAGCGACGCCTGGCCGATACAGGCTGTGGCGGAGCAGGGTGGAAACATCGTCGCATTGGGCGCGGCAGCCGAATTGCAGCAGCGCTACAGCGACGCCGAATGCATAGACCTGTGCGGTCGGCTGATCACGCCGGGATTCATCGACTGCCACACGCACCTGGTCTATGCGGGTGATCGCAGCGCCGAGATCGAGCGCCGCCTCGCCGGCGAGAGCTACCAGGATATTGCCCGCGGTGGTGGCGGCATACTCTCGACAGTGGCCGCCACGCGCACTGCAACCGTTGCCGAGCTGGTAAAGCTCGCGCTCCCGCGCTTGTCGGCGTTGCTGGCAGAAGGTGTCACCACTATCGAAGTGAAATCGGGCTACGGCCTGGAGCTGGGCACCGAGATCCGCATGCTGCAGGCTGCGCACGAACTGGGTGCGCAGCGACGCGTGACTATTTCCTGCACCTATCTTGGTGCGCACGCGCTGCCGCCTGAATACAGCGGCAATGCCGATGCCTATGTAGAGCGCGTCTGCAACGAGTATCTGCCGGCGATAGTCGCTGGCGGCTGGGCGCACAACTTCGATGCCTATTGCGACAGTCATGCTTTCAGCGCCGCGCAGGTCGAGCGCCTGTTTAGTGTTGCGCGTGCGCTCGGCATGCGGGTCAAGCTGCATGCCGATCAGCTCTCGAACCAGGGTGGTGCGGCACTGGCCGCGCGCTTCGATGCGCTGTCGGCCGATCACCTGGAATTTACCGATGCCGCTGGTGTCGCCGCAATGGCCCGCAGCGGCTGCGTCGCAGTATTGTTGCCGGCCGCTTATTATTTTCTGCGCCAGACGCAGCGACCGCCGATCGAGGCGTTGCGCCGAGCCGGCGTGCCGCTGGCGGTCGCCACCGATTGCAATCCAGGCACTGCGCCCGTGGCCTCGATACTCGCGGCGATGAATTTCGCGGCGCTGGAATTCGGTCTGAGCGTCGAGGAGTGCCTGGATGGCGTGACGCGCCAGGCCGCGCGTGCACTGGGCTTAGGCCAGGAGTGCGGCACCATCGCGCCCGGCTACTGGTGCGACCTGGCGATCTGGAACGTGACGCATCCGGCCGAACTGGTGCTGTCGCTCGGCCACCATCCGCTGCACGCGCGGTTGTGGCGTGGCCAGTCCGATCGGGCGCTGGTCTGAGGGGAAGGCGGCGATGAATGCAGTCGCCGACCGCGGAGCGCGCCGCATCGCGCATCTGGACATGGATGCCTTCTATGCCTCGGTGGAGCTGCTGCGCTACCCGCAGCTGCGCGGATTGCCGGTAGTCATCGGCGGTCGTCGGCGACGCAGTGGCGAGAGCGAGAGCAGCAGCTTCGAGCGCCTGGCCGACTACACCGGGCGCGGCGTGGTGACCACTGCGACTTATCCGGCGCGCGAGTTCGGCGTGCACTCGGGCCTTGGCCTGATGAAGGCCGCGAAATTGTGTCCTGCGGCCATCCTGTTGCCCGCGGATTTCGAGGAATACCGGCGCTACTCGCGCATGTTCAAGGCAGCGATCATCGCCATCACCCCGCGCATGGAAGATCGCGGTATCGATGAGGTGTACATCGATTTCGCTTCCGTGCCCGGCGGCGCGGAGCAGGGCGGGAAGCCGCTGGCCGAGCGCATGCAACGCGAAGTGCAGGCCGCCACAGGCCTGAGCTGCTCTCTGGGCGTGGCGCCGAACAAATTGCTGGCGAAGATCGCCAGCGAGCTGCACAAGCCCAATGGCATCACGATTCTGCAGACCGGCGACCTGGAGTCGCAGATCTGGCCGCTGCCCTGCCGGCGCATCAACGGGGTGGGGCCCAAGGCCGCGGCCAGGCTCGAGCAGCTGGCCATAAACACCATTGGTGAACTGGCACGCTGCGAGCGCAGCTGGCTGGCAGAGCACTTCGGCCGGCATCATGGCGCCTGGTTGCATGAAGCGGCCTGGGGCCGCGATGAACGCGATGTGGTGACCCATAGTGAGCCGGTGTCGATGAGCTGCGAGACCACTTTCGAGCGCGACTTGCATGCGGTGCGCGACCGGCCGGAGTTGAGCGCGCTGTTCACCAGGCTGTGCGAGCGGGTCGCGGCCGACCTGCAGCGTCACGGTTATGCGGGGCGCACGATCGGCATCAAGCTGCGCTACGACAATTTCCAGAGCGTCACCCGCGCAGTGACGCTGCCGATGTATACCGCCGAGGCCACGGTGATTCGCCGCAACGCGGGCCTGTGCCTGCGGCGCGCGCCGCTCGAGCGACGCCTGCGTCTGCTGGGCGTGCGGGTCGGGAGACTGGTCAAAGCCACTGCGGTTCCCGTGAATGAACCGCTCCCGGAAACCTTCGATCTGTTCGCGCATTGAACTGATGGCATGCTGCTCATGAAGCGAACAATGCTGCTGGCAGTGCTGCTGTACCTGACGCCGGCGTTGCCGCTCGCTGCCGCGCCCGTGCCCGCACCAACGCTAACGCCAATGGCAATGGATGGCGAAGTGAAAGTGGGCCAGATGTTGCGCGCCGCTGTGCTGCGCGGACTGAACGGCCCCGATCGGCGGCTCGCGGAATTTCGCGGCCGGCCGCTGCTGATCAACGTGTGGGCAAGCTGGTGCGGCCCGTGCCGCGCCGAGATGGCCTCACTCGAGCGCGTGGCGTGGCATGAAAACGGCCGCCAGTTCGCGATCATCGGCATTTCCACCGACGACAATCGCGATCAGGCGTTGGCGTGGCTGCGCGATTCCAATGCCACCATCAGCCACTACCTCGACCAGCAGTTGCAGATGGAGCACATGCTGGGCGCCTCGCGACTGCCGTTGACCGTCATAGTCGACGCACACGGTCGGGTGCGGCTGAAGATCTACGGCGCCCGCCAGTGGGACGCACCCGAGTCGCGGGCTTTAGTGCGCAGCGCGCTGGCTGAGCCGCCCCTGCACAAACAGGAAAAATAGCGGGACAAAGAGCAGCCCTAGCACTGTCGCCGCCAGCATGCCGCCAAATACACCGGTGCCGATGGCGATGCGACCCGCAGCTCCTGCGCCACTGGTGATCACTAGCGGCATCACGCCCAGCATGAACGACATGGAGGTCATCAGAATGGGACGCAGCCGGATGCGTAGCGCCTGTAGTACTGCAGCTGTCGCTTCCATGCCGCTCTCGTGCAGGGTCTTCGCAAACTCGATGATCAGGATGGCATTCTTGGCCGACAGGCCCACCGTGGTCAGCAGCCCGACCTGGAAGTACACATCGTTCGACAGTCCACGCAATGCCGCTGCCGCCAGTGCGCCGATGATGCCCAGCGGCACGACCAGCATCACCGAGAAGGGCAGCGACCAGCTCTCATAGAGCGCAGCCAGGCACAGGAATACGAACAGCACCGAGACGGCGTATAGCGCCGGTGCCTGCGAGCCGGAGAGTTTTTCCTGGTAGGAAATTCCTGACCACTCGAAGCCGATGCCGGCTGGCAGCTGGGCGATGATGCGCTCCACCGCGCGCAGCGCCGTACCCGTGCTCACACCCGCTGCCGGCTCGCCGACGATCTCGGAGGCCGAAGCGCCACCGTAGCGCTCGAGCGTCGGTGGGCTCAAGGCCCACTGGCCGCTGGCCACAGCGGACATCGGCACCATGTCGCCCTTGGCATTGCGCACGAACCAGTTTTGCAGATCGCCAGGCTGCATGCGATAGGGCGCGTCGGCCTGGATGTACACTTTCTTCACGCGGCCTCGATCGATGAAGTCGTTCACGTAGCTGCCACCGATAGCGCTCGAGAGCGTATCGTTGACCTCGGCAATCGACAGGCCCAGGGCGCTGGCCTTGGGCTGGTCGATCTCCACATGAAATTCCGGCTGATCGGCCAGACCGTTGGCACGCACCCTCGCCAGCGACTTGTTGTCATGTGCCAGCTGCAGAAACTGCTCGCGGGCGCGCACCAGCGTCGCGCGCCCGACGCCGCCGACGTCCTTGAGCTCTAGGTCGAACCCACCCGAGGTGCCGAGCCCCAGGATCTGCGGTGGTGGTTGCACGAAGATCGCCGCATCGGTGATCTGGCCCGCGCCCCGCTGCGCGCGCTGCGCAGTGGCGCTGGCCGACAGCTCAGCCGCACTGCGCTCGTGCCAATTGCGCATGCGGATGAAGGTCATGCCAGCGTTCTGCCCGCTGCCGCCGTAGCTGCGTCCGGAGATGGACATTACGGTATCGATCGCCCGTGAGTCGCCGAGCAGTATGTTTTCAAGCTGACCTTGTGCGGCTACGGTGCGCTGTTGCGTGGAGCCGGCGGGCAGCTGGATCATTGCCATCAGCACGCCCTGGTCTTCCTGCGGCAAGAAAGAGGTCGGCAGCGTGACGAACAGCAGTACCATCAGCCCGACCAGCGCGAGGTAAGCCAGCATGCCGCGCTGCAACTGTGCAATCACCCGGCGGATCAGTGTCTGATAACGCGCGCTCAGCGCATTGAAGCCCTGCTCGAACCAGGCCAGCGGTCCGCGCACGTTATGGTGCGCGATGTCGCCGGTCTTGAGCAGACTGGCGCACAGCGCCGGTGTCAGCGTCAGAGCCACCAGCACCGAGAGCGCCATCGCCGAGACGATGGTGATCGAGAACTGGCGGTAGATCACACCGGTAGAGCCGCCAAAGAAGGCCATCGGCACCAGCACCGCCGAGAGCACCAGCGCGATGCCCAGCAACGCGCCAGTGATCTGTTCCATCGAGCGGCGCGTGGCATCGCGAGCGCTGAGTTTCTCCTCACGCATGATGCGCTCGACGTTTTCCACCACCACGATGGCATCATCGACCAGCAGGCCGATCGCCAGCACCATGCCGAACATCGTCAGGGTGTTGATCGAGTAGCCGAGCAGCGCCAGCACGCCAAAGGTCCCCAGCAGCACCACCGGCACGGCGAGCGTGGGAATCAGCGTGGCGCGCAGGTTCTGCAGAAACAGGAACATGATCAGCACCACCAGCGCCACCGCTTCGAACAGCGTCTTGACCACTTCGCGGATCGACACGCGCACGAAGGCCGCACTGTCGTAGCCGACCAGGTACTGAAGGTGCTGCGGGAAGAACTGCGCCAGCTGGGCGACCCGCGCGGCGATGGCATCTGCGGTGCGCAGCGCGTTGGCCCCCGAGGCCAGCGACACGCCCATGGCGATTGAGGGCTTGCCGTTGATGCGCGTGCTGATGTCGTAGTTCTCGGCACCCAGCTCGACCCGCGCCACATCGCCGAGGTGCACGATCGAGCCGTCGGCGTTGACCCGCAGCACGATATTGTGAAACTGCCCGGGCGTGGTCAGCTTGCTCTGCGCAGTAACGATTGCATTCAGCTGCTGTCCGTCGGTCGCGGGCAGGCCACCCAATTGCCCGGCTGAGACCTGGGTGTTCTGCGCGTTGATCGCGGCGCTGATGTCTCCGGGCACCAGGCGGAACTGGTTGAGTTTGTAAGGATCGAGCCACACGCGCATCGCGTAGCCCGAGCCGAACAGCTGCGCGGTGCCCACGCCATCCACACGGCTGATCGGATCGATCAGGTTGGAATTCACATAGTCGCCGATGTCAGCGCGCGCCATGCTGGCATCGTCCGAGTAGAAGGCGTACATCGCCAGGAAGCCGTTGGTGGCCTTGTTCACAGTGACACCCTGCGCCTGCACGGCCTGGGGCAGGCGACGCAGCGCCTGCTGCACCTTGTTCTGTACCTGTACCTGCGCCACGTCCGGGTCAGTGCCGGCTTCGAAGGTCAGCGACACATTGGCGTTGCCCTGCGAGCTGCTCGTGGACGACATATAGACCAGCCGATCAATGCCGGTCAGCGACTGTTCGATGATCTGCGTGACCGATTCCTCCAGTGCCTTGGCCGAGGCGCCCGGATAGCTCGCGCCCACGGAAATCGACGTCGGCGCAATATTCGGATACTGCTCGACCGGCAGCTGGTGGATTGCGAGCGCGCCCGCCAGCATCACGATGATCGCGATGACCCAGGCGAAGATCGGCCGGTCGATAAAGAAGGGCGCCACGAACGATCCGGCTCAGTGCGCAGGTGCTACGGAGTCGACGGGCGTCGCCTTCACCGTCGCGCCCGGACGCAGATTCAGCAGGCCCTGCACAATCACGCGATCACCGGGCTTGAGCCCGGCGCTGACGCGCCACTGATTGCCACCGGCCTCGCTCACCTTGAGCTTGCGTTGTTCGACCTTGTCATCAGCGCCCACCACCAGCGCGGTCGCTTCGCCGCGCGGGTCGCGCGACACTGCCTGCTGCGGCACCAGCAGCGCAGTTTCGTCCACACCCTGCGACACCTGCGCCCGCACATACATGCCTGGCAGCAGCCGGCCTTCAGGGTTGGGGAAGATGGCCCGCAGCGTTACGGCGCCGGTGCTCTCGCTGACCGACACGCCGGTAAATTCGAGGCGGCCGTCGTGCGCGTACTCGCTGCCATCATCGAACTGCAGGCGCACGGCAGCGCTGTGCTCGTCCGCGCGCCGCAGGCGGCCGGCGGCAAACTCGGCGCGCACCTTCAGCAGCTCGGTGACCGACTGGCTGAGATCCACGTACATCGGATCGTATTGCTGCACCGTGGTCAACGCGCTGTCCTGATTGGCTGTCACCAGCGCGCCTTCGGTAAACGCCGAGGTACCTATGCGTCCGGCGATCGGCGCGACGATGCGCGTGTAGCCCAGATTGATGCGCGCGCTTTCCAGAGCGGCGCGTGCCGTCGCCTGATCGGCCTGTGCCTGCGACAGGTTGGCCGTGACATCGTCGCGATCCTGCTGGCTGACATCGCCGCTGGCGGCGAGCTTCTGGTAGCGCTCGAAACGCAATCTTACGGTGTGCTCATTAGCATCGGCTTTGGCCACCGCGGCCTGCGCGCTGTCGTAAGCGGCCTTGAAGGGCGCGGCATCCAGCGCGTAAAGCGCTTGTCCCGCGACTACATTCGCGCCCTCGGTATACAGGCGCTGCTTGATGATGCCGGAGACCTGTGGGCGCACCTGCGCGATTCGAAAGGACACGGTGCGCCCCGGCAACTGCACGCCGAGCGTGAGGCGTTGCGGCGCGATCACCAGCACGCCAACCTCGGCTGTGCGCTGCGTTGGCGCCTGCGAATCTTTCTGGGCGCAGGCCAGGAGTAACAGTGTTGCAGTGAGTGCCGCGAAAACGGTGCGACCAAAGCGCGCTTGATGTTTATTCAATGTCTCAGCCCTGCATCGAAGTCATTGCGCCACGGCGTAACCGGATCTGGCGGGCGCCGGCGACGACGCTCAGGCCGGCGGAACCACCATGGCCGGATCGAGCGTGGCAGCCCACGCGAGCATGCCGCCTTCCAGATGCGCCAGCGACTTGCGGCCAGCGCTCGCCGCCAGTGTGGCGGCCGTCCAGCTGCGCCCACCGCTGCGGCAGATGAAGACCACGCGCGAGTCTAGCGGAAGCTCTGCCAGCCGTCGCGGCAGATCCGGCAGCGGAATGTTGATGGCGGCGATCAGGTGGCCGGCGGAGTATTCCCGCGCGGCACGCACATCCACCAGTGTCAGTGTGGCGGCAGCGCTGTCTGCCTCCGGCATCAGCGCCTGAAGCTGCCGCGGATCCAGGCGCTCGATGCCGCTTGAAGAATTGCCAAGGCCGGCCGCGCTGCTGTCGGCAGGATTCCTGATCGAAGGCGCATCACCACACACCGCGCAATCGCTGCGGCGCGCGAAACTGAATTCGTGCCAGCTCATCGCCAGTGCATCGAACGTGAGCAGCCTCCCCACCAGTGGGGTGCCGATGCCGACCAGAATCTTGAGTGCCTCGGCTGCTTGCAATGCGCCCAGGATGCCGGGCAACACGCCGAGCACGCCGGCTTCGGCGCAGTTGGGCACCACGCCCTCCTCGGACTTCGGGAACAGGCAGCGATAACAGGGGCCGCGGCCGGGCAGGTAGCTCATCGCCTGGCCTTCGAAGCGATGGATCGCCGCCGCCACCAGGGGTTTTTTCAGCAGCACGCACACATCATTAACCAGGTAGCGCGTCGCCAATCGATCACTCCCGTCGATCACCAGATCGTAGTGCGCGAGCAGGTCCATGGCATTGGCTGCCCGCAGCTCGAGCGCGTGTGCGTGTACATCAATGAGCGGATTGAGTGCCAGCAGGCGGGTACGCGCGGTCTCGGCCTTGCCTTGACCTATCGCGGCTGTGTCGAACAGCACCTGGCGTTGCAGGTTCGAGACATCGACGCGATCGTGATCGACTAGGCCCAGCGTCCCGACGCCGGCAGCCGCGAGATACAACGCAGCGGGCGACCCTAAGCCGCCCGCCCCCACCACCAGCACGCGGGCCGCACGCAATTTT
>JAYUZE010000093.1:0-4074 GCA_043752035.1 Gammaproteobacteria bacterium
CTGGCGCAGTGCCAGATAGTGCTTGAAATCCTGGCCGCGCAGCAGTGCGGCGAAGTCACTGGCGATCATCGGCTTGCCGAAAAGATACCCCTGCATCTCATCGCAGTGGCAACGCCTCAGAAACTGCAGTTGCTCTTCGGTCTCGACGCCTTCGGCCACCACGCTCAGACCCAGCTTGTGACCGAGCGCTATAATGGCCTGAACGATCACGGCGTCATCCGGATCGGTGGCGAGGTCGGTGACGAAGGAGCGATCGACCTTGAGCTGATCGACCGGGAAGCGCTTCAGATAACTCAGGCTCGAATAGCCGGTGCCAAAATCGTCGACCGCAATCTGCACGCCAAGCTTCTTGATCTGGTGCAGCATCTGCACGTATTTTTCGGCACCGTGCATGGCCAGGCTTTCGGTGAGCTCAATCTGCAGGTAACGCGCCTCGAGCGCGCTGGCCTCGAGCGCCTCGGCAATGACCTCGACAATGTTGCCGTCGCGGAACTGGCGCGGCGAGACATTCACCGATACCACCACCGGTGGCAGACCCTCCTCCTGCCAGGCGCGCGCCTGCTGGCAGGCGCTGTGCAGCACCCAGCGGCCGATCGGCACGATCAGGCCGGTGTCCTCCGCCACCGAGATAAAGCGCTGCGGTGAGACCAGGCCCTGTTGCGGCACGCGCCAGCGCAGCAGCGCCTCGGCGCCACCGATCATGCCCGTGACCATGTCGATACGCGGCTGGTAGTGCAGCAGGAACTGCTGGCGGGCCAGCGCGCCGCGCAGCCGATGCTCGATTTCCAGGCGTTCCACCAGCACGCGATTCAGCTCGGCGGTAAAGAACTGGTAGCCGTTGCGGCCGTTCTCCTTGGCCTTGTACATCGCCGCGTCGGCATTGCGCAGCAGCACGTCGGCACTGCGGCCGTCGGCCGGGTAAATCGCCACGCCTATGCTGCTGCTGACATGGAATTCGCGGCTGCCGGCCGTCCAGGGTTGGGCGATCGCGCCATGCACACGCTGAATCACGCCCGCGAGATCCTCAGGCCGGTAGCCGCTGAGCAGCAGTACGAATTCATCACCCCCCTGGCGCGCTACCAGATCTGATTCGCGTAGGCAGGAGCGCAGCCGCTCGGCCATCGATTGCAGCAGACTGTCACCCAGCTCATGACCGAAGGTATCGTTGATGGACTTGAACTGGTCGAGATCGATGAAGGCGACGGCCACTTCTTCGTGGGTCTCGGCAGCTCCCACAATGGCCTGATGCAGGCGCTTGTTCAGCAGCGTGCGATTGGCGAGCCCGGTCAGGGCGTCGTAGTTGGCCTGGCGCTCGATCTGCGCCTGGTAGACCCGTCGGTCGGTGATGTCCTCCAGGATACCCTCGTAGTACAGCGTCTTGCCGGCGGCATCCCGCTGCGCCACGCCGTTCGCCGACAACCAGATCACCTCACCGTTGCGGCGGAACACCTGGAACTCGAAAGCCCGCACCGTACCGTCGCGCTCGAGCATTTGCAGCATCGCGATACGTCTTTCTGGTTCCACATACAGTTGCGTACCGATATCGTTGACCGCTGCCAACAGCGCCTGCGGTGACTCGTAACCGAGCATGCGGGCGAGCGCCGGATTGGCCACGAGCAGGTGTCCGTCGGGCGAGGTGTGATAGATGCCTTCGAGCGCGCTTTCGAAGATGCTCTGGTAGCGGGCCTCGGCCTCGCAACGCGCTGCTTCGTTGCGTTTGAACTCGGAAATGTCCTCCATGAAGCCTTCGAGCTTCCAGCTGGCGCTCGCGCCATCGTAGACCGGTACGCCACGCTCCCTCACCCAACGCCAGGACCCATCGCGGTGACGCACGCGATACTCGATCAAGTAGCGCTTGGGGTCAGTCGAATCTACGGCTGCCCGATCGTCCTCGTGGACAATATCCCTGAAGCTGACCGAGCGATGGTCGATAAACTCCTCGGCGGTATAACCGGTCAGTCGCTCGCAACCGGCGCTGATGTATTCCATGGTCCAGCTGGAGTCGTTGCGGCAACGAAACACCACGCCGTCGAGATTGCCAATCAGCGTCGTGAGCATACGCATGGAATTATCGAGGGCCGCACACGCCGCCGCAGGGGTAGCTGGCGGCAGCGGCGCCACACCGGAGCCACGGCCGGCAGCGATTACGTCCGCACGATCTTTCATTGGCTGATCCGAAAGCCCTGGCGTACGCGGGTGCCGCGCCTACCGTGGTTTATCGAGCAGCCGGGGCGGTTCTTGAGCGGTGCAGCCTGAACCTACGAATCAAAGGGGTGGCGCAGAACGATAGTGTGATCGCGGTCCGGACCGGTCGAGATTAAGTCAAGTGGTACGCCTACCAGCGCCTGCACGCGCTCGAGGTAGCTGCGCGCCGCGGCCGGCAGCGCCGGGTACTCGCGAATGCCCGCGGTGGATTGTTGCCAGCCTGGCAGTTCCTCGTAGACCGGCTCTACATCGGCCACCGCGTCGGCAAACATCGGCGGCTCATCGCTCTGCACACCGCCGATACGATACCCCGTGCATACCCGGATTACATCGAGGCCGTCGAGCACATCGAGCTTGGTCATGCACAGACCCGAGACGCTCGAATTCATGATGGTACGACGCAGCGCCACCGCATCGAACCAGCCGCAGCGCCGCGGCCTGCCGGTCACCGAGCCAAACTCATGGCCCACGCGCGAAAGATGTTCGCCGGACTCGTCGAACAGCTCGGTGGGAAACGGACCGGCGCCCACGCGCGTGGCGTAGGCTTTCACGATGCCGAGTACATGATCGAACACCCGCGGCCCCAGGCCCGTGCCCGTGGCGGCACCGCCCGCAGTGGTATTGGACGACGTGACAAAGGGATAGGTGCCGACATCGACATCGAGCATCGCGCCCTGCGCGCCTTCAAATAGCACGTTGGCGCCTGCGGTGCGCAGGCGCATCAGCGTGCTGGTCACATCGACCAGCAAGGGCCGCAGGCGCTCTGCGTAGGCCAGCTGCTCATCGAGCGTGCGCTGGAAGTCGATTGCCGGCAGCGAGAAATAGCGCTGCAGTACGAAGTTGTGGAAATCGAGCATCTCGCCCAGCTTGGCGGCGAAGCGCTCGCGCTGGAACAGGTCGGCCACGCGCACTGCGCGGCGCGCGACCTTGTCCTCGTAGGCCGGGCCGATGCCGCGGCCGGTGGTGCCGATGGCATTGGCGCCGCGCGCCGCTTCGCGCGCCCGATCGAGCGCGATGTGCGAAGGCAGTATCAGCGGGCATGAGGGCGAGATGCGCAGGCGTTCGAATACTGGCACGCCCTTGTCGATCAAGCGCTGCGACTCCTGAAATAGCGCTTCGAGCGACAGCACCACGCCATTGCCGATCAGGCATTGCACGCCTGCGCGCAGGATTCCCGAGGGGATCAACGACAGGATGGTCTTGGCGCCATCGATCACCAGCGTGTGGCCTGCATTGTGGCCGCCCTGGAAACGCGCCACGGCGCTGGCCCGCTCGGTCAGCAGGTCGACCAGCTTACCCTTGCCCTCATCGCCCCACTGGGTGCCGATCACGATCACAAAACGACCCATCAGCTTTGCATCCTGATCAATGCCGTCCTGCACTGCGCAAGTACTTATAGAAATCGCCTTCCGGTTCGATCACCAGGATGTCGCCCTCGCGCCCGAGCGCCGTGCGATAAGCCTGCAGGCTGCGATAAAAATTCGCGAACTCGGGGCTGCGACCGTAGGCACGCGCGTAGATCAGCGCCGCCTGCCCGTCGCCCTCGCCGCGCAGGCGCTGGGCGTCACGGCTGCCGTTCGCCAGGATCTCGGCCCGGTTGCGCTCGGCCTCGGCGCGGATGCGCCCGGCATCGGCGGAGCCCTCGGCGCGAATCTGCCCAGCCTGGGCCGCAAACGCCGCTTGCATGCGGTTGAAAATCGCATTCGCCACATCTTCAGTGGTATTGATGCGCTGCACGCGCGCATCGAGCACGGCCAGACCGAGTTGCCGCGCGGTAGCCCGTAGATGCGTCATCAGCTCGGCGCCGAAGCCACCGTCGGGCAACCTGATGATTTCCGCCAGTGGCAGGCGCGCGTAGGCGCTCTTCAG
>JAYUZE010000094.1:0-5136 GCA_043752035.1 Gammaproteobacteria bacterium
CGCACCACCACCGGCCGGCACAGCAATTTCACTACTGGGCGCATCTATGAGCGCGTGATTGCCAAGGAGCGGCGTGGCGATTACCTGGGCGCTACGGTGCAGGTGATTCCGCACATCACCGATGAGATCAAGCGCAGCATCCGCATGGGCGCGGGCGATGCCGATGTCTGCATGGTCGAGATCGGCGGCACCGTGGGCGACATCGAATCGCTGCCGTTCCTGGAGGCGATACGTCAGCTTGGCGTCGAGCTGGGCCGCAATCACGTGGTCTACATCCACCTGACCCTGGTGCCGGTGGTCGGCGGGTCGGGCGAGATCAAGACCAAGCCGACGCAGCATTCCGTGAAGGAGCTGCGCTCGATCGGCATTCAGCCCGACGTGCTGCTGTGCCGCGCGCACGCGACGCTCCCCGAGGAACAGCGCCGCAAGATCGCGCTGTTCACCAACGTCGAAGAGCGCGCGGTGATCTCGGCGGTCGATGCCGATGACATCTACAAGATTCCGCTGCTGCTGCACGATCAGGGGCTCGACGACATCGTGGTCGACAAGCTGCGCATCGAGGCGCCGGCGGCGAATCTCAGCGACTGGCGTCAGGTGGTCGGTGCGCGCAACAGCAGCGACGGCCAGGTCGACATCGCGATGGTCGGCAAATATGTGCAAATCCGCGATTCCTACATCTCGCTGAACGAAGCGCTGATGCACGCGGGACTCAAGAGCCACACCCGGGTGCGCGTGCACTATTTCGAATCTACCGATATCGAACGCGACGGGGTCGGCGCGCTCGCCGGCATGGACGCGATCCTGGTGCCCGGCGGCTTCGGCGAGCGCGGCATCGAGGGCAAGATCCAGGCGGTGCGCTGCGCGCGCGAACAGCGCATTCCGTACCTGGGCATCTGCTTGGGGATGCAGCTGGCGATCATAGAACATGGGCGTCATGTGCTGGGCCATGAAGATGCGCACAGCACCGAATTCAACCGCGCCACCACCCACCCGGTGATCGCGCTGATCACCGAGTGGCAGGACCAGATGCGCGGCGCGCAGCAGCGCGACGCATCGGTAGCGCTTGGTGGCACCATGCGCCTGGGTGCGCAGGAGGTGCGGCTGGCCGCGGGCTCGGTGGCGCGCGAGCTGTACGGCAACGATCTGATCCACGAGCGTCACCGCCATCGCTTCGAATTCAACAACACCTACATGGAAGAGTTCCGGCGTGCCGGGCTGAAATTCTCCGGCCTGTCGCCCGATGGCTTGGTGGAGATCATCGAGCTGCCCTCGCACCCCTGGTTCCTGGCGACGCAGTTCCACCCGGAATTCACCTCCACGCCGCGCGATGGGCATCCGCTGTTCACCGGTTTCGTACGCGCGGCGCGCGCCTATCGCACTGCGCAGCTGCCGGCCGCCGCCAGCGCATGAAGCTGGCCGGCTACGAAGTAGGCCTCGATCAACCGCTGCTGCTGATCTCGGGGCCCTGTGTCATCGAATCGGCGGCGCTGGTGGAGGAAGTGGCGGGTCGGCTGTGCGAGTTGACTGCGAAGCTTGGCATTCCCTACGTCTTCAAGGCTTCCTTCGACAAGGCCAATCGCTCCTCGGTCGGGAGCTTCCGCGGGCCGGGCTTGGCGCAGGGCCTGAAGATCCTCGAGGGCGTGCGCCGCCAGTTCAAGGTGCCGGTGCTCACCGATGTGCACGAAGACACCCCGATCGATGAAGTCGCGGCCGTGGTCGATGTGCTGCAGACGCCGGCCTTCCTGTGTCGCCAGACCAATTTCATCCTACGCGTGTGCGGCGCCGGCAAGCCTGTGAACATCAAGAAGGGCCAGTTCCTCTCGCCCTGGGAAATGCAGCAGGTGGTCGACAAGGCGCGCTCGAGCGGCAACCACTCGATCATGGTGTGCGAGCGCGGTTTCAGTTTTGGCTACAACAATCTGATCACCGACATGCGCGCGCTGATGATCATGCGCAAGACCGGCTGCCCGGTGATCTTCGATGCCACGCATTCGGTGCAGTTGCCCGGTGCGGGCGCCGGCGTCTCGGGCGGGCAGCGAGAATTCGTGCCGGTGCTGGCGCGCGCGGCGGTCGCCGCGGGCGTGGCCGGCGTATTCATGGAGACGCATCCGCGACCCGAGCAGGCGCTGTCCGATGGCCCCAACGCCTGGCCGCTGGACCGCATGGAGAGCCTGCTCACCACGCTCAGGCAGCTCGACCTGGCCGCCAAGTCACGACCCTTCGAGGAAAGCAGTTTATGAGCCGCATTGCCGAGATCCACGCCCGCGAGATCATCGATTCGCGTGGCAACCCCACCGTAGAAGCCGAAGTCACGCTCGCCAATGGCGTGCAGGGTCGGGCTGCCGTGCCGTCGGGGGCCTCTACCGGCTCGCGCGAGGCGGTCGAACTGCGCGATGGCGACAAGAAGCGCTATGGCGGCAAGGGCGTCACCAGGGCGGTCGAGAATGTGAACACGGTGCTGCGCGCCGCGCTGCTGAACCGCGATGCCGATGATCAGCCCGGCCTCGATGCCCGCATGATCGAGCTCGACGGCACCGAGACCAAGGGGCGTCTGGGCGCCAATGCATTGCTGGCGATCTCACTGGCCAATGCCCACGCGGCGGCCCGCGATGCCGGCCAGCCGCTCTATCGCTACCTCGGCGGCCAGCGCGCGCCGCTGCTGCCGGTGCCGATGATGAACATCATCAACGGCGGGGCGCACGCCAACAACAGCCTGGATATCCAGGAATTCATGATCCTGCCGGTGGGCGCGCCCAGCTTCCGCGAAGCGCTGCGCTATGGCGCGGAAATCTTTCACACGCTGAAGAAAATCCTCAACGAAGCGGGCATGAGCACGGCGGTGGGCGACGAGGGCGGTTTCGCTCCGGATCTGCCCTCCAACGAGGCGGCGCTGCAGACTATTTTGCAGGCCATCGAGCAGGCCGGCTACAAGCCCGGACGCGATATCTACCTCGGACTCGATGTGGCCAGCACCGAATTCTTTCGCGACGGCAAGTACGAGTTCGCCGCCGAGCATCGCAGTTTTTCCTCGGCCGAGTTCACGCGTTATCTGGCGGATCTGGCCGCGCGCTACCCGATCATCACCATCGAGGATGGCATGGGCGAGGCGGACTGGGCCGGTTGGTCGCACCTGACCGCCGAGCTGGGTCGCAAACTGCAGCTCGTTGGCGACGACCTGTTCGTCACCAACACCAAGATCCTGGCCGAGGGTATCGCGCGCGGCATCGCCAATGCGATCCTGATCAAACCCAACCAGATCGGTACGCTCACCGAGACCCTGGCGGCGATCGAAATGGCCGATCAGGCGCACTACGCCTCGGTAGTCTCACACCGCTCGGGCGAGACCGAGGATACGACCATCGCCGATATTGCCGTGGCGACTGCGGCCACGCAGATCAAGACTGGCTCGATGTCGCGCTCCGATCGCGTAGCAAAGTACAACCAGCTGCTGCGCATCGAAGAGCAATTGGGCGCGAAGGCACGCTATGCCGGGCGCGATGCTTTTCCGATCAAATTGTGAGCCACCACGGCTACCGCGGCGTTGGCGGGCCTGCAGGCAATTCTGCTAGGCTTCCGCCATGAAATGGTTTGCTGCCGCGCTCGCGTCCGTATTGCTGCTGCTGCAATACCGGCTGTGGATCTCCGGCAATGGTTTGAGCGAAGTGCTGCGCCTGAAGTCGGCGGTGGCAACACAGCAGGCCGACAATCTCAGGCTGTCGGAGCGCAACCGCCAGCTGAGCGCCGAAGTGCATGATCTCAAGCAGGGCTATGTGGCACTGGAAGAGCGGGCCCGCACCGACCTGGGCATGATCGGCAGCAACGAGACCTTCTTCCAGGTGGTGCCGCCCGAGGCTCACACACGTGCGCCGCTGGATTCGCCGCCGGCGGTGGCAACACCGGCGCGCACGGCGGCGCGCTGAGGCGCGCCGTGCGCTATTGGCTGGTGATGCCCGCGGCGGGTAGCAGTCAACGCTTCGGCGGCGCACAGCACAAGCAGTTCTCGGCGCTGGCCGGCAGCACGGTGATGGATCTGGCGCTGCGGCCCTTTCTCGACGATGAGCGCTGCGCAGGCGCGGCGGTGGTGCTCGGCGCACAGGAGCTCAAGAGCGTCACGATCAATGTCGATGGCGATACCCGCCTGCTGCGGGTCGCCGGCGGTGCGCGCCGTTGCGATTCGGTACTGTGCGGACTCATGGCGCTGGCAACGCGCGCGGCGCCCGACGACTGGGTGCTGGTGCATGATGCGGCCCGGCCCTGCCTGAGCCCTGCCGACCTGAACCGGTTGCTGCAGGCGGGCGAGGGGCACGCGGTGGGTGCGCTGCTGGCCGTGCGCGTCAGCGACACCATCAAGCAGGCCGGCAGTGCAAGTCCCGCCGACGCAGGCGCAAATTGCGCGCAAACCATCGATCGCGAGCGGTTGTGGCAGGCTCAGACGCCGCAAATGTTTCGCTACCTGGCGCTGTGCAGTGCGCTGCGCAGCGCGCTGGCTGCAGGCCTTGCACCGACCGATGAGGCCCAGAGCTTCGAGTGGCTGGGCCTGCAGCCGCTGCTGGTCGCGGCCCGCTTCAGTAACATCAAGATCACTACCGCCGAGGATCTGGCGTTAGCCGGAGCGCTGCTGGCGGGGCGCGCTGCTGCTGCCGCCGAGGGGGAAATGTGAGCACAGATTTCCGGGTCGGCAGCGGCCTAGACATACACGCTTTCGGGCCGGGCGACAGCCTGGTGCTGGGCGGCGTGCGCATCCCGCACACGCGCGGCATAGTGGCGCACTCCGATGGCGATGTGCTGCTGCACGCGCTGGTCGATGCGCTGCTCGGTGCTGCGGGCCTGGGCGATATAGGCGAGCATTTTCCCGATAGCGATCCGCAGTGGCGCGGTGCCGACAGTCGGCGCTTCGTCGTTGCCGCGCTCGCGATGCTCGAGCGCCGCTCGCTGCGCGTGGTCAATGCCGATCTCACGCTGGTGGCGCAACAGCCGCGCCTGGCGCCGTGGCGCGAGAAAATCCGTCACGCGATCGCCACGATGCTGGGCGTCGATATTCAGTGCATCAATCTGAAGGCGACCACCACCGAGCACCTGGGGTTCCTGGGCCGCAATGAGGGTCTGCTGGCGATGGCTACTGTATTGCTGAGTCGC
>JAYUZE010000095.1:0-24596 GCA_043752035.1 Gammaproteobacteria bacterium
AATATATCGGCGGCATCGAGCACGCCATTTTGCATCTGCTGTATTCGCGCTTCTGGACGCGGGCGATGCGCGATCTGGGGCTGCTCAAGCTCGACGAGCCTTTCAGGGCGCTGCTGACGCAGGGCATGGTCCTGAATCACATCTACTATCGGCAGCCGGCCGCCGGCCGCCGCCAGTTTCTGAATCCAGCCGACGTCGAAGTGAAATTCGACACTGCCGGCACGCGCGTCAGTGCAGTACTGATCGAAGATGGGCAGGCGGTCGAATACGGCGGCCTCGGCACGATGTCGAAGTCCAAGAACAACGGCGTCGATCCGCAGGGCCTGGTGGAACAGTACGGCGCTGACACGGCGCGGTTGTTCACGATGTTCGCCGCGCCACCGGAGCAGACGCTCGAGTGGTCGGAAGATGGGGTGCAGGGCCAGTCACGCTTTCTGCGCCGGCTGTGGAAGGCGGTCTACGACCACGTGGTGGAAGGCCCGCTGCCGGGCCCATTGCCGAGCGCGTTGCCGTCGACGCTGAGCCGCGAAGCCGCCGCGTTGCGACGCATGACGCACCAGACACTGGCACGCGTGACGGGCGACATCGGTCGCCGGCGCGTGTTCAACACCGCGATTGCAGCGGTGATGGAACTGCTGAATGCGGTCGGCCGCTTTCCGGCCGGTGATCCCGCAGCGCGCGTCGTGCGCCACGAGGCGCTGGAGATGGCGGTGCTGTGCCTCTCGCCGATGGTGCCGCATATCTGTCATACGCTGTGGCTGGAACTCGGCCACCAGCGCGCGCTGATCGACGAACCCTGGCCGACGCCCGACGCGGCCGCGATGGCGCAGCAGACCGTGGAGCTGATCGTGCAGGTGAACGGCAAATTGCGCGCGCGCGTGGAGGTGCCGGCCGGCGCCGACGAAACCACTGCCGCTACCGCGGCGCTGGCCGATACCGCGGTCCAGCGCTTCGTAGGCACTGCCGTGCCGAAACGTGTGGTGTATGTGCCTGGCAAGCTCGTGAACATCGTGCTGTGAACGCCACGGCGATCCGCATCGTGCGCTGTGCTGCCGCGCTGATCGCGGGCGCGGCGCTGGGCGGCTGCGGCTTTCATCTCGAGGGCAGCAACAAGCTACCGCGCAGTCTCGCCAGTGCACATCTCGAAGCGGTCGATGCGCAGAGCGATTTCAGTCACGGCCTGCGTGCCGCACTGCTCAACAGCGGCACCCGACTCGATGCCGAGGTGCCCGGCGCCGCGACCATCCGTATCATCGAGGACAGTACATCAGAGCGCGTGCTGTCGGTGTCCGGGTTCAACATCCCGACGGCTTTTGAACTCAGCTATCGCGTGCGCGTGTCGGTCGAGTCGCAGGGGCGCGAGCTGATGGCGCCCGAAGAGCACACGCTGACGCGCGAATACAGCTTCGATCAGCGCACGCTGCTGGCCAAGGAGCGCGAACGCGAAGTGCTTACCGAGGCGCTGGCCGATGACTTGGTGGCGCTGCTGATGCGGCGCTTTGCAGCGTTGTAGCGGGCGCAAGCCGCAGTGCAGAGCGCCGCGACTGCCGACAGCTATGCCGCGATGACAGGCCCATGAACCAACACCCTACAAAGCGCTGGCTGAGATTGTGGCGTTGCTTCGTGCGCACATCACCCGTGTTGCTCGCGCTGTTGCTGCTGTCGGGCATGATCCGCGCGGGGGTCATGACTGATTGGTGCGCATCCATGACCAAAATGTACCAGCGCGATGTGCTGGAAAGTCGGGTGATAGAAGTCCGCCCGGGGCGCCGTGACAGCCCCTTGCGATACCTCAATATCAGCGACGAAGAGACCAAGGAAGTCTCGAACGGCGCCGCCGAGGTCGCTGGAAAGGAGTGGATCAGCATCGGCGCGGTTGTTACCGGATGCCCATGTGAAGACGGCGAAAAATGCACCGATCAGGTCTGGGTGGAGACGCACAAGGGCCAGGGTGCGATCGGCCTGCTGCTGTCAAAAGTGGATGGGCACTGGCAGATTGGCTACGTGCAACGCTGGTGGCTGCGGTATCAAAAACTTCTGGACGAGCAGCGCCGCGCGATGTCCGTCGACGAGAGAGCCAAGGTCGAGCAGCGGTCCGAGCAAATGCTCGACGGCTTTCCCAGTTGCGGACTGGACAAAAAGGATCTGGCATTTGCGCGCGACATGGCCGAGCGGGCGTGTTCGCGCAAGCGTGGCTGACGGTGTGCGGTCCGATGGCCGTTGCGGTGTGCTTGCCAGGCGCTGCCAGGCCTCAGCCGCATAGCGACCAGTGCAGCCACCATTGATAGTGCGTCAGGCGCTTCCAGCCGTTGGCCTCGAAAGCGCGCGCGGCACCGTCCTGACGAAAGACCGGTAGCGTGCTGAAGGTCGCGTCCGGGTAGTGCTCGCGCAAGGTGCTGAGCAGCTGCGCTGCGCCGCGCTGATCGGGATCGCGGTCCACTAGACTACGTACCGCGACCCTGACCCCCGCCACGGTCTCGAACACCAGCTGCGCGCGCTCGCACTGCCAGGCTTGAACGGAGCGGCGTGCGGGCAGGGCCGGCGCACTGACCGGCCACGGAAGCTCCGCCGCATCGAGCGCATCCAGATCCCGGAGCCATTCCGTCGCTTCCTGCCAGGACACGCGCGTCACGACGGGTTCCTCCGGTCCGCCCGTCGTGCGCACGCGCTCATGACCTTTGGACGAAAATCCAAACAGTCGACCCAGCGGTTTGAAGCCGCGTGCCCAGCAGGCCTTCATTGCCGGGTGGTTTTGCGCAACGACCTCGAGCTCTACCGAGGTTTCACGCCGCACATTGGCCCTGGCGAGTACTGCGTCCAGTAGTTGCGCCGCCAGGCCGCTGCGGCGCTGCCCAGGGACGGTGCCGAAGAGCGCAATGCGCGTGCGTTTTTGCGGCCGAGGCGTGAGTAGCGCGAAGGCATGGACCTCGCCGGCCCGGACGAGAAGCGTGCTGAGCGGCAAATCCACGCCACGGTCACGCAGAAAGGCAGGCCACCCTGCCAGACTGATGGCCGGCACCGCAGGGAAATGATCTGCGAACGCGCCATTGACAGCGCCACGGAGCGATTCGCCGGAGACGGCGTCGGCAGGCACCAGCTGCGCCGGCTTTCGCCACAGGATACTGCTCGCCGGCACGCTCAACGCCTAACCCTCCCTGGTCTTGTTCTGGGTAGCCTACGGCCACCGCAATTTATGGGCAGGCATCATATTGGAACGCAGTGCGCCGTCGCTAATCTTTGTCCTTGTGCCTGGCATCGGCCAGCCGCTGCGGGCCGGACTCAGCATCGCCCCGATTTTCTGTAATACTGCCGGTTCTGTGGTGGCCATCGGTACCGTTTTTCCTGAGGAGATTCGCATGCACGCAATCCGCATCCTGTTGGCACTCGGCGTTGGCATCGGCGCACTCTGTGGCTGCGCCAGCGGCCCGAAACACCGTGACTCGACCGTCACGCTCGAATCCAGATCGGGCAGCACTATCAGCGGCACGATGAAAATCACCGAACACCGTGGTGAGGTGCGGCTGCGCGGCTCCATACACGGTCTGGAAATCTATTCCGAGCACGGCTTTCACATCCATGAGAAAGGCGATTGCTCGGCCGCCGATGCCAGCAGTGCCGGCGGACATTTCAATCCCGGCGGCACCGCGCATGGCGCCGCGAATGCGGCGATCCACCACGCGGGTGACCTGCCGAGCCTCAGGGCCGACGCGCACGGCGTGGCCAGTATCGATACCGTGATCAGCGGTGTGACGCTCGGCGAGGGTCCGACCAGCATCAAGGGGCGGAGCCTGGTGGTGCATGGCAAGGCTGATGACTACACGACGCAGCCCTCGGGTAATTCGGGGCCGCGCGTGGCCTGCGGCATGATCTGAGGCGCTGCCGGGCGAGCATTACTGCGGCGGCCCATGCTGCGACTGGCCGAGAGCGACCGGAGCGCCGTGGCGCGCCTGCTGGCGCGCTACGGGCTCGACCTGCGCACGGTCGCACCCGAGCAGGAAATCCCCGGTTCCTACTGGGGTGAGCGCGAGGCGGGGTTGCTGGGCAGCACCCTGCTGGCGCGCGCCGATACGCCGCTGCATTCAATCCTGCACGAGGCTGCGCACTACATCTGCATGACGCCGGAGCGGCGCGTGGGCCTGGTGCGTGACGCCGGGGGCGATGACCCGGAGGAGAACGCCGTCTGCTATCTGCAAGTGCTGCTGGCCGATGCCATCCGCGACTACGGCCGCGCGGCCACCTGGCACGACATGGACGAGTGGGGCTACAGTTTCAGGCTGGGCAGCGCCCAGCGCTGGTTCGAGACCGATGCCGGGGATGCACGGGCCTGGCTGTTGCGGGAAGGCATCATTGACGCGGCCGGGGCGCCCAGTGGCGCGTTGCGCGAAAGCTAGCCCAGCCACTAGACTGCCCGGCGCCCCCGACGATCCAGGACCCCTTAGAAACCATGACCGTGATATCGCGCCTGCTGCGGCCGGCGGCCAGCGCCCCAAAACCATCGCACCCGCAGGCAGCCGGGCAGGCCTCGCACCCGGAGGTGCCCGACGCGGCTGCGCAGCTCGAAGCTGGCACCGCCTTGTATGAGATGGCCGGCCTGAGCGGCACCGGGGGCGATGTGGCCGCGTCAGGCGACACCCAACGCGCCGCACAGCACCGGCTGGCGCAGTTGCTCGATGGCGGCACCCTGACACTGGCTGAGCTGTCCGTGCACGACGGGCACAACACGGCGCTGCTGTCGGTACTCGCGTATTGCGGCGACACGAGCCTGCTGCCGCAGGCCCTGGACGCCATCGACGATCAGGTGCTGCTCGGCGATCTCGCGATCGGCGGGGCCACCCCAGCTCTGCGACGCCTCGCGGCCGAGCGCGTGCATGACCCGGCCACGCTCGCTCGCCTGTCAAAGGATGCGCGGGGCAAGGACAAGAACGTCTATCGGGTGGTCAAGCAGAAACGCGATGCGATCTCGGCGGAGCGGCGCGCGGTCGCCGATCATCAGGCCGCGATGCTCACGCTGTGTACGAGCATCGAGCGTCACATACTGCAGCCGGTCAACAGCGCTTACGTGCTGGCCGTCGATCACCTGGACGCGCAGTGGCAGGCGCTGGCAGCCGACGCGCCACCCGAGCTGGTGGCCAGGGCCGAGGCGGGGCTGGCGCGCAGTCGCCATCTGATTGCCCGTCAGCAACAGCAGATTGCCCATGAATTGGCGCGCGTGGCCGCGATCGCCAATGCGCCTCCTGAACGCCGACAGATACTGGAGGCGTTGCAGGCATTGCTGTCTGGCCTGTACGGCGCAGGGATTGAGGATCCTGCCGCGGTGCTGGCGGCACATGCGACGCGCTGGCAGGAACTCTCCGGACTCAACGCGCCTGGTGAGTACGAACTCGCACGCTACCACCAGCTTGGTGAGGCCATCGCCGCACTGCATGCCGAGCTCGCACGCCACGGCACGGTGGCGCAGCAGGTCGCGGACCTGAATGATCAGCGCAGTCGCAGCTTGCGGCGGGCCCTGACTCACGTGGCGCTGTTGGGCGAGCAGATCCCTGAGGGTGCCCAGGCTGCCACCGCGGCGCTGGATGCCTGGGACCAGGCGCGGCTGAAGCAGCAGGAGGCCACGGCGGCGGCGTTGCGCCAGGTGACGGCGCTGTTCCGTCGTGCGCAGAACACCCTGGCGGCCGGGCATTCGCGCCAGGCCGCGGGCATGCGCCGCGCCCTCGAGGGCAAGCTGGTCGCGCTGGGAAAAGTGCCCGCGCAGCTTGGCTCGCAGTTGCAGAGCTTCGATGCGCAGCTGGGCGTACTGCAGGACTGGCGCAGTTTCGTGGTGGCGCCCAAGCGCACCGAACTGATCGAACAGATGGAGTCGCTCATCGGCAGCGGCGAAGCGCCGCGGGCTTTGGCCGATCGCATCAAGCGCATGCAGGACGAGTGGAAACTGATCAGCAAGGGTGGCACCGAGGATACCCAGGCCGAGTGGGAGCGCTTCCACGCGGCGGCGCAATCGGCTTACGAGCCCTGCCGCGAATTCTTCGCCGCCCAGGCCGCGCAGCGTGCGGACAATCTCGAGCGCCGCCGTGCGTTGTTGCAGCGGCTCGAGGATTTCAGTGCGCGCCAGCAGGGCGAGCACACCGATTGGCGCGAGGTAGCGCGGGCGTTGCGTGAATCCACACAGCAGTGGCGGACATTGCAGCCGGTGGAGCGCGCCGCGAACAAGCCCGTACAGGAAGCGTTCGAAGCATTGACCGCCGCGCTGCAGACACGGCTCAACGCCGAATACGTCAGCAACGCCGATGCCAAGCGCGCGCTGATCGCGCGTGCGCAGCAGCTGCTGACGACGGAGGATGGCCGCCAGGCCGCCGAGGATGTGAAACGTCTGCAGCAGGCGTGGCAGCAGGTGGGTCTGGTGGCCCAGGATGAAAGCCAGCGGCTGTGGGAAGAATTCCGCCAGCACTGCGATGCGGTGTTCGCGCGGCGCCAGCAGCAACACAGCGAACAGCAGTCGGCGCTGGCCGCCAGCAGTGCGCAGGCTGTGGCATTGTGCGTCGAAGCTGAACAGGTGCTGACGCTGAGCGGGCCTGAGCTGATCGCGGGTATCAAGGGTCTGCCGGCGCTGCGCGAGAAATTCGTGGCGCTGGGCGAGTTGCCGATGGCGAGTGCGCGCGCACTGCGCGGGCGCTTCGAGACGGCGCAGGAGCGCGGCCAGTACAAGCTGGTGCAGGCGCGGGCGCACGACAAGCTCCAGGCCTGGGAGCACGTGCTCGAGGCCGGCAACCTGATCCGGCAATACCGGCTCGGCGTTGCGCAGAGTGCCGCGAGCGAAGTGCTCGAGGCGCGCAAACTCGAAGCTGCGAGCTACCTCGATGGCGAACGGCCCTGGCCGAAGGGCGCGCTGCCGACGCTGAAATCAGAACTCGCGCGCGCTGCGCTATCCGATATCGCCGCGAACGAGGCGGCGTTGCGCATGTTGTGCATCCGCGCCGAGTTGCTCACCGATACCGCCACGCCAGAGCCCGATCAGCCGTTGCGTCGCGAATACCAGCTACAGCAGCTGCTGAAAGGCCTGGGTCAGGCGCGCGCCGAAGTCAGCGTGGCGCTCGAAGCGCTGGTGTACGATTGGCTGGCGATCGGCGCGACCAGCGATGCGCTCTATGCAGAGCTGCTGCAGCGATTCAACGCTTGCCGCCGCAAGCAACGACTCGCAGGCCGCGGCGCCTGACTCAGCGCCGGACGCGCCGACGGGCGACGCGCTTGCCTGCGAACCGATCGGTGGCGGCGACGAGTGCGCGGCTGTTGCCGGGCTCGAAGGCCGAGTGCCCGGCATCTCCGACCAGCTGCAGATCCGCTTCGGGCCAGGCGCGATGCAGATCCCAGGCACTGCGCGCGGGGCAGACCACGTCGTAACGTCCCTGCACGATTACGCCAGGTATATGGCGGATGCGTCGCACGTCGCGCAGCAGCTGGTCTTCATCCTTCAGAAAACCGCCGTTCACGAAGTAGTGGCACTCGATGCGCGCGAAGGCCGCGGCATAGTCGGCGTCATCGAACTTGGCGATCGCGGCTTTGCCGGCCTGCAGGTAGCTGGTGGCCGCTTCCCACAACGACCAGGCGCGCGCGGCGCGCACACGCACCGCGGCGCTGCGTGAGGTGAGACGCCGATAGTAGGCGGCCATCATGTCCCCGCGCTCAGCGCGCGGAATCGGTTCGCAGTACTGCTCCCACAGATCCGGAAACAGCGAGGCGGCGCCGAGTGGATCCTGGTAGAACCAATGAAGTTCCGAGCGGCGCAGCAGAAAAATACCGCGCAGCACCAGTTCGGTGACGCGTTCCGGATGCCGCTGCGCGTAGGCCAGTGCCAGCGTCGAGCCCCAGGAGCCGCCAAACACCTGCCAGCGCCTGATCTTCAGATGCTCGCGCAGCGCTTCGATGTCGGCCACCAGGTGCCAGGTGGTGTTATCGACCAGCGAGGCATGCGGCCGGCTGCGCCCGCAGCCGCGCTGATCGAACAGGATGATGCGGTATTTGCGTGGATTGAAAAAGCGGCGCATGGCGGCGCCGACCGCGCCTCCGGGACCGCCGTGCAGGAACACCGCGGGTTTCCCCCTGGGGTTGCCGCTCTCCTCGAAATACAGCTCATGGAGTGGCGAGACACGCAGCATGCCGCGCCGGTAGGCGGCGATCGGCGGGTAGAGCCCGTCAGCGCCGCTCACGTGGGGCGCTCCTCGGAACTCACCATGGCGCCCAGCGGCCGACCGCCTAGCAGATGCAGGTGCAGGTGGTAGACCTCCTGCCCGCCGTGCGCGTTGCAATTCACGATCAGCCGGTAGCCGTGCTCGGCGATGCCCTCACGTTTTGCGAGGTCGCGCGCCACGGTATACAGGTGACCGATCAGCGCCTCGTCTTCATCGGCGATGTCGTTGGCGGTGGCAATCATCTTGTTGGGTACGATCAGGATATGCACCGGTGCACGCGGATGGATGTCGCGAAAGGCCGTGACGCGCTCATCGCGATAGATGATGTCGGCCGGCAGCTCGCCCTTGATGATGCGTTCAAAAAGTGTAGGCATGCGGCAAGACTAATCCTGAGGCTGATGCGCGGCAAGCAGTGCAGCGGCACGCACCGTGCGCTGCACGCGGCGCTCAAAGCGTGGGCAGAAACCGCGGCATGCGGCGCGCGGCGTGTGCGCGCTCGAACGCGTGCGCGAGCGCCAGCACCTGGGCATCCTGCCAGGCGCCACCGATGAATGAGACGCCGACGGGCAGGCCGTGTATGAATCCTGCGGGCACGGTAGCATTCGGATAGCCGGCGACGGCCGCCGGCGCGGAATTGCCGAAGGCATCGTTCCAGTTGTCGCCGTTCACCAGATCAATAGTCGAGGCGGGGCTCTGCGTCAGCGCGAGCAGCGCATCCAGCCGGTGGGCATGCAGCGCCGCGTCGATGCCCTGCGGACCGGCGAGCCGTTTGGAGCGCTGCAACGCCGCGCGGTACTCGGGCGCCGTGAGCGTACCCTTGGTCTGCGCTTTGATCATGGTGTCCTGTCCGAACCAGGTGAGCTCGCGAGCCGCCTCGTGCTCGTTGAACGCAATTACATCGGCGAGCGTCTGCAGGCCTGGTATGGCGCGCCGCCGCAGGTACTGCGCGAGATCGGCTTTGAACTCGTAGGCGAGCACCAGATCTTCATCCTTGCCGTACTCGCCATCGTGCGGCAGCACGACCGGGTCGATCACCAGGGCGCCCTGGGCGCGCAAAGTGGCGATGACTGCGGCGAGTATCGGCTGGCCGCGATCGTCATTGCCGCCGACACTGCGCAGGATGCCGATGCGGCGCCCGCGCAGCGTGGCCTGTGCCAGTGCGGCACGGTATTGCCCACGATGCGCGTCAGCCGCGGCGGTGGCGGCGTCCGCGGGATCGCTGCCGGCAATCGCATCGAGCAGCAGCGCGGCGTCGGCTACCGTGCGAGCCATGGGTCCCGCGGTGTCCTGGCTGTGGGCAATGGGGACGATGCCCTGGCGGCTCACCAGTCCGAGTGTCGGCTTGAAGCCCACGATGCCGTTGATGGAAGACGGGCAGACAATCGAACCGTCGGTCTCAGTGCCGATCGCTGCGACGGCCAGATTTGCCGATACTGCTACCGCCGAACCGGCGCTCGAACCACAGGGCGTACGATCGAGCACGTAGGGATTGCGGGTCTGGCCGCCCACTGCACTCCAGCCGCTGCTCGAGCGTTTGCTGCGGTAGTTGGCCCACTCGCTGAGATTGGTCTTACCGAGGATCACCGCGCCCGCGGCCCGCAGCCGGCGCACGATCTGCGCATCCTGATGTGCCGGCACAGTGGCCAGTGCCAGTGAACCTGCCGTGGTCGGCTCGCCATCGGCCGTGTCGATGTTGTCTTTCAGCAGTATCGGGATGCCATGCAGCGGCCCGCGCAGCTTGCCGGCGCGCCGCTCGGCATCGAGCGCATCGGCGCTCGCCAGCGCATCGGGATTGAGGGCGATGATCGCGTTCAACCGTGGGCCGGCGCGATCGACGGCGGCGATGCGATCCAGGTACCACTGGGTGAGCGCGCGTGAACTCAAGGATCCTTGCGCCATCCGCTGTTGCAGCGTCTGGATATCCGCCTCACTCAGATCGGGCGCAGGCGCCGGCGGGGTAGGTGCTGGTCCGCTGCAGGCCGCACACAGCATCAGCAGCGAGCACCAGGCTAGGCTGCATACGGAGCGGGAATGGGGCATCGATTTCACCTCAGAGTGTGCCCGCGCAATCATGGCACGCCAGCGGCGCTGTGACACGTCACGGGGCCGGGGTGCAGCATTGCCCGCATGCCGGCGGCGGTGGAAAAATGACGCGCCAGCCTTTAGGCTGGCAGCATGCAACTCCTGGCGGTGCGGACACGCGCCGGTCAGATTTAAATCCAAAGCACAGTCCCTTGAAAATAACAGCCGAGCAACTTGCCGGTCAGCTTGCGGGTGGGCTGGCGCCAGTCTATTTGGTGTCGGGTGACGATCCGCTGCTGAGCATGGAAGCACTCGATGCGATTCGCACCGCCGCGCGTGCTGCTGGTTTCGATGAGCGCCTGCAGCTGTTCATCGAACGCAGTGCCGCGGTTTGGGAAGAAGCGTTGGGAGCCACGCAGACCCTGTCGCTGTTCGCGAGCCGCCGCATCCTCGAGATCCGCATGCCCGGCGGCAAGCCCGGCCATGGTGCGGCCTCGCTGCTGAAGCTGATCGCCACCGCCGGCGATGACCTGCTGCTGATCGTGATCACCAACCGCCTCGATCGCGATGTGCAGGGGAGCGAGTGGGTGCGGGCGGTGCAGGAGCGCGGCGTATGGCTGCCGCTGTGGCCGATCGAAGCCGCGCGGCTCCCTGCCTGGCTGCGTCAGAGAATGCGCGCTGCGGGCCTCAATGCCAGTGACGAGGCGATCGCGCTGCTGGCCGAGGCCACCGAGGGTAACCTGCTGGCGGCCCGCCAGGAGATCGACAAACTGCTGCTGCGCTACGGCGCAGGCACGGTGCTCGATGCCGCGCAGCTGGCCGAGGCCCTGAGCGACAGTGCACGCTTCGATGTGAAGTCGCTGACGGATGCGCTGGCCGCGCGTGATGCCACGCGCGCACTGCGGGTGCTCGCCGGGCTCCGTGCTGAAGGCGCCGAGGAGGTCAGGATCCTGTGGTGGCTGGTGCGGACGATGCACGAGCAGGGCGGGGGCAACCTGCCGCTGGCGCGCCTGGTGGCACGCGCGACGCGCGCCGATCGCTGCGCCAAGGGCCGCGCTCATGGCAGCGCCTGGGATGAAATGGCGCTGCTGTGCGCGGAATTGTGCGGGCAGCGTACACTGCCGGTGCCGCGCAGCGCGGTGTTGCAGCTTCGAGCGCGTGCATGAGCGAGCCCATCGGCATCTTTGGCGGCACCTTCGATCCCATCCACTACGGGCACCTGCGCACGGCCTTTGAATTGTGGCAATCGCTGCGCCTGGCGCAGGTGCGGTTCCTCCCCACCGGTGACCCGCCGCATCGCGATGCCTCGCTGGCGCCGCCTGCGCTGCGGCTGCAGATGGTGCAGGGAGCGATCGCCGGCCAGAGCGCCTTCGTGGCCGACGATCGTGAGATGCGCCGTACCGGCGTCTCGTACTCGGTCGATACGCTGCTCGACCTGCGCCGCGAGTACCCTGAGCGCTCATTATGTCTACTGCTGGGCATGGATGCCTTTCTCGGCATGCCGCACTGGCACCGCTGGCGCGAAATCTTCGAGCTCGCGCACGTGGTGGTGGCGCACCGGCCGGGCTGGAAGGCGCCGATCACAGGGCCGCTGGGTGAAGTGATGGTCGATCGCGGCACCGGGAGCGTGCGCGACCTGCACGCGGCGGCCGCCGGCCGCGTCTACGTCCACGCGGTCACGCAACTGGAGATTTCCTCGACCGAATTGCGCCAGCTGATCCTGGCCGGGCGGGATCTGCGCTACCTCGTGCCCGACGCGGTCCGCGAGCTGATCATGGGCAGCGGGTGCTATGCTCGTCGCAGTTCCTGAGCCTTATATCGAGGTCCTGACCCACGCATGGCTACCAGCCGCCGCCCGCCCCGCGCCGCCAAGAAAGTATCTCCCGCCAGGAAATCCCATCGCCCCGCCGCGCGCCCCGCCGCGCGCTCCGCCGCGCGCGCGGCTGGCACCGGCAAGCCCGCGCGCAGTGCGCCCAGGCGCGTCGGCAAGCTGCCGCGCAGCGCCGCGCTGATCGCGCTGGAAAAACTCGCGCTCGGCGCCCTCACCGACATGAAGGGCGTCAACATCAAGGTGCTCGATGTGCGCGGCCTGACCGATGTTGCCGACACCATGATCGTTTGTTCCGGTACCTCCGATCGCCATGTGCGCGCGCTGGCCGAACTGGTGATCGAGCGTGCCAAGGCCTCCGGCCGCCGCCCGATGGGCACCGAGGGCAAACAGGGTGCCGAGTGGGTGCTGGTGGACCTGCAGGACGTGCTGGTGCACGTGATGCTGCCGCGAGTGCGCGAGTTCTATGCGCTCGAGCAGCTCTGGGAGGCGCCGGCCGCCGCGCGCCGTGCGGCGCCGCCGGGCACGAGGCCGCCGAGCCCCTGAGCCCATGCGCTGGCGTGTGATCGCCGTGGGGACACGCCTGGGCGGCTGGGCCGAGGTCGCTTTCAACGATTATTCCCGCCGGCTGCGCGGCGCTGCAGCGCTCGAGCTGTGCGAAGTGCCACCCGGCAGGCGCAGTGCCCGCGGCGACGCGGCCCGCGCGATGGCCACGGAAAGCGAGCGCATCCTGGCGCTGCTCGAGTCGCGCAGTTTCAATATCGCGCTGGATGAGCGCGGCCGGCAGTTCAGCAGCGTGCAGCTGGGCGAGTGGCTGGCGGTGCGCCGCCAGAGCGGTGAGCGCATGAATTTCATCATCGGCGGCGCCGATGGCCTGGGCGAGGCGGTGCTGCAGCGCGCTGCGCTGCGCTGGTCGCTATCCTCGCTGACACTGCCGCATGCGCTGGCGCGGGTGCTGGTCGCCGAGCAGCTCTATCGCGCCACGACAATGCTGGCCGGCCACCCCTATCATCGCGAATGAGCACCATGATTGAACCCGACTTGATCCTCGCTTCCGCCTCGCCACGGCGCAGTGCCTTGCTGCAGCAGATCGGCGTGGCGCATCGCATCGCGGCGCCCCAGGTCGCCGAGTTGCGCGAGCCGCGCGAAAACCTGGAGGCCTGCATCAAGCGGCTGGCCTTGTCCAAGGCGCGCCAGGTGCGCGAACGCGAACACCCCTCGAAGCTCCCAGTACTGGGCGCCGACACCGCCGTGGTGCTTGGCGATGACATGCTGGGTAAACCGGGTGATCGCGATGCTGCGCTGTCGATGCTCGCGCGGCTCGCGGGCCGCAGCCATCGCGTGCTGACCGCAGTCGCACTGGTCGGCAAGCACGGCGAGACACTGCGGCTCGCGCGCAGCACCGTGACCTTCAGACGCATCGATACCGAAGAGATCGAGCGCTATTGGGATAGCGGCGAGCCGATGGACAAGGCCGGCGCCTATGGTATCCAGGGCATTGCCGCAGTGTTCGTCGAACGCCTCGAGGGCAGTTACTCGGGCGTCATGGGCCTGCCGCTGTTTGAGACCGCGGCATTGCTCGATGCCGCCGGCGTGCCGCGCTGGCAGGCCGCGGCTCAATCGTCCGGGCCGTCCTGATGCGCGAGATCCTGATCAACGTCACGCCGCGCGAGACCCGCGCCGCGCTGATCGATAACGGCGCCACTCAGGAGCTGTATATTGAGCGTGCCAGCCGCCGCGGCCTAGTCGGGAATCTGTACAAGGGCAGGGTCTCGCGGGTGCTGCCGGGGATGCAAGCAGCCTTCATCGACATTGGCCTGGGTCGCACCGCGTTCCTGCATGCCAGCGACATCGCGCGCGTGGTGCCAGCGGAAGCCGAGGCAGTGCCGCCAGTGCCGGATATCGGCGAGCTGATTTTGCCGGGGCAGGAAATTCTCGTTCAGGTGCTCAAAGACCCGCTCGGCACCAAGGGCGCGCGCCTCAGCACCTTCATTTCGCTCCCTTCGCGCTTCCTGGTCTATATGCCCTACGGCCAGGGCGTAGGGGTGTCTTCGCGCATCGAAGACCCGGAGGCGCGCGAGCAATTACGGGTGCAGGTGCGCGAGCTGATGGCAAACGCGCAGTCGCAGGCGCCCGAGTCGGTGCAGCCTGGCATGGTGAGTGGCAAGGGCGGCTATATCGTCCGCACCGCGGCCTATCGCGCACCGCCCGAGGCGTTGAGCGCCGACATGCTGTATCTGGCGCGGCTGTGGGAACACGTGCGCCAGCAGAAACTCCGGGTCAGCAGCGCGTCACTGGTGCACGAAGACCTGGCGCTGGGGCCGCGCATGCTGCGCGATGAGCTCAGCGCCGACGTGCGCCGTGTGCTGGTGGATGCGCCGGCGGAATATGCGCGCCTGCGCGAATTCGCGCAGTCCTTCATGCCCGAGGCGGTTGAGCGCATCGAGCAGTACAACGGCGCGCCGCCACTGTTCGAGCTGCACGGCGTCGAGGAAGAAATCGGCCGCGCGCTCGATCGCAAGGTGGCGCTCAAATCCGGCGGCTACATCGTGATCGACCAGACCGAGGCGATGACCACGATCGATGTGAACACCGGCGCCTACGTCGGTCATCGCAACCCCGAAGATACCGTGTATCGCACCAATCTCGAGGCCACGGTGGCGATCGCCCGGCAGCTGCGGCTGCGGAACCTGGGTGGCATCATCATTGTCGATTTCATCGATATGCAGGACGTTGCACACCGGGAACAGCTACTGGCCGCATTGCAGGGCGCGCTGGCCGGCGATCGCGCCCAGAACCAGATCGCGAGTGTTTCGCCGCTCGGGCTGGTGGAGATGACACGCAAGCGCACCCGCGAGAGCCTCGAGCATCTGCTGTGCGAGCCCTGCACGACCTGTCAGGGGCGCGGGTTCGTGCGCACTGCCGAGACCATCTGCCACGAGATCTACCGTGAGGTGCTGCGCCAGAGCGCACAGTTTCGCGTCGAGCAGCTCGTGATCCTCGCGCACCCCGAGGTGGTCGAGCGGCTGCTCGCTGAGGATGCTCCGGTGCTGGCCGATCTCGAGCAGCAGGTGGGCCGGCCGGTGCGACTGCAGGCCGAAGCGCTCTACAGTCTCGAACAGTTCGATGTCGTGCTAGCCTGAATGCCGTGAGCAGTACCGCACCCACACCCGGCATCGTTGCCGCACTGCAGATGTGCTCGAGCGAAGAGCGCGCGGCCAATCTCGCCACCGCCGGGCGCCTGCTCGAGAGCGCTGCGGCGCAGGGCGCGTGCGTGGCCGTACTGCCGGAGAATTTTTCGATGATGGCGCGCCGCGATGCCGACCGGCGGGCGCTGGCCGAGACCGATGGCACTGGCCCGGTGCAGGATTTCCTGGCGCGTCGTGCGCGTGAACTGCAGCTGTGGATCGTCGCCGGCTCGGTGCCGATCGCCAATGGCCCAAGCGATCGTATCGCGCAGTCCTGCCTGGTTTACGACCGGCAGGGTGAGCGCGCAGCGCGCTACGACAAGATCCACCTGTTCGATGTCGACCTCCCCGAGCGTAAGGAAAGCTACCGCGAATCGGCGCACATGGCGCCAGGTCACGACATCGTCGCGCTCGACACGCCGGCGGGCCGCCTGGGGTTGTCGATCTGCTACGACCTGCGCTTTCCGGAACTGTACCGGCGGCTGCTGGATGCCGGCGCACAGTGGTTGGTGGTGCCTGCGGCCTTCACCGCCACTACCGGCGAAGCGCACTGGGAAGCGCTGCTGCGCGCACGTGCGATCGAGAACCTCTGCTCTGTGGTGGCCAGCGGCCAGTGCGGCGAGCACGCCAACGGCCGGCGCACCCACGGGCACAGCATGATCATCGATTACTGGGGGCGCATCGTGGCCCAGCAGGCCGGCGGCGAGGGCGTGATCTGCGCGCCACTCGACCTCGCAGCCCAGGCCGAGGCGCGCCGCAATTTTCCGGCATTGAGCCATCGCGTGCTGCACAATTGAAAACGAGACGCTGCCAGCCATGAACACCACCGCAAATTCCGCCCCGACGCATTCCGGCGCATCGAGCCCTGGCGCATCAAGCCCAGGCGCGGCGCGTGTGACCGATCCGCTGACGCCCTCGCCACTCGCGGGCGCGCTCGCCGGTGCCAACGCGGCCTTCAGCGCTGCCGCGCTGAAGGCCGCGCGCACGTCGCTCCTCGATCCGGCGGGGCTCGACGAGGGCTTGCTGGGCGGCGCACTCGACCTGGTACTGGGCGCCGCAGTCGATTCGGCCGACCTGTATTTCCAGGTCTCGCAGGAAGAGTCCTGGGCGCTGGAAGATGGCATCGTCAAGGAAGGCAGCTCGAGCATCGAACAGGGTGTGGGTGTGCGCGCGATGGCGGGCGAGCGTACTGGTTTTGCCTATTCCGATGAGATCATGCCGCAGGCGCTGGAAGAGGCGGCGCGCGCCGCGCGCGCGATCGCCGGCCGGCCAAACCAGGGCGCCGTGCAGGCCTGGCGCAAAGTCAGCGGGCATCGGCTGTATCTACCGAACGATCCGCTGACCAGCCTGTCGGACGAACAAAAAGTCGCGTGGCTGGAGCGCGTCGATCGCGAAACCCGGCGCATGGATCCGCGCGTGGTGCGCGTGATGGCCAGCTGCCACGCAGTGCACGAGACGATCCTGATTGCCGCCAGCGATGGCACCCTGAGTGCCGATATCCGTCCGCTGGTGCGCCTGAACGTCTCGGTCATCGTCGAGCACAATGGGCGCCGCGAGCAGGGTTACGCGGGCGCCGGCGGGCGCTACACACTGGCCGAGCTGGTCGCGGGCGATCGTCCTCTGGAACTCGCACGCGAAGCCGTGCGCCAGGGGCTGGTCAATCTTGAGGCGGTGAACGCGCCGGCCGGTTCGATGAGCGTGGTGCTGGGGCCGGGGTGGCCCGGCATCCTGCTGCACGAGGCGATCGGTCATGGGCTCGAGGGCGATTTCAACCGCAAGGGCACCTCGGCCTTCAGCGGACGCATTGGTGAGCGCGTGGCGAGCCCAGGCTGCACGGTGGTCGACGATGGTACGCTGCCGGGGCGGCGCGGTTCGCTGAACATCGACGATGAGGGCACGCCCACGCAATGCACCACGCTGATCGAGGATGGCGTGCTGCGCTGCTACCTGCAGGATCGCCTCAACGCGCGTCTGATGGGCGTGGCGCCGACCGGCAATGGCCGGCGCGAATCCTTCGCGCACCTGACGCTGCCGCGCATGACCAACACCTACATGCTGCCCGGCCCCTATGCGCCCGAGGAAATCATCCGCTCGGTCGATCGTGGCATCTACGCGGTGAATTTCGGCGGCGGCCAGGTGGATATCACCTCAGGCAAATTCGTGTTTTCGGTCAGCGAGGCTTACCTGATCGAGAACGGCAAGCTCGGCGCGCCGATTAAGGGCGCGACACTGATCGGCAACGGGCCCGACGTGCTCACGCGCGTCGCCATGGTGGGCAATGATCTCAAGCTCGATGCGGGGGTTGGCACCTGCGGCAAGGAAGGGCAGAGCGTGCCGGTGGGCGTGGGTCAGCCCACCTTGCGGGTCGACGCACTCACGGTCGGCGGTACCGCGTAGCGCGGGTCGCAGCCACCGGACGATCGCCGCGCGCCGCTTACGCGGGGGTCAGGTGCAGGGTCGCCAGGAACGGCGCGTAGCGCGGATCGCGTTCCAGCGATTTGAGCAGCGGGTCGCGCCGTACTTTCATGATGCCAGGATCGTGCTGCGTGCGCGCCCGCTCCAGCCAGTGAAAGGCCTGGTCGGCATCGCCGAAGATCGCGTAGGCCTCAGCCACCTGAAACTCCGACCCTGCCGCATTGGCGACCAGCGCGGCCAGTGCCGTCTGGGCATCGGCGCCGCGACCGACGGCGTGGTAGGCCAGCGGCATGCCGATCTGGCGCCAGGTCGGTTCGGGCTCGGCCTCGAAGGCAGCCCGTGCGCCTTGCCCATCACCCATTGTCAGCAGCACGCGACCCAGCTCGTAGTGAACCGCAGGAAATTCGGGGTTTGCTTCGATCACGCCGCGCAGCACCTGTTCGGCTTCCCGGTACTCGCCGGCGTAGTAGAGCATGCTGGCCAGATAGCGGTGCAGCAGCATGTTCAGCGGGTCGTGCTCGACGCCGAGTCGGAAATCCTCAATCGCGTCCTGCAGCGATCCGGTGGCCTGGGTGAGATGCCCCGACAATTCGAACATCAGGGCATTGTTCGGATCCAGCGCGCGCGCCTTCTCGATCAGCCCGGCCGCGGCCGACCAGTTGAGTTCATATTGCAGGCGCGCGACGCCGAGCGCGATATAGCCTTCGGCGAGCTTCGGATCGAGCGCGATGGCGCGCTCGGCGGCGCTGCGCGCATTGGCATACCCGGCGCCATCGGTGTCGAGGCCGTTGGCCACGCGGCGCTCATAGCAGTTAGCCATGCGCGCGTAGGCGGCGGCGTAATTTGGATCGAGCGCGATGGCCTGCTGGTAGAGCGGCAGCGCCTTGTCCAGGTCTTCCACTGTGTCGCGATCGGCGAGGTAACGCGCCTGCAAGTAGAGCGCATGCGCCTCGGGATTGCTGGTCGGCGTGACGCTGCGCGCACCCGGGTCGAGCAGCGAGAGCTGCAGGCGCTTGACGATCGCGCCGGCGATCTCATCCTGGATCTGAAACACGTCGTCGACCTGACGATCGTAGGATTCCGACCAGAGGTGTGAGCCATCGGCGGCGCGGATCAGCTGCGTGGTGATGCGCAGGCGCTTGCCCGCCTTGCGCACGCTTCCTTCGAGCACCGTGGCGACGCCGAGTTGCTGCGCGACGCTGCGCACATCGGTGGCCTTGCCCTTGAACTGGAACGATGAGGTGCGCGCGATAACCTTGAGCGCCGGAATGCGCGAGAGCAGGTCGAGCACTTCCTCGGCCATGCCGTCGGCAAAATACTCCTGGTCGCGCGCTTCGCTCATGTCGGCGAAGGGCAATACGGCGATTGACTTGTCGCTGGGCGCCGGCGCAGCGCGCTCGGTCGCCGCCAGCTGCGCGCCGGGGCGCGCAGCCTCGCCATGCGTCCGGCCGATGGCCCACAGCGTGGCACCGCCGATCATCAGCAACAGCGTGATGATCGTGAGCTCCGAGCCGCTCACGTGGCGCTGCGCGCGCGCGCCGTGATACCAGGCCAGCGTCATCACTACCGGCGCGCCGATCACCAGCAGCAGGCTGAATACGCGCACGATGGGGTGCGGCCAGTCCTGCGCCTCGCTCAGCATCTGCACGCCGTGCAACAGGGTGTAGGCCGCCGCCGCGTAGGCCAGCGTCCATTGCATCACCTTGTGTTCCCTGAGGCGTGCCCAGATGCCCTGCGGCGCTGGTTCCGGCTGCGGTGCAGCGTTCGCGGGCGGCTCATCCATCGCACGAGTGTGGTTCAAGCGGCCGGCGCTGGCAACTGCCGGCGGACAGCGGCGGCTCGTCGCTGGGAGCGATTTACCTTGCCCGCAAGGCAGGCTAGCATCGGCTCATGCCCCGCCTGGCCAAACCCGTGTACGAAGGCCTGCCCTACGCCTATCTGCTGGGCGGCGTGCTGCTGCTGATCGAGAGCTATCGCGACAGCGAGCGCTGGTGGAGCGGGCTGTGCGCGGGCGCAGGGCTGCTGGCGCTGGTCGGTGGCCTTGCGGTGTGGATGCATCGGCGCGACTTTCGCGCCACCAGCGCCGATTACCTGCGCCGTGGCAAGCCGGTGGTCGACAACGACGACGCTCACGGCTGATTTTCAGGGGCCTGCGTCACCGCTGATTGCGCCACCACCACTCGTGCTGCCCCCGTTCGCAACGCCGGACGTTTCCAGAATCCTCTGTGGTCCGGTCGCTGCCAGACTGTCGACACTCTGCACCTTGTGCCCCGGACGCTCGTCGATATACATCAACTGGTGCGTGCCCAGCGAGATCACATCGCCATCGTTGAGATTGTAATAGCGCAGCCGCTTGTCCTTGATGAATATGCCGTTGGTGCTGTTCAGATCTTCGATGGTGCACAGCCGGTCGTTGGTGACGACCTGGCAGTGGTGGCGGCTGATCATGCGGCTGTCGACGCGCAGGTCGGCATCCGAGGCGCGGCCGATGATCAGGCGTCCCGGGAACAACGGTCGTTCACTGAGCGTGCGCCCGTCATTGATGAGCAGCAGGCGCGCCAGCGGTGTCGAGAATGCCTGGTTGTCCTCGGTGCGATCCGGGTGCGGCGCGTGCCGGCCGTGTATGACCGGTGGCTGCGATCCGGCCGCAGTGCGCGTGGCAAATTCACCCCACTGCAGCTCGTCGATTGCCGCCGTCAGGTCTTCGGGCAGCACCTGGTCGCGCTCCACATTGAAAGCGGCCAGCATCGCGGTGTCGCACAGCGTGTTGATCAGGCGCGGCACGCCCCCGCTATAGCGGTAGATGGTCTCGAAGCACTCCGGCTGGAAAATACTGCGGCCCTGTGAGCCGGCGACCTCCAGGCGGTGCAGTACATAGCCCTGAGTGTCTACTTCCGAGAGTGCGCCGAGGTGAAAGCGCAGGCGCACACGTTGCGCGAGCTGCACCAGCTCGGGCGCATCCATCTTCTCGTTCAGCTCCGGCTGGCCGGCGAGGATGATGCGCAGCACCTTCTCTTTCGTGGTCTCGACGCCCGAGAGCAGACGGATTTCCTCGAGCACGCGCAGGTTGAGATTCTGCGCCTCATCGACGATCAGCAGCACTTTGCGGCCGGCCGCGTACTGCTCGATCAGGAAAGTGTTGAGCGTGGCCAGCAGCTCGGCCTTCTTCATGTGGAAGGGGCTGAAGCCGAACTGCACCAGCACCGACTGCAGAAACTCGAGGACCGAGACCTGCGTCTGGCTCACCTGCGCGACGATCACGTCTTTCTCAAGCTCGCGCAGGAAAGTTTCGATCAGCGTGGTCTTGCCGGCGCCGATCTCGCCCGTGACCACGACGAAGCCATCCGTGAACCAGATGGTCGATTCCATGTACGCCTTGGCGCGCGCGTGATCCTTGCTCAGGAACAGGAACTGCGGGTCAGGGCTGAGACGGAACGGCAGCTCCCTGAGTTTGAACAGCTCCAGGTACATGGGGTGTGCCGCGATCCTTGTGGGTCTAGTACTGTAGTGCGCCGGCTAGCCTCGCCCAGCGCCGCGCGAAATTCAAGGGACCTGCTGCAGCCTGAGATGCAGCGCACGCAGTAGCGCGCGCGCGCGCCGGTTACGCTCGGCGGCGCTGCTGGCCATGATCGTGCAGTGACCCAATTTGCGGCCGGGCCGGGGCGACTTGCCGTAGTCGTGCAGGTGGAGTCCTGGCACTTGCAGCAGTTGTGCGGCGGGGGGCATCTGGCCGATCAGATTGATCATCGCCGCGTGGCCGGTGCTCGCAACACTCCCCAGCGGCAGGCCGGTGATCGCGCGCAGATGATTCTCAAACTGGCTGGTGACAGCGCCTTCGATGCTCCAGTGACCCGAGTTGTGCACGCGCGGCGCCAGTTCGTTGGCGATCAGCCGTCCCCGGCGCACGAAGAACTCGATCGCCAGCACACCCACGTAGTTGAACTCGCGCAGCACCGCGCGCAGGTGCCGGCGCGCCTGGCGCTCGAGCGCCGGCGCGTGCCAGGGTGCCATGCTCAGGCGCAGGATGCCCTCGGCGTGCCAGTTGCGCACCAGCGGGTAGAGCGCGACGCTTCCGTCACGGCCGCGTACGCCGAGCCCGGAGACCTCCGCGTCGCAGGGCACGAACTCCTCGTACAGCAACGGTAGGCCGCCGAGCGCGCGCCAGGCGGCGTCCAGGTCGGCATGATCGCGTATCACGGCCTGGCCTTTGCCGTCGTAGCCCATGCGTCGCGTCTTGAGTATGCCAGGCAGGCCGATCGCGGCAGCCGCGCGCCACAGCGCCGCGCGCGAGTTTACGGCCGCATGACGCGTGGTCGGAATACGCAGGCGCTCGAACAGGCGTTTTTCCGCCAGGCGATCCTGGCCGGTACGCAGCGCGCGCAGCGGCGGCGCAATCCGCGCGGCAACGCCGCGTGTCGCCTGGCGCAGCGCCGCGACCGAGACATTCTCCCAATCAAAACTCAGCACCGCGTTATGGCGCGCCAAGGTGCGCAGCGCACGTTGATCGGTAAACTCCCTGACCCGGAGCGGCGCGATCGCGCCAGCCGGTGCCTCAGGATTTGGATCGAGAAACTGGCACTCCAGGCCGAGCGGCACACCCGCGAGCGCAAGCATACGGCCGAGCTGGCCGCCGCCCACAATGCCTATTTTCATGCGCCGGCATTGCGCGGATCGGGCTGCGCGAGTACCGCTGCCGTCTGCGCCTGACGCTGCTGCGAGAGCGCGCTGGCAATGGCCGGATAGCGGCCCGCCAGGATGCCGGCCGCAAACAGCGCCGCATTGGTGGCGCCGGCCGTGCCGATCGCAAAGGTGGCCACGGGCACGCCCGCCGGCATCTGCACAATCGAGAGCAGTGAATCGAGACCGTTGAGCGCGCGCGACTGCACTGGTACGCCCAGCACCGGCAGGGCGGTCTTTGCGGCCGTCATGCCCGGCAGGTGCGCCGCGCCGCCGGCGCCGGCGATCAGCACTTCCAGGCCGCGGGCGGCGGCTCCGGCAGCGTATTCGAACAGCAGGTCGGGCGTGCGGTGCGCGGAGACCACGCGCACTTCATGGGCAATGCCGAGTTTCTCGAGCATTTCGGCCGCGGGCTGCAGGGTTTCCCAGTCGGAGGCCGAGCCCATGATGATGCCAACGAGGGCCTTCATCGCGGCATTTTACCACGGGGCCGCAGATCGCCGGCGCGCATCGTCAGCGCCCGCTCGATCGGCTCCGGATCGATATCGCGCATCAGGCGCCCGATATACTGGTGCTGGCGGGCGATCGCCGGCCGGGCACGGAGCCGCCGCGCCTCCTGGATCGCGGCCAGCAGCTCCTCGGGCAAGGCCAGGGCCATGAGCTCCGCCGCGCGCAGCCCCACCAGCCGCACGCCCAGCTTCTGCAGGCTTTCGGCCGCACGTTTGCGGGCTGAGCGGCTCGGGCGCTCGTCGTAGCCGTCATCCGCGGGTTCGTCGACAGACATGGGTATTCCGGCCGGCCTGCACAGTTGCGCTGTTACAATTCTGCCATGTCACAGCAAGTCGATGCGACGCGAATTCCCGAACTGCAGCAGGTGGTCAGCGATGCGCTGACGCAAGCGCGCGCGGCCGGCGCCTCGCAGGCCGATGCCGATGCCAGTGTGCAGAAGGGCCTTTCGGTAACGGTGCGGCTGGGCAATGTGGACACGATCGAGTATCACCGCGATCGCGGCATGGCGGTCACGGTGTATTTCGGGCAACGCAAGGGTTCGGCCAGCACCGCTGACCTGCGTGCTGAGGCGGTGGCCACTACCGTCGCCAAGGCCTGTGCGATCGCGCGCCACACCGCCAGTGACGATTGTGCCGGGCTTGCCGATGAGAGCGCGATGGCACGCGAGATTCGCGACCTCGATCTCGATCATCCCTGGGATCTGGAACCCGAACAGGCCGTGACGATCGCGCGTGACTGCGAAGCGGCGGGCCTAGCCGTCGATACGCGCCTCGGCAATTCCGAAGGCGCCTCGCTCAGCACCCACCGCGGCGTGCGTGTGTACGGCAATACCCACGGCTTCCTGGCCGGCTTTCCCAGCACCAGCCATTCGCTCAGCTGCGCGCTGATCGCGCAGCATGGGCAGGACATGCAGCGTGAACACTGGTATTCGGTGGTGCGCGATGCCACGCAGCTCGAGTCCGGTGTCAGCATCGGGCAACGGGCCGCGCAGCGCGCGCTCGCGCGTCTGGGTGCGCGGCGCCTCAGCACGCGCCGCGCCCCGGTGCTGTTTGCGCCCGAGATGGCGCGCGGCCTGTTCGCGCATTTCATCGGCGCGATACGCGGCGCCAGCCAGTATCGGCGCGCCTCGTTCCTGCTCGACAGCGCCGGCCAGCAGCTGTTCCCGGATTTCGTGCAGATGCAGGAGCGGCCGCATTTGCCGGGCGCGCTGGCCAGCAGCCCCTTCGACTCCGAGGGCGTGGCGACGCGCGATCGCGAACTGGTGCAGGGCGGCGTGCTCGAAGGCTATGTGCTGGGCAGCTACTCGGCCCGCAAGCTCGGGCTCAAGACCACCGGCAACGCCGGCGGCGTGCACAACCTGATCGTCACCGCGCCCGGCGCCACCAGCACGCTGGATGGCCTGCTGGCGCAGATGGGCAGTGGCCTGTATGTCACCGAGCTGATGGGGCAGGGCGTGAACGGCGTGACCGGCGACTATTCGCGCGGCGCCAGTGGCTTCTGGATCGAGAACGGCAAAGCTGCCTATCCGGTGCACGAGATCACCATCGCCGGCAACCTGCGCGACCTGTATCGCGGCATCGTCGCGCTCGGCTCCGATATCGATACCCAGGGCGCGGTGCGCTGTGGGTCGCTGTTGATCGATGCGATGACCATCGCTGGGGAATAGGCGCGGCGGCCGTGCAGCGTCGGCGTCTGTGCGCAGCGTGGCGGCGCGGTTTCGGGTGTGGATTTCTTGAGCAGATTTTCGGGAACGCCGTGAATCCGTCCATGGGG
>JAYUZE010000096.1:0-3691 GCA_043752035.1 Gammaproteobacteria bacterium
CGCTGTGCGCCCAGGCGCCAGATCACCTCGACTACTTCGGCGATAGCCAGCCGCGTGGAATCCACCACAATTGCATCTTTCGCGCGCACCAGCGGGGAGACGGGACGGGTGGAATCCTGCCGGTCCCGCGCCTCGATCTCGCGCGAAAGGGCGGCAAGGGTAACAGCAGAGTCCTTTCCTTTCAACTGGTTATAGCGCCTTTGAGCGCGCTCCGCGGGGCTGGCGACCAGGAAGATCTTGAGCGCTGCACCCGGGAAAACCACTGTGCCCATATCGCGCCCGTCGGCCACCAGCCCTGGGGGCCGGGCAAAAGCATGCTGGCGAGCCATCAGGGCCTGGCGCAGCACCGGCCAGGTCGCCACGCGCGAGGCGCCCGCACCGGCCACTTCGCTGCGGATGGCATGGGTGACGTCCTGGCCGTCGAGCAGGATCTGCTCCGCGCCATCTGGGTGCACCGAAAAGACGATTTTCAGCGTCGCCGCCAGCGCTACATGGCCGCTCTGGTCATCTGCAGCGAGGCCGGCACGCTGACCGGCGAGCGCCGCGATGCGATAGAGGGCGCCGCTGTCCAGCAGGTGCCAGCCCAGGCGCCGTGCCAGCCCGCGGCTCACGGTGCCCTTGCCGGCGCCGCTGGGGCCATCGATGGTCACTACCGGCGGCGTGGCGCTCACGGTGAGAAGGCCATCGGCCGGCCGAGCCCAACCGCCCCTCTCATGTCAGGCGCCCTGCTCATGCAGCCTCAGGCCGATCGCTCGTGCGGCGGCCGGAAAATCCGGAAACGAGGTACCCACGTTGGCTACATCGTCGATTTCGATGGGCGCCGTGGCCCGCGCGCTGGCAATCGCGAAGGCCATCGCCACGCGGTGATCGCCGTGGCTATGCACACGGCCGCCTCGCAGGCTGCCGCCCTGGATACGTATGCCGTCGCTGAGCAGCTCGCACTGCACGCCGACGGCTGCAAGACCGGTAGCCATCGCCGCGAGCCGATCGCTTTCCTTTACACGCAACTCGCCTGCCCCCGTGACCAGCGTCTCGCCCTGCGCGCAGGCCGCGGCAATGAAAAATACCGGCAGTTCGTCGATCGCCAATGGCACCAGGTGCTCAGGCAGCACCACACCGCGCAGCGGCGTCGCGCGCACCGTGATGTCAGCAATGGGTTCAGAGCCGGTGCCGGTCAGCGGCCGGACCTCGATGTCGGCACCCATCAGGCGCAGCATGTCGATCAACCCAGTGCGCGTCGGGTTTACGCCGACGCCGCGCACGGTGAGGCCGGATTTCGCGGCCAGGCAACCGGCGACGACAAAGAATGCGGCCGAGGAGATGTCGCCGGGCACATTGATCGCCGTGCCGCGCAAGGTCTGTCCGCCGCGCAGTGTCACGCTGGCACCAGCGCGCTCGAGTTCCACGCCGAACGCCTGCAGCATACGCTCGGTGTGATCGCGTGTCGGCGCCGGCTCGGTGACCCGCGTGATCCCGTTGGCATGGAGGCCGGCCAGCAGGATGGCCGATTTCACCTGGGCACTGGCCATCGGCAGCGTGTAGTCGATCGCGCGCAGCGCCGTGCTGCCGCGTAGGTGTACCGGCGGATGCCCTTGCTCGGTGTCGATGCGCGCGCCCATCAGCCGCAGCGGTTTTGCCACGCGCTCCATCGGCCGGCGCATCAGCGATTCATCGCCGATCAGCGTGCTGTCGAATGCCTGCCCGGCCAGCAGCCCCATGAACAGCCGCATTGCCGTGCCGGCGTTGCCCATGTCGAGCTTCGAGGCACTCGGCCGCAAGCCGCCGGGGCCGGCGCCGGTCACCAACACTTCGCCGGATCCCGGACGATCGACCTGCACGCCCAGCGCGCGCAGCGCCTCGAGCGTGGCGCGACAGTCTGCGCTGTCGAGGAAACCGCTGATGCGCGTGGTGCCACGGGCGATGCCGCCCAGCATCAGCGCGCGATGTGAGATCGATTTGTCGCCCGGCACGGCGAGACTCCCACCCACCTGCGCCACCGGCTCCACACGATAGGATCTGGTCGGGTTGCCGCTCATGGTGCGCGCATCAACCGCGTCAACAGCGCCAGCAGGCGATCGTTCTGCTCCGGCAGGCCGATCGAGATGCGCAGGTGTTGTGCGAGACCATAGCCGACCGTAGGACGAACAATGATGCCGCCGCGCAGCAGTTGTTCATAGACTTCGAGCGCGCGTACACCGATCTCGACCAGTAGGAAGTTGGCAGCCGATGGCAGAAAGCGGATGCCGGCGGCCGTCAGCGTTGCCTGCACGCGTTCGCGTTCAGCGATCGTGCGGACAGCTACGTCGCGCACATGCGCGGTGTCGCCCAGCGCCGCGATCGCGCCAGCCTGTGCCACGTTACTGACATTGAAGGCCGGGCGGATGCGATTGAGCGCGTCGGCCACTTCAGGATGCGAGATCGCATAGCCGATGCGCATGCCGGCCAGGCCGTAGCCCTTGGACAGCGTGCGCAGTATCACCAGGTTTGGGAACTCCGGCAGCCACGCGAGCGAGCCCTCGCAGCCCGCGTAGCGAGCGTATTCGTAGTAGGCTTCATCGAGCACCACCAGCGTATGCGCCGGAGCCGCGGCGATGAAGGCGCGCAGCGCATCGCGGTCGACCCAGGTACCGGTGGGATTGTTCGGGTTGGCGATGAATACCAGCTGCGTGTCGCTGGCAATGGCTCCCTGCATGGCCTTGAGATCGTGCCCATAGTGCATGAGCTCACCGGCTGGCAACGCGGGCGCTTCGATACAGCGCGCACCGGTGGCGCGAATCACCAGCGGATAGATTGCGAAGCCGTACTGGGAACACACGGCGCTGTGCGCTGCCGTCAGGAAGGCTTCGGCGAGCAACAACAGCAGTTCATTGGAGCCGTTGCCGAGCGTCAGCTGCGCCGGGCTCACAGCGAGCGCTGTGGCCAGCGCCAGTTTCAGTTCGTGCGCGCTGCCGTCAGGATAAAGCCAGACCTCATCGAGCGCGCGCTGCATGGCCTGCAGCGCCAGCGGGCTGGGCCCCCAGGGGTTCTCGTTCGAAGCGAGCTTGATGATGTCCTGCAGGCCATACGCGCGCTGCAATTCGCTGATCGGCTTGCCCGGCACATACGGCGAGAGCCCGAGTACTGCCTTACTCGCCAGCCTTCCCGGGTGAGCGGAGTCAGCGCTCACGTCACAGGACCGAGCGCGGATAGGAGCCGATTACCCGGAACAGCGAGGCGCGCGCCTTCAGGCTCTTCAGTGCCCGCGCCACCTTGGTGTCGCAGGCGTGACCCTCGATGTCGATGAAAAACACGTAGTCCCACTTGCGTCGTCGCGAAGGTCGCGATTCGATGCGGGTCATGCTGATGCCACTTTTTGCCAGTGGTTCGAGCAACCGGTGCAGCGCACCAGGCGCATCGGAGCTGCTACCCGACACCAGCAGCGTGGTCTTGTCGGCGCCGCTGGGCTCGAGCAGTTTGCGGCCGATCACCAGGAAACGCGTGGTGTTGTCGGCGCGATCTTCGACCTCGGTGACCAGCATCTGCAGGCCGTAAACCTCGGCCGCAGTCTCGCCGGCGATCGCCGCCGTACCCAGCTCATCGCGCGCGCGCCGCGCGCCCTCGGCATTGCTGGTGACAGCGACGCGCTCCACACCCGGCAGATGCTCATCGAGCCAGGAGCGGCATTGCGCCAGCGCCTGGGCATGCGCGCAAA
>JAYUZE010000097.1:0-6152 GCA_043752035.1 Gammaproteobacteria bacterium
CGCGAACGGAATCGGCAGCACTGAAGAGATGAAAGGCGCTATAGGCGCCTCGAATGTTATCCGCTATCAATTGACGCGGATTCAACATCAATACCACGGGGTTGGGCCTTGACCCATTGGCGAATAGATTCCGAAGACCGAAGTACCAATCGTTGTACTCGCTACTCTCGACGACAAACCTCTGGGTATGCCATTCGGGTTCGAGCTGCCGCGTTAGCTCGGCGATCGTCACCGAGGCAAGCAGCAGGGAATTTCCAATAATCAGGGTTGCGGGCGGCGCCCCCGGAGTTGCCCTGAGGTCATGAGCTGCCGCCTCCTCCATTACGACGCGAGCTTCGATTTTGCTGACGCGCGGTACCACAAACCTGCCTACCAATTCGGCGCCAAGCAACGCCGCGCCAATCAGGCACAGCAATCGCGCAATCTGTCTGGTTCCCGCCTTGGCAGTCCATGCGTTCATAATTTAATGTCAGAATCTGAAATAAATGAACGCACTTACGTCACTCGCCGCGAACAGCAGTGTGAGTGCCAGCATCACCGCCGCGAACAGGATCTGCGATCGCCAGGTCCCGTTTTCCGTCAGAAACTCCTCGCCTCGCGCGCCCTCAAACACATCCATAACTATCAGCAAGCCGCCAAGCAGGCCAAGTATCGCGAACGCTGAACCGAACTCACGGCGCCACACCCAGGTAGCAAGACCTGCAAGGTAGCCTTTTGCGGCACTGAACGAGCTGGCGCGGAAGAATATCCATGACAGACAGACAGACAACGTGAAATATGACAGCACGCTTCGCCCAGAGCCGCAGCGCGCTGCCTTTGGCGGCTGACGTCCTGGCCGGGAACAGTGCTCGCTCTATGCTTAGCCACGCGCCGTGCAGGGCTCCCCAGATAGCGAAAGTCCAATTGGCGCCATGCCACAGTCCGCCCAGAACCATCCTGAGGAAGAGATTCCGGTAGGTTCGTACGGTTCCCACCCTGTTGCCACCCAACCCCACATAAAGGTAGTCGCGCAGCCGGCTGCTGAGGCTGATATGCCACCGGCGCCAGAAATCCTGCAGCGATGTAGCCAGGTAGGGCTGACGGAAGTTCACCATGAAGTGGAATCCCAGCAGCTGTGCTGACCCACGCGCGATGTTGCTGTACCCGCTGAAGTCACCGTATATCTGCCATGCGAATGCATACATCCCTATGGCGACGATGGCGACGCTGCTGGGGCCCAAAGACCCCGAGAACGCCGCATTGGCAAGCAGTGCGCACTGGTCTGCTATCACGCATTTGCGAAACAATCCCGAGAGTATCAGCAGGATGCCATCGGCTATTTTACGCGAAGTGAAAATTCTTGGGTTCGCCACCTGGGGCAAAAGGTGATCGGGTCGCTGGATCGGTCCGGCAATCAAATGCGGGAACAAGCTGATAAAAAGAGCGTAGTCACGCAGCGAGCGGGTAGCTGGAATGCGTCCCTTGTATACGTCGACCATGTACGCAATTGCTTGAAAGGTATAAAATGAAATTCCAGGTGGCAGTGTGATAGTGAGCGCCGGCCTGGACACATTGATGCCGAGCGACGCCAACGCCGTATGCAAAGAGTCTTCGAAAAAGTTAAAGTATTTGAAGAAGCCGAGAAACGCCAGATTTAGGCTTACGGAGATCGTGAGCGCGATGCGTCGCCGGGCTGTGCTTGTTTCTCCGGCAACGACTAGCGCACAGTAATAGTCGACAACCGTGGAAACGGCGATCAGGCCAAGAAATCGCCAGTCCCACCAGCCGTAGAAAAAATAGCTGAACAGCAGCAGGAAATTGTTTTGTGCGCTGTGCTTGAGCCGCCAGTAAAGCATGGCGACCAGCGCTAGGCTCAATAGATAGACTGGCGAATCAAATAGCATTGAGGGCGGCTTTGACCTAGCAAGGGACAAATCTATAACCCAGAGTTCCTTAGTCAGGTTTGCCCACTTGAATCTCGATTGGTTCCAATTCAAAGCGACTGCGTTTCGGCATAGCCCGTCACTCCGTGCAAGCTGCCCATGGCGACTCCCTTATATCTGAACTTAAGCCGTTAGCTGATCGCCGCTCTAATGATGGTGGGTCGGGTGGGGCTCGAACCCACGACCAACGCCTTAAAAGGGCGCTGCTCTACCGACTGAGCTACCGACCCGCGTGCCTTACGGAAGGGCGGGCATGATACCGGAAGTGCGCGCCGCCGGGCATGCATTCAGGCATAGCGGGTAGGATCGGGCACACCCACCGTTTCGAAGCCCTGGCGACGCAAGCGGCAGGCATCGCAGCGCCTGCAGGCCCGGCCCTCCGTGTCCGCCTGGTAACAGGAAACCGTCAGCGCGAAGTCGACCCCCAGGCGCAGACCTTCGCGCACGATTTCGGCCTTGCTCATCGTCAGCAGTGGCGCCAGCACATTCAGTGACTGGCCTTCGACAGCGGCTTTGGTCGCAAGGCGCGCCAGTTGACCGAAGGCGGCAATGAACTCGGGCCGGCAATCTGGGTAGCCCGAATAGTCGACCGCGTTGACACCAATGACGATCGCCGTGGCGCCGAGCACTTCGGCCCAGGCCAGCGAGAGCGAGAGCAGCACCGTATTGCGCGCGGGCACGTAGGTAACCGGAATGCCCGCGCCGCCGTGCTCCGGCACCGCGATGCTGGTGTCGGTCAGCGCCGAGCCACCGAGCGATCCGAGATCCACGCGCATCACCCGATGCTCCGCCGCACCCAGGGCCCGCGCCAGGCGCGCCGCTGCGGCCAGCTCCGCATCGTGTCTTTGTCCGTACTCTACCGAAAGCGCGTAGCACTGGTAGCCGCGCTCCCGGGCCCAGGCGAGCGCAGTGGCGGAATCGAGCCCGCCCGAGAGCAATACTACCGCGCGATCATTAGAGCCTCCGGCCGCGCGCGCATCGGCGCCACTGCCCTTAGCGGCCACGCTCTTCACCCCAGAGTATCTTGTGCAACTGGATCTGGAAGCGCACCGGTAGCCGGTCGGCCAGCACCCACTCGGCCAGGTCGCGCGCCTCGAGTTGCCCGAAACTGGGCGAAAACAGCACGCCGCAGCGCTCGTTGAGCTTCAGTTCCTGCAGCTTCGTACGGCTCCATTCGTAGTCGGCACGCGTGGTAATCACGAATTTGATCTGATCCTGTGGCGCCAGCGACTGCAGCTGATCGTAGAGATTGCGTGGCTCTTCACCCGAGCCCGGAGTCTTCACATCCACCACGCGGATCACACGCAGATCGAGCGCCGTCACCGACATGGCGCCGCTGGTTTCGAGCGACACCCGATGACCCTGATCGCACAAGGCTTTGAGCAGGCCCACGCAGGTACGCTGTGCCAGTGGTTCGCCGCCGGTCACGCACACGTCGTGGGTCCTGAAGCTCGCGACGCGCTCCAGAATATCGGCAATCGTCCACCACTCGCCACCGTAAAAAGCGTAGGCAGTATCGCAGTAGTGACAGCGCAGTGGGCAGCCGGTCAGGCGCACGAATACGGTTGGCACACCCGCGAACTGCGCCTCACCCTGCAGCGAGTGAAAAATCTCGGTGATCTTCACCCGCTCGCTGCTGCGCTTCGCGCTGCTCAACGGGCCTCGGCAGCCGGGAGCTTCTGCAGGCGTTCGGTCGCCAGGCGCGCGGCATCGGTGCTCGGGAAGCGCTGCACCACGTCGTTGAGTGTGGCGCGCGCCTCGCTGAGATGCTTCTGCTCGTACTGCGTGTAGCCGAGCTTCAGCAGCGCGTCGGGCGCCTTGCGCGAAGACGGCCAGCGCTCACCCACTGTGCGGAAAGCCTTCGCTGCGAGATCGTAGTCGCGCGTCACGTAGTAGGCTTCGCCGATCCAGTACTGAGCATTGTCCAGCAAAGAACTCTCGGGGTAGTCCTTCATGAAATTCTGGAACTGCGTGACGGCGGCGCGGTACTCGCCGGATTTGAGCTGATCGAAGGCACGCGCATAGGCGGCTTGATCGTCCACCGGCGTGGTCGGCTCGGCGCCGCTGGCCGCTGTTGGCGCGGTTCGGGACGTAGCGGCAACCGGCGGCGTTGTCCGAACACCGTCGGCACCACTCGCATCGGCGCTGGCACCACTGTGCAGCGCCGCTTCCAGCGCCGCGATCCGTTTGTCCAGATCGGCGTACAGGTCCCGCTGTTGCTTGCGCAGCGCCTCGCTGCCGTTCTGCAGCACCTCGCTATTGCCGCGCAGCTCGCGCACTTGGGCTTCGAGCGTATCGAGGCGCCGCGACATGTCGACCAGGCTCTGGTTGCTGACCACGCGTTCCACCCGCCCCAGGCGCGAGTCGAAGTCGTTGAGCTTGATCTGCAGCGGATCTTCGGCTGGATTGGTCGCGCAGCTGGCCAGCAGGGCCGGAGCCAGCGCGACGAGCAGCGTGCTGGTTTTCATGGTGTCAGTTCAGGTAGATGAATTCGACGCGGCGATTCTTGGCCCAGGCCTCTTCGGTCTCGCCGGGCACGGCCGGACGCTCGGCGCCATAGCTGACGGTGCTGAGCTGCGATTCGGCCACACCCTGCAACATCAGTGCGCGGCGCACGGCCTGGGCGCGGCGCTCACCGAGGCCGATATTATATTCGGGCGAACCGCGCTCGTCGCTGTGGCCTTCGAGACGCACGCGAATGCTGGCATTGGCACTCATCGCCTTGGCGTGCGCGGCAACCACGCTGATGAACTCCGGCCGGATTTCGCTGCTGTCAAAATCGAAGTACACCAGCCGGCCGACGCCCGCGGGCGCCGAAGCGCCCTCCTTACCGACGCCTGCGCCTGCACCACCGGCCTGGTCGCCCGCCGCAGTGGCGTTCGCACCTGTACCGGTCTGGCCACCAGCAGCGCCGCCGGGCACCGTGCTGCCCGCCGCATCGGCCGGCGCCTTCAGCACTCGCTTGCTGGGGCACCCAGCCAGTGACATCAGCACGGCCAGGCCCGCTACGGCCATCAGTAAGTTCTTCTTCATAAATCGATACTCCTGCAGTTCAGTTTCCGGTGAAGGGGCCCCAGACGGGTTCCCGCACATCGCCGTGGTCCGCCTTCAATCGTTGCGTCACTTGCCCATCGACCGCCACTGTCGCCAATGTGCGCCTGCCGCTGACCTTGCCGGCATAAATCAGTGTCAGGCCATTGGGGGCGAAGGCCGGTGATTCATCGAGGCTGCCACGCGTCAGCACGCGCACCCCCGAACTGGTCAAATCCTGCACGGCGATACGATAGTCGCCGCCTTCGCGTGTCACAAACGCCAGCGTACGCCCGTCGGGTGCCAGGCGTGCCCGCGCATTATAAGAAGAACCGAAGGTGATGCGCTGTACGCGTTGGTGAACCGCCACATCGGTGCGGTAGATCTGCGGGCCGCCGGAACGGTCGGAGGTAAAGTACAGGTCCTTGCCATCGGCGCTCCAGGCCGGCTCGGTGTCGATCGCCGGATCCTCGGTGATGCGGGTGAGCCCCTGGGTCGCCAGCTCGAGCACGTAGATGTCGAGATTGCCACCCGACCCCGAGAGCGTCAGCGCGAGCCGCTTGCCATCGGGCGACCAGGCGGGCGCACCGTTTACGCCGGCACGCGCCGACACCCGCTGGCGCTGGCTGCTGCGCAGTTGCTGCACATAGATGGCCGAGACGCGATTCTCGAAGGACACGTACGCCAGCCACTGGCCGTCGGCCGACCAGGCCGGCGACATGATCGGCTGGTTGGAGTCGAGCACCACCTGAGCGTTCTCGCCATCGGCATCGGCCACATACAGCCTATAGTGCTGCGCCGGCGGCTCGCCCTCGACCGCAACGTAAGCGATCCGCGTCGCGAAAGCCCCGCGCGCACCGACGATCTTCTCGAAGACGAAGTCACTGACCTGGTGGGCCACGTGGCGCATCGTAGGCGCGCTGGCATCGAAATGCGCTGCGCCCACGACCTGACCGGTGAGCACGTTGAGCAGTTCGCAGGCGACCAGCAGCTTCCCGCCCGGCGCAGCGGTGACGCGGCCCACGACCACGTAGTCCTCTCCGGCTGCGTGCCAGTCGGCCGCCACGACATCGACAGCATGCTGCGGCAGCGTATGCATCGCAGCGCGGTTCATCGAGCGGAAGCGCCCGCTGCCATCCAGATCGTGCTGCACCACAGCGGCGAGGTCGAAACCGCTGTCGGCCGGCGCTGCGCTGGCGA
>JAYUZE010000098.1:0-10547 GCA_043752035.1 Gammaproteobacteria bacterium
CGGCGCGTGCCCAGGATCTCAACCTCGAGTTCGGTACCGGCGATCGCGAGATCCGTGCGCACGTAAGCCAGTGCAATGCTCTGCTGCAGGCGGTAACCGTAGCCGCCCGAAGTGACCAGCCCCACGACTTCGTCACGGCGGTAGACGATGGAGACCGGCGCTGCATCCGCGTCGCCGGGCGCGACGATCAACGGCACGAAGCGTTCGCGTGGCCCAGCCTGCGCCTCGCGTCGCAGCGCCTGCTGGCCGATGAAGCCGCCGGGCTTGTCCAGCTTTACGAAGCGATCGAGCGAGGCCATGTACGGTGTGTATTCGCTGGTGAGATCGCCCTTCCAGGCGCGATAACATTTCTCCAGGCGCAGGCTGTCCATCGCGTACAGGCCATAGTTGCCGATGCCGAGGCGCTCACCCGCCTCCCACAACAGATCGTAGACCGACAGCAGATGCTCTACCGGCAGGTGCAGCTCCCAGCCGAGCTCGCCTACGTAATTCACGCGCAGCGCGATCGCCTCGGTATAGCCGATCGGCATGTTCCGCACGGCCAGCCACGGGAAGGCCTCGTTGGACAGATCGGCACTCGTGAGCGCACTGAGCAGTTCACGCGATTTCGGACCGACGACAATCAGTGTGCCAAAGCGCGCGGTCTGATTGTCGATCTGCACTGCTGCGCCGCCCGGCGGCAGGTGCTCGCGCAGCCAGTGTTCATCGTGGCGTTCGCCGGCTGCGGCGCTGATCAGCCAGTAGCGCTCTGGCGCCAACGCCGTAATCGTCATCTCGGTGATGATGCCACCGCCCGGCGCACAGAAATAGTTCAGCGCCGTGCGCCCGGGTCGCGGAACTGTGCCGGCCACCATGTGATCGAGCCAGGCGGCAGCGCCCGAACCCGAGACTTCAAATTTGGTGAAGCCCGGCAAGTCGAGCAGCGCGACCCGCTGCTGCACGCTCTGGCATTCACGGCCCACCGCGGCGTGCCAGCGCGGCCTGCGAAAGGAATGTTCAGGTCGATCTTCAGGGTCGCCAGGCTCCGGAAAATATACTGCGCGCTCCCAGCCGCCGCGCGCTCCGAAGCGCGCACCGCGGGCTTTGAGCCGCTCATAGACCGGCGAAGTCTTGGCCGGGCGCCCTGCTGCCCGTTCTTCGGCAGGAAAGCCGATGCCGTATTCGTGCTGGTAGGTCTCGAGCGCTTTGGCCAGTGTGAACTTGTGGTTGGCGTAGTCGTGGTAGCGGCGCACGTCGAGTGGCCACATGTCCCATTCGGGCTGCCCGCGCGCGACCCATTCGGCAATGATCTTCCCGGCGCCACCCGCCTGCGCGATGCCGAAGGTGAAGGCGCAGCAATGATAGAAGCCCGGCAGGCCGGGCGCAGGCCCGATCAGCGGGTTGCCATCGGGTGCGTAGGGAATCGGGCCGTTGATGACCGACTTCACGCCCACGGTGCCGAGCAAGGGCACGCGCTCGCAGGCCGCTTCAATGTAGCTCTCGAGCCGCGGCAGATCATCGTCGAACAGCTGCTGGGCGAACTCCGACGGGATGCCCTGCAACCAATGGGCCGTAGCTTGCCATTCATAGGGGCCGAGGATCAGGCCTTGCCGCTCCTGACGCAGGTAGTAGCTGACGTCCGGATCGCGGATCAGTGGCAGTCGCGCCGCGCCGCGCGCCACCAGTTCCGGAATGTCTTCGGTAACCAGATACTGATGCGAAAGTGTCACGATCGGCAGGTAGACGCCGACCATCGCCGCGACTTCGCCACCGCGATAGCCTGCAGCATTGATCACGCTCTGCGCCACGATCGCACCACGATCCGTGAGTACGCGCCATTCGCCTGAGGGCAGGCGCTCGATCGCGCTCACGCGTGTCTGCCGGTGAATCTGCGCTCCGCCGTCGCGCGCACCCTTGGCCAGCGCTTGCGTGAGCTGTGCCGGATCGATGTCGCCGTCGTAAGGATCGTACAGGCCGGCACGGATGCCATCGGTGTCGAGAAAGGGATGACGCTCGCGGATCTCTGCTGGACTCAGCAGCTCAAAGCCGATGCCCTGGGCGCGTGCCTGCGAGAGCACATGACGGAACTCATCGACGCGCTCGGCACTGTGCGCGAGGCGGATGCTGCCGGTGATGTGGTAGTTGATCTCATAGCCGACCCGCGCGGCGAGCGCGGCATAGAGCTGGGTGCTGTGACGCTGCAGCTTGATCAGGTTCCAGGAGGTGGAGAAATTCGGGCAATTGCCGGCCGCATGCCAGGTCGAGCCGGAAGTCAGCTCATCGCGCTCGAGCAAGACGACATCGCTGATACCCAGCTGCGTCAGATGGTAGAGCGCGCTGCAGCCGACTGCGCCGCCACCGATGATTACTACCTGCGCGTGGGTCTTCATGCGCGCGCGTTCAAGCCCTGATGCGCTCGCCCTGCGGGTCATACCAAGGCTGCAGCTGCACGGCGGCGTCGTGGGCGACGCCGGCGACCTCGATTTGCCAGCGAGCGGACTGCAGCCACGGCGCGCTCACGCCCTGCTCGCAGCTGACGTAACCCATGCCGATCGAGCGACCGAGGCGGTGGCCGAAGGCGCCGGAACGGATCGAACCCACGATGCTGCCATCGCGCAGGATTGGCTCTTCGTGATACAGCAACGGCGCAGCGGCGGACTCATCGTGCAGCATCACCTGCACCAGTCGCCTGGGCAGCAGTTTGCGCTCGCGCTGCGCCAGCAGTGCCGGCAGGCCGATGAAGCCACCGGCTTTGCCCCAGGCCACCGTAAAGCCTAAACCCGCTTCCAGCGGCGTGTCTTCATCGCCGATATCGTGGCTCCAGTGCCGGTATCCCTTTTCGACCCGGCAGGCGGCCATTGCGTGATAGCCCGCGTGGCGCAGACCCACGCTCGCGCCGGCTTCCAGTAAACGCTCGTAGACATCGAACAACTGCTCACCAGGAATATAGAGCTCCCAGCCCAACTCGCCCACATAAGTGATGCGGCTGGCGCGCACACGCGCGTAGCCGATCTCGATCTCGCGCGACATGCCAAAGGGATGGGCCGCATTGTCGAAATCAGCGCCCGACAGGGCAGTCAGCAGTTCGCGGCTCTTCGGACCCATGACACCGAGCATGGCAATGCCTGCCGTGACATCGGTCACCGTGCAATGGGCGTCCTGACGTGCCTCGATCCGCCGGCGCAACCAGGCAAGATCGCGCGTCTGGCAGATCGCCGAGGTCACAACCAAAAATTCCCGCGCCGCGAGCCGCGTAACGGTCAGGTCAGCCTCGATGCCGCCACGCTCGTTGAGCCATTGGGTATAGACCACGCGGCCGATTGCGACATCGATGTCGGCCGTCGAGAGTTCGTTGAGGATGCTGCTGGCATCGCGCCCCTGTACCAGAAATTTCGCGAAGCTCGCCTGATCGAACAGCGCCACCGTATCGCGCACCGCCTCGCACTCGCGCTGGCAGGCTGCAAACCAGTTCTGCCGGCCGTAGGAATATTCGTAGTGCGGTGTGGTGCCGGGCTCGCCAAACCAGTTCGGGCGCTCCCAGCCCGCCGTCTCACCCATGCAGGCGCCGGCGCCGAGCAAACGATCGTGCAGGGCGCTGCGGCGTGCGCCGCGCGCGCTCTGATACTGGTAATACGGCCAATGCATCGCGTACAGCAGGCCCAGGGTTTCGACGGTGCGATCCTGCAGATAGCGCCGGTTCGACTGGAAGGGCTGTGCGCGTCGGATGTCGACATCGGCCAGGTCCATCGGCGGGCGCCGATCCACGATCCATTGCGCCACGACCTTGCCGACGCCACCGCTGGCGGCAATACCCACCGAGTTGAAGCCGGTGGCCACGAACAGGTCGCGCAGTTCGGGTGCTTCGCCGATGTAATAACGATCGTCGGGCGTGAAACTTTCCGGGCCGTTGAAGAACAGCTGGATGCCCACCTCGCCAAGCCTCGGCACACGGCGCACGGCGGCATTGAGCAGCGGCTCGAAGTGTTCGTAGTCGGCAGGCAGCGTATCGAAGCAGAATTCGGCAGGAATGCCCGCCATGCCCCACGGCTTGGCGATCGGCTCGAAACAGCCCATCAGCAGTTTGCCGGCGTCCTCCTTATAGTAGGTGCATTCATCGTAGACACGCAACACCGGCAGATTGTTGGGCAGCCCCGGTATCGGCTCGGTGACGATGTAAAAATGCTCGGCGGCATGCAGGGGTACCGAGACTCCGCATTCGCGCCCCAGTTCGCGCGACCACATGCCGGCACACAGCACGACCGTATCGGCAGCCAGAAAGCCCTCGGCCGTCTCGACGCCGACCGCGCGACCGCGCTCCACGCGCACGCGCGTGACCGGTGTATTTTCAAAGATGCGTGCGCCGCGCTGCTTCGCGCCGCGCGCAAAAGCCTGCGTGGTATCGATGGGATTGGTCTGGCCATCCTTGGGCAGATAAATGCCGCCCACCAGGTCCGATACTTCAAGTAGCGGCCAGCGTTCCTGGATGGCCTCTCTGGAGAGCACCTCGACGTCCACGCCAAAGGCGCGGCCCATCGAAGCGCCGCGCTTGAGCTCCTCGAAGCGCTCGGCATTCATCGCCACGCTGACTGAGCCGTTCTGCCGGAAGCCGGTAGCCTGGCCGGTCTCCGCCTCCAGCGAGTAGAACAGATCGGCGCTGTAGCGGGCCAACTCGGTCAGGTTCCTGGTGGCGCGCAATTGCCCCACCAGGCCAGCCGCGTGCCAGGTGGTGCCGCAGGTGAGTTGGCGGCGCTCGAGCAGCACCACATCGCTGATGCCGATTTTGGTCAGGTGATAGGCGATCGAGCACCCGGCGATGCCGCCCCCGACGATGACGACGCTGGCACGACTGGGCAGTGACATGCAGCTAAGCGAGTATCGATCGCGCGGGTGCCACCGCCGTGCCACCGGCATCTGCGATCAACGTGCCACCCTGAACCATGCCAGCGCGTGCGAGTCGCACCGGAAAATCGCGCCGGATTGCGGCATCCACCGACTCGGGAATGTGGCTCGGGAAATGGTGCGCGAGGATGTCCTGCACCTTGGCCGCGGCGCGCTGCCGGACATCCTGCGAGCCCTGCTCCACCCACTCATTCGGACTGCGTCGATCACCCACGGTGGGATAGAGATATTCAGACTGCATCAGCTGCAGGGTCTGATCGCTGCCAAGGAAGTGACCTGGCCCATTGAGGCAGACATCCCTGATGGTTTCGAAGGACAGGCGCTCTTCCGAAACTTCGATGCCTTTGATGGTGCGTTGTGCGGCGCCGATGATGTCATTGTCGATCACCAGGCTCTCGAGCGAGAAGCCCAGCAAGCTGGCGTGCATGCCGGCCGATTCATAAATCAGGTTGGCGCCGGAGTTGCCCACCAGCGCATGATTGAGCGCCTTCTCCGCACCCGCCTGTCCGTCGGCAATTTTCGAATCGGTCATCCCCGAGGCCGTGCCGCCGGTCAGGTCGTAAAAATTCGCCATCTGTCCCGCGGCTGACGACAACAGCGCCTGTTCAGGACTGCCGCCCGACATCGCGCCAGTGCGTAGGTCCGACACGAAGCACCAGGTCCCGAAGATCGCCGGATGGCCCGGCTTGATCGCATTCACGTACACGAGGCCCGCCAGTACCTCCGCCACTTCCTGCGCCAATGCGCCTGCAAGCGCCGCCGGTGCAGTGGCGCCAGCCTGGCCGGCCGACAGCAGCAGCACCGGCATGCCGCCGCGCACCGCGACTTCGAGGCAGCGACAGGCATCGGTCGCAAATTTCATCGGCGGCACTACGAAGCAGTTCGACTGGCTGACAAAAGGGCGCTCGCGCCATTGCTTCTCGCCGCCGGCGATCGCGTGCAGCATCTGCAGCGAGGCGTTCAGGTGTTCGGGTTGCACCCAACTGCTGCCCACATGCTTGGTGGTGCTCGAGACCGCGGCATAGCAGGTGTTGAAATCCATCTCGAAGGGATCGGGGAGGTCGCGCGGCACGACCGCACGCTGGAAAAAATGGATGTGTTCCATCACATCGACGATGCGGCCGATATCGTAGAGATCCTGGATGGTCGACTCGCGATAGACGCCGTGCTGGTCGACCATGTTGACCGCGGCGCCGGCAGTGCCGAAATAAGCGCGCTTGCCCCAGGGCTCCAGATCGTGGCGCCGATCCTGCGCCGGCAAGACGAAGTTGCGCGCAGCCCTGGCAATCGAGTCTTCGACCACCGAGCGCGGAAACAACACCCGCCCCGCCGGGCTCAGAGTGCAGCCGGCTCCGAGCATGTATTCGATGCCCGACGGCGTCGCGTCGGCGAGCCCGACTTCGGCCAGCAGACGCAGTGCAGTATGGTGAATCTGTTGCACATCGCCCGGGCTCAGCGGCTGGTAGCGCCCGCTGGGCATGCCTGGCCGGGCCGGACGCAGGTGATCGGGCAGCGGTGCCGCACGCGCCGCACGACGGGCATCACGCCCGGACGGGCGTCGTGTAACATTCGAACTCTCAGACAACGGGTGGTGCTCCGCTCGCTGTGTCATGGCAGTCTTGAAGTCCAACGTCCACCGTAGCCGATGGATCGTTGGACCAATCATCGCAGGTTTTGACGGCGCCAGGTCGCCGTTTACGCACTCAGGAGAATAGACCGTGACCGAAGCAGCCACCAAGCAAATTTGGCAACAGCGTGCAAAGGAAATCAGCTATCCCAAAGGGCATTTTACCGATGGCGAGCACATCGCCGGCGGCGCTGAGCGCTTCACCGTGATCAATCCGGCTACCGGCACGCCCCTGTGCGAAGTCGCCGCCGGTGGCGCCGCCGAAATCGATCATGCCGTGGCCTCGGGGCTGCGCGCCTTCAAGTCGGGGGTCTGGCGCCGCATGGCGCCGCGCGATCGTATGGCCGTGCTGCAGCGTATGGCGCAATTGATCCAGAGCAATGCTGAGCGCTTTGCGCTGCTGGACACCCTCTGCATGGGCAAGCCGATCAACGACATGCTGAGCATCGATATTCCGGCGGCGGCGCAGAATTTCAGCTACTTCGGCGAGCTGTGCGACAAGATCGAGGGCACCGTCACCGCCACGGCGGTCGACGCGCTGCACTATATTCTACGCGAGCCGCTGGGCGTGGTCGGCTGCATCGTGCCCTGGAATTACCCGCTGTTGATGAGCGCCTGGAAAGTGGCTCCGGCGCTGGCTGCCGGCAACTCGGTGGTATTGAAGCCGGCCGAACAATCCCCGCTCTCTGGCCTGCTGCTGGCGCAGCTGTTCATCGAGGCTGGCGGCCCGCCGGGCGTGTTCAACGTGGTGAACGGCACGGGCCCGACCGCGGGTGCCGCGCTGGCCTTGCACAATGACGTAGCGAAGATCGCCTTCACGGGTTCCACCAGCATTGGCAAGCAGATGCTGGTCTATGCCGGGCAATCGAACATGAAGCGAGTGAGCCTGGAATGCGGCGGCAAGTCCCCGCAGATTTTCCTGGCTGATCTCGAGGATCTCGACCGTGCCGTGACCTACGCGATCAACGGCATCTTTGGCAACATGGGCGAAGTCTGCAACGCCGGTTCACGCCTGTTGATAGACAAGCGCATTGCCGGCGATTTCATCGAGCGCTTTGTCAAGCAGGGACGCAACGCCTACCGCGCCGGCGACCCGCTCGACCCGGCCACCAATCTCGGGCCGCTGGTCACCAGCAAGCAGCAGAAGCGCGTGCTCGACTATATCGAGCGCGGCAAGCGCGAGGGCGCCAGACTGGAATTTGGCGGCGACACGCCGGATCTGCCGGGTACCTACGTGAATCCGACACTGTATTCGGGCGTCACCAACCGCATGACCATCGCCCGCGAAGAAATCTTCGGGCCCGTGGCTGCCGCCATCGAGGTCGATGGCCTGCAGGAGGCGCTGGCGGTGGCCAACGATTCCATCTACGGTCTCGCGGCCTCGGTCTGGACGCGCGACCTGCGAACTGCGCACACCGCAATTCGCGATCTTGAAGCTGGCATTATCTGGGTCAACTGCTTTGATCATGGTGACATGACCCAGCCCTTTGGGGGCTACAAGCAGTCCGGTCAGGGGCGCGACAAGTGCATCGAGTGTCTGCTGGGCTACACGCAGACCAAGTCGGCGTGGATACACCTGGGACATTAGCGCGGCATGAGCGGCGCTGAAGATCTGCTGAACTACCAGCCGGATGCCAGGGTGTCGGCGCGCAGTTTCGGCGTGCCCAGCGACATGCTGGTGCCGGCGTTCACTAAGCGCAGCGAATACGTGCCGGAAAACGACCCCGGCTACTGCTTCGATCCCGACACCACGCTGGCGATTCTCGCCGGTTTCGCTCACAACCGTCGGGTGATGGTGCAGGGTTTCCACGGCACCGGCAAATCTACACATGTCGAGCAGGTGGCCGCGCGCCTGAACTGGCCGCTGGTGCGCATCAACCTCGATGGTCATGTGAGCCGCATTGACCTCGTAGGGCGCGATGCCATCGTGGTGCGCGATGATCATCAGATCACGGAATTTCGTGAAGGCCTGCTACCCTGGGCGATCCAGCGACCGGTGGCACTGGTGTTCGATGAATACGACGCCGGCCGACCGGATGTGATGTTCGTGATCCAGCGCGTGCTCGAGGCAAGCGGCAAGCTCACGCTGCTCGATCAGAACCGGGTGATCAGCCCGCACGGCTTTTTCCGGCTGTTCGCGACCACCAATACCATCGGCCTCGGCGATGCCAGCGGCCTCTATCACGGCACGCAGCAGATCAACCAGGGACAGATGGATCGCTGGTCGATCGTGACCACGCTCAACTACCTCGATCACGACAAGGAAGCGGCGATCGTGCTGAGCAAAGCGCCCCAATACGACAGCGTCGAGGGGCGCCGCACGATCATGGCGATGGTGCTGGTGGCCGACATGAGCCGCAACGCCTTCATGAATGGCGATATCTCCACGGTGATGAGTCCGCGCACCGTGATCACCTGGGCTGAGAACGCCGCGATCTTTGGCGACCCCGGCCTGGCCTTTCGCGTCACTTTTCTGAACAAGTGCGACGAGCTGGAGCGGCCCACGGTCGCAGAGTTTTTCCAGCGCGCCTTCGGCACCGAGCTGCCCGAAGCCGTCACGGGCCTGCAGATCGTGTGAACCGGCCGCGCCCCCCGGAGCTCTCGGCGAGTGGGCAGCGTTTCGAGCGCGCCCTGATCCAGGTGACGCGCGCGCTCGCCGGCGAGAAGGACCTGCCCGTGTATTGCGGGCCGGCGCGTGCCGACTTGCCGGCCAAATCGCTGCTGATTGCGCCCCTGGCGCTACCCGGCGGCCCGCGCGAACGTGCCCGCACGCGCGGTCTCGCCGACCGCCTGGCGCTGCGCCGCGCTCATTTCGACGAGCGCACTCATGCGCGTTTTCGCCCCAGTGGCGCCCGCGCGCGCGAGCTCTACGATGTACTCGAAGACATGCGCTGTCATGCACTCGGCGCCAGGGTGATGACCGGCATCGCCCGCAATCTCGAGGCGGCGCTGGTCGAGCAGCTCGAGCGCGAGGTGCTCAAGCGCGGCCAGGTAGAGCGCCACTCCGGCATGGTATACGCGCTGGCGCTGCTGGTCCGTGAGCAGCTCACCGGCCTGCCGCCGCCACCCGAGGCCGCCCCGCTGCTGCAGCGCTGGCGGGCAGAGATTGAATCCCGAACCGCGAGTGAACTGCCGCTGCTGGCGGCGGCTGCCAGCGATCAGACCCGCTACGCGCAGCTGCTGCACAAGGTGCTGCGGCGACTCGACCTGGGTGCGGAAATCGGCACGGCGGCGCAGCGCGCGCAGGAGGCGAATGCGGCTGTGGCCAAGCCCGCTGCCGCACGCGCGAAACCCGAGACCGCCGGCACCTCCTTGCAGGTGAAGCGCCAGGCCGGCGAACTCGAGCAGGACGAAGATGTCATCGAAGCCAAGGCGCCCGTGGAATTTCCGGCCGAGGCGCGCAGCGCAGACGAACGCAGCGCCGAGCGGGACAGTGCCGGCGAGCGCCTGCAGCGGGTGCAAACTTACGATGACCCGGATCATCCCAACCGCAACTACCGGGTCTACACGCGCACCCACGACCTCACCGTGGAAGCCGAGCGCCTGGCAGACGAGGTGGAACTGCAGCGGCTGCGCGCCCTGCTCGATCGAGAATCGCGCCCGCTACAGGCCACGGTGGCGCGACTCGCCAATCGGCTCGAACGGTTGCTGCTCAGCAAACAGCTGCGGCGCTGGCGCTTCGATCTCGAGGAAGGCGTACTCGATGCGGCCAGACTCACGCGGGTGATCATCGATCCACTGGCGCCGCTGTCCTTCAAGGAAGAGCAGGAAACAGATTTTCGCGACACCGTGGTCAGCGTACTGATCGACAAGTCCGGCTCGATGCGCGGCCGGCCCATCATGCTGGCGGCGCTATGCGCCGATGTGCTGGCGCGCACACTGGAGCGCTGTGGGGTCAGGGTTGAAATTCTGGGCTTCACCACCCAGGCCTGGAAAGGCGGCGCCGCGCGCGCCGAATGGCTGGCCGCGGGTGCCCGGCCGGCGCCCGGCCGCCTGGGCGAACTGCTGCATATCATCTATAAATCGGCCGATGCTCCCTGGC
>JAYUZE010000099.1:0-2922 GCA_043752035.1 Gammaproteobacteria bacterium
CATGAACGCTTCGCGCTGCCGCGCGGGCAGCGCCCGCAGGGATTTCTCCAACTGCCGCATTGCTTCATCCTGCATCAACAGATCGCTCTGCCCTGGTCCCGCGTCGGGGACATTATCCAGCGGATTTTGCGCCTCTTCATCCGGGTCCTCCTTCGGACCCGGCATCCAGCTCATGAAGCGGCGGCGGACGGTTTGCCGGCGCTGCAGGTCGCGGATGCCATTTTGCAGAATCCGGAAAAACAGCGGCCGCCATTCCTCGCTCGGCCGGGCAGCGTAGCTGCGGGCAAGCTTCAGCATGGCATCCTGGACCACATCCAGCGCATCATCCGGGTTGCGGAGCGCAACTTGGGCCATGCGGAATGCCCGGCGCTCGATTTGAGCCAGGAATTGATCGAGTTCGCGCGTTTGCAGCAGAGCAGATTCCTTACCACCGGTGGCCGGGAGATCCCAGCCGGTCCATGGGTCTGAAAGCGTAGCAAAGCTCGACATATTCCGTACTCTTACCGCCGCAGTGGCTTCTCAAAGTATCAACGCGGTCCCGGGTTTCGCGTTGACCACTGCGTGTAACTCATTGAAATATAAGATCGCATGAGCCTTGCCATCCTTCAGATCGCGCTCGACACGCCGCTGCGGCGCGTATTCGACTACTTGCGCCCGGAGCCGGAACCGGCTGTCGGCCGTGCGGCGCAGACGCTGCGTCCCGGAATCCGGGTGCTCGTGCCGTTTGGGCGGCAAAAACTGATCGGCGTGCTGATTGCCTGCGTCGAACGGTCCAGCGTGCCGGCCCACAAACTCAAAACCGCACTTCAAGTTCTGGACGATGAGCCCGTGTTCGATCCGGTCACGTTCGAGCTGTTGCGATGGGCCGCCGATTACTACCATCACCCGATTGGCGAAGTGTTTGCCGCGGCGCTGCCGGCAGCCGTGCGGCAAGGCCGGCCGCTGACGTTCAGCATCCGGCACTGGACCGCAACACCGGCCGGCGAACAGGAGTGCCGCGCGCCCAGCGATCGGCGCGCGCCGAAGCAGCGCGCGCTGTTGCACTGGCTCGCCTCACGGACCGAGGCCACTGAGGCCGATCTTGAGGCCGCGGGCTTCTCGATCGAACAGCTGCGCGCCACACGCGAGCGCGGCTGGACAGACGTGCGCGATCTGGCGCCGGCCAACCCCGCGATACTGATCAGCGCGAGCGAGGTCGAGCTGACGGCGGCTCAGTTCGAAGCGGTCGGCGCGATCACCGGCTCGCTCGGGCGCTTCGACGCGCAGCTGTTGTTCGGCGTCACCGGCAGCGGCAAGACCGAAGTCTATCTGCGTGCGATCGCGACCGTGATCGAGCGCGGCGGACAGGCGCTGGTGCTGGTGCCGGAGATATCGCTGACACCACAACTGTTGGAGCGGTTCCGCAAGCGCTTCAGCGCGGGCGTCGCCGTGATTCATTCCGGTCTCACCGGCTCGGACCGGCACGAGGCCTGGGCCGCGGCGCGCAGTGGACACGCGCGCATCGTGATCGGCACGCGCTCGGCGGTGTTCACGCCGATGCCACGGCTGGCGCTGATCATCGTCGATGAGGAACACGACACCTCATTCAAACAGCAGGAAGGATTCCGCTATTCGGCCCGCGACATCGCGGTGCTGCGCGCGCAGCGGTCGGCCGTGCCGGTGGTGCTGGGCTCGGCGACACCGTCGCTGGAAAGTCTGGAAAACGTCACCGCGGCGCGCTACCGGCAGCTGTTGCTGCCGCAGCGGACGGGCGCGGCGCACACGACCCGGATGACGCTCGTCGATCTGCGCGGTCACGCGGTCGAACAGGGCTTGTCACAGCCCGCGATCCACGCGATCGACGCACACTTGAAAGCCGGCGGCCAGGTGATCGTGTTTCTGAACCGGCGTGGATTCGCGCCGACCCTGTTTTGCACCGCCTGCGGCTGGGTCGCTCCCTGCCAGCATTGCGACGCCCGCATGACCCTGCACCGGCGAGCCGGTCGGCTGCGCTGCCATCATTGCGGCGCGGAGACCGCCGTTCCGGCCGTGTGCGGCGCGTGCAGTGCGCCGTTGATGCCGGTTGGACAGGGGACGGAGCGTGTCGAGGAGACCTTGAGCCGCCTGTTCCCGGCCGCGCCGCTGGCGCGCATGGACCGCGACAGCGTCAGTTCCCGCGGCGCGATGGAAGAAGTGCTGCAGAGCGTGCTCAGCGGCGCTGCGAAAATTCTGATCGGCACGCAGATGCTGACCAAGGGACACCACTTCCCGGACGTCAGCCTGGTCGTGATCCTGGATGCCGACCAGGGCTTGTTCGCGACGGATTACCGCGCCACCGAACGTCTGGCGCAAATGATCACCCAGGTCGCCGGGCGGGCTGGGCGGGCCGCGCGCGCGGGCGAAGTGCTGATCCAGACCCAGTTTCCCGACCATCCGCTGCTGCACCGGCTGATCGACGCCGGCTACGACGGTTTCGCCGCGGACGCGCTGCTCGAACGGCGCGCGGCGTCGTGGCCGCCGTATTCCCGGCTGGCCCTGCTGCGCGCCGATGCCCGCGATGCCGGCATCGTGACGGGGTTCCTCACCGCGGCAGCCGGCGCGGCTGCGTCCCTGCTCCGCCGTGATGTCAAATTGCTGGGTCCGGCGACGGCCCTGATCGCCCGGCGGGCGGACCGGCACCGGGCGCATTTGCTGCTCGAGGCCGGCGCCCGCGCGGCGCTGCAGCACTTCCTGCGCGACTGGCTGCCGCGGGTGGAGGCGCTGCCGGCCAAGAAGGGCCTGCGCTGGAGCATCGACGTCGACCCGACGGAAGTCGACTGATCGGTTAAACTGCGCGACTTTTATGAATACCCTAATCCAGACGCTTTTGGCCGCCGCACTGTCCTCCCTGCCGGAAGAGTTGGTGGCGTCATCCGCCCGCTCGGTGGAAATCGAGGTCGAGCG
>JAYUZE010000100.1:0-2758 GCA_043752035.1 Gammaproteobacteria bacterium
GCTACCAGGTGCTGGCCAGCGCCGAGGGCTACGTGGAGCGCGGCGTCGCCTCCTGGTACGGCCCCGATTTTCATGGGCACAACACCTCGAGCGGCGAACCCTACGACATGTACGCGATGACGGCGGCCCATAAGACGCTGCCACTCCCCTGCTACGCGCGCATCACCAACCTCAGCAACGGGCGCAGTATTGTCGTGCGCATCAACGATCGCGGCCCCTTCGTCGGCAACCGCATCCTCGATCTGTCCTACACCGCAGCGCTGAAGCTCGATGTGGTGCGCACCGGCACCGCGCTGGTGGAGCTGCGCACCGTGGGCCTGGCGATGGATAGCGCACCGCCGCCTGTGCCGGTGCCTGCGGCTGCGCCCGCACCTGTGCCCGCAACGGCGCAGGCGCCCGCAGTGGCGCCCGTGCCCGCCAGTTCCACACTCTATATTCAGGTCGGCGCCTATGCTGACGCCGGCAACGCGCAGCGCGTGCTGGCACGACTGCAGGGCGCAGGCATCACTACCGTGTTCTCATTGAATGCCGAGTCTGGTGGCCGGCGCCTGCAACGCATCCGCGTGGGGCCGATCAGTACGGTCGAACAGTTCGATGCGCTGGCGGCGCGGCTGGCAACGCTGGGTTTTCCGCACGCCAGGCTCGCTGCCGACTAGGGCCGGCTGACGCTGGCGAATTCGCCGCCACCGCGCCGCACTTACCGGCCAGGACGCCAGCCGCTACACTTGCGCGCTTTGCCGGAGCCCCAAAACGATGATGCCGCACCGCTCACTGTCGATCCCTATGCGCGCGTTCGCCCTGACGCCTGGCCTGGCTCTGACTCTGGCCCTGGCGCTGGGCCTGGCACCCGCTGCCCGGGCGGTCACGCTGATGCCTGCTGCGCCCAGCATCGCCGCGCGCAACTGGATCCTGGTGGATTTTGCTTCCGGACAGACACTGGCCGAGTCGCAGGCCGATCAAAAGATAGAGCCGGCCAGCCTGACCAAGCTGATGACCGCGTATGTGGTGTTTAATGCGCTGCGCGACGGGCGCCTGAAACTCGACGAGCAGGTACTGATCAGCGAACACGCCTGGCGTGCCGAGGGCTCGCGCACTTTCGTGCAGGTGGGCACGCGCGTGCCGGTGGACGTGCTGGTCAAGGGCATGATCGTGCAATCGGGGAACGATGCCACGATCGCGCTGGCCGAGCGCGTCGGCGGGAGCGAACCAGCCTTTGTGCAGATGATGAATTCCTGGGCGCAGCGGCTCGGCTTGCTCGGCACGCATTTCGAAGATGCCAGCGGCCTGCCCTCGCCCAGTCACTACAGCAGCGCGCGCGACCTGGCGACGCTGGCGCGCGCCATCGTCCGTGATTTTCCTGAGTACTACCCGATCTACGCGATGCGCGAATACACCTGGAACAACATCCGCCAGGAGAACCGCAATGGTCTGCTGGAGCGCGACCCGACTGTCGATGGCATCAAGACCGGCCACACCGATTCGGCCGGTTACTGCCTGATCAGTTCCGCGACGCGCCAGGGCATGCGACTGATCTCCGTGGTGCTGGGCTCGGGCAGCGTGAAGGATCGCGAGAGCGGCAGCGCGGCATTGCTTGCCTACGGCTACAACTTCTTCGAATCGGTCACGGTGCGCAAGCGCGGCGAGACCGTGCTCAAGGCCCAGGTGTACAAGGGCGGCGAACAATACGTGGCCGCGGTGCCCGCCAGCGATGTGCAGATCACCGTGCCGCATGGCCAGGGCCAGAGCATCATCACGCGCGCCACGCTGCATCGGCCGCTGATCGCGCCGCTGGCCGCCAACGCGGTGATCGGCGAGCTGCAGGTGGATCTCGCCGGCAAGACCATTGCGCGTGCGCCGCTGTATCCAGCGGTGGCCGTACCGGCGGGTGGCTGGTGGCGCCGTATGGTCGATACCATCAGTCTGTGGTTCTAGCGCCTTGGCGGAGCCGCTGCCTACCTGTTACCTGGACGGCACGTTGCAGCCGCTGCGCGATGCGCGCGTCTCGCCGCTCGATCGCGCGTTCCTGTTTGCCGATGCGGTCTACGAAATGTTCGCGGTGCACGCGGGCTACGCCAGCCGGTTGCACGCCAACTTAGGCCGACTCGAGTACAGTCTGCGCGAGCTCTCGATTCCCAATCCACACGACGCGCAGGGCTGGACGCGGCTGCTGCAATCGCTGATCGAGGCCAACGGTGGCGGCGACATGTATGTCTATCTGCAGGTGTCGCGCGGCACTGAATACGGCCGCAATCACGCACCACTCCCCGCGCTCAGGCCCACCGTATTCGCCTTCTGCGCACCGCTCCCGCCCGTGACTGCGCAAGTGCTGGCGCAGGGCGTCGCCTGCATCACGGCCAGCGATACACGCTGGACGCGCTGCGATATCAAGTCGGTGTCACTGCTGGCGAACGTGCTGCTGCGCCAGCAGGCCGTGGAAGCCGGCGCCGCCGAGACCATCCTGCTGCGCGAGGGCTGGCTTACCGAGGGCAGCTCCTCGGCGGTGCATATCGTCACCGGCGGCGAGATCCAGACGCCACCGCGTTCACATCAACTATTGCCAGGCACGACGCGCGGTTTGATCGAGGAGCTGGCGGCAGCACACAACATGCCCTGCCGCAGTGTGGCGGTCAGCGAAGCGACGCTGCGCCAGGCCGATGAGATCTGGCTGAGTGCCGCCACGCGCGGCGTGGTGGCGGTCACTACGCTCGATAGCCGGCCGGTGGGCAATGGGCAGCCAGGGCCGGTGTGGCGCCGCATG
>JAYUZE010000101.1:0-3207 GCA_043752035.1 Gammaproteobacteria bacterium
CCCGATCTGGCGGTTATCAATACGCAGAATCGCGTGCAGGCAGCCTTGCCGCTGCTGCCCGAGGAGGTACGGCGGCAGGGCGTGGTGGTGCGGCGGTTAAACACCACGGCCGTGCAATACCTGACGATCGACGCCCCTGACGGTCGCTATGACGAGTTGTTCATTTCGAACTACGCGCTGATCAATATCGTCGACGAGCTGCGCCGGATCCCCGGAATCACTGCGGTGGATACCTATGGAGGGAAAGAGTATTCGATCCGCATCTGGCTGCAGCCTGACAAATTGGCGCAACTCGAACTCACACCGGACGATATCGCTCGCGCGGTTCGCGAACAGAACGCGCAGTTCGCGACCGGTCGGGTGGGCGATGAACCGATGCCCCAGCGTGTGGATCTGAGCATGAACATCACCACTCAGGGGCGGCTGTCCAGCCCGCGTGAGTTCGAGCGCATCGTGGTGCGCGCCAGACCTGACGGCTCGCTGGTGCGCTTGAGCGACGTGGCGCGCGTGGAATTGGCTGCGCGCGACAACAGCGTGAACAGCACCGTCAATGCGCATCCCGCCTTCACCATCGGCATCTTCCCGCGCCCCGGTGCCGACGTGCTGCGCATCGCCGATGCAGTGCGCGAGCGCATGATCGAACTCGGCCGACGCTTCCCACAGGGTCTGCGCTGGCAGATTCCCTTCGATACCACCTGGTTTGTCCGCATCGCCATCAAGGAAGTCTTCAAGACCCTGGCCGAAGCCGTGGCGCTGGTGATTCTGGTGGTGTTTCTATTCCTGCAGAACTGGCGCGCCACGCTGATTCCGTGCCTTGCTGTGCCCGTGTCGCTGATTGGCTCGCTGGCCGGCATGTACGTGCTGGGGGCCAGCATCAACCTGGCGACTTTGTTCGCGTTGGTACTGTCGATTGGCATCGTCGTCGATGATGCCATCGTGGTGCTCGAGAACGTCGAGCGCCACATGCGCGAAGATCGCATGTCCGCCAGTGTGGCGACGCATCAGGCGATGCGTGAAGTGACCGGACCGCTGATCGCCATCGTGCTGGTGCTGACCGCAGTGTTTCTGCCGGTGGCGTTTCTCGGTGGTCTGGTCGGCGAAATGTACCGGCAGTTTGCGGTGACCCTCAGCGTCGCAGTGGCGATTTCCGGGTTCGTGGCCCTGACGCTGACGCCCGCACTGTGCGTGTTGCTACTGAAACCGCAGGGACCTTCGCAACTCGGATCGCTTGCCCGCCTGCGACAATTCCTCGAAGGCTCTACACTGCGTTACACACGCGGTGTCAGTTTCATAATGCGTCATGCGGTGCTCGGCGCTGTACTGACGCTGGTCTTGTTCTGCGCTACCTGGCAGCTCAATCGCCTGTTGCCCACTGCCCTGGTTCCCGACGAAGATCAGGGTTATGTGCTGGCGCTGCCGTTCCTGCCGCCAGCAGCCTCGCTACAGCGCACCAATGCAGTGATCCATACCATCGACACTCATTTCGCGCAGCATCCCGCCGTTTTCAGTTCCGCCTCGTTCGTCGGCTTCGATCCGTACTCCTTCCTGCCGCGCAGCAACAGCGGCGTATCGTTTATCAGCCTGAAGAGTTGGGACCAACGCACAGCCCCCGCTCTGCAGTCGCCTGCGCTGATCAGCGATATTTTCGCGCTGGGCGGGCAAATTAAAGATGCCATGGTGTTCGGCGTCGGGCCGCCGCCCATCGAGGGGTTATCGGCCACCGGCGGCTTCGAGGGCGTGGTGCTAAGCCATGCCGGCACCGACTACAAGGCGCTCGAAGCGGCGACCACGCGACTGGTGACCGCAGCTGCGGCGCGCCCCGAAGTGGCCGGCGTTTTTACGACCTATTCGGCGCAAGTGCCGCAGCTGCGCCTCGACATCGATCGCGAACGCGCCAAGCAGCTCGGCGTGCATGTGGACGACATCTTCTCCACTCTGCAAAGCACCTTTGGCGCGTACTACATCAACGACTTCAACCTGGGCGGGCGGGTGTACCGCGTGCAGATGCAATCCGACGCTCGCTATCGGGCGCACATCGAAGATCTGCGGCACGTCTTCGTGCGCAGTCAATTGGGTAAGCCCATTCCGGTCACCGCCCTCGGCGGCGCACGTACCATCACCGGCGCCGATGTGGTGGAGCACTTCAATGGTCTGCCGGCGGCGCGCATCATTGGCGCTCCGGCGCCAGGCTACAGTTCTGGTCAGGCACTGGCGGCCATGGAGCAGATCGCCCGCGAGTCGCTGCCGGAGAACTACTCGTTGTCGTGGGCTACGCAGGCCTTTCTGGAAAAGCAGACGCAATCGAGTACCGCCGGACTGTACCTGCTCGCGGTGCTGATGGTGTTTCTGATCCTGGCGGCCCAGTACGAACGACTGACGCTGCCGGTCGCCGTGATCCTGCCGGTACCGTTCGCCATATTTGGTGCCCTGGCGGCGATGTGGATGCGAGGGCTGTACAACGACCTGTATCTGCAGATTGGCATGATCACGCTGGTCGGTTTGTCGGCGAAGAATGCGATTTTGATCGTGGAATTTGCTTCGCGGTTGACGCGGGAGGGTATGGAGCCGACCGCTGCGGCGCTACAGGCGGCGCGCCTGCGCTTCCGGCCGATCCTGATGACCTCGCTGGCGTTTATTTTCGGCGTGCTGCCGCTTACCTTGAGTAACGGGGCCGGTGCTAACAGCCGCCATTCCATTGGTACCGGCGTGATCGGTGGCATGTTCGCGGCGACTTTTATCGCCACGCTCTTCATTCCGTTGTTTTATGTGTGGGCCGAGACCGTGAGCCGCAGATTGCGGACGTCGCTGCGCGGCAACGCCAGTCCTTAAAGCCTGACCGCCGTTTGACACGGCAGTGCTCGGCTAGGAACGGGTCGGTTTGGCCAGCAATACAATATGCTCGCGCGCGGATACCACGACGCCGCCCGCCCGTTCCACGGTTACCGCGAACATGGTCGGCTGACCGACCCTGACCCGCGCGGTGATCGGCACGTCTATGTCAGTATTTCCCGTCGGCACATTGAAGATACCGCCGTCCACCGGGTAGCGAGCGTCACGATCGTTGTCGAAAATCCACAGTTGGTACTCGATCTGGCGATGGTCGTTAGGCTTGAGGTTGTGGAAGTGCATATAGCCCTGCTGGGTCACGGGGTCGAACACCACTTCACCGGTGGCGCCAGCGCCGCCAGGATCAGCGGTAGGCGCGAA
>JAYUZE010000102.1:0-30004 GCA_043752035.1 Gammaproteobacteria bacterium
CACGATATTCGCTTTGGGCGGGCACGCCCCAGGGTCAGGCCCGCTTCGCTATCGCTCGCGGCGCACACAGGTGTTCTGTGCCGCCGCGGCGATTGCTACTGGACCAGCATGGCTCGGGTGATGAGCTCGCTCCGACTGGCGCCGATGTTGCCGAAGTTGAGGTTGTTGTTGTCGTAATAGGCACTGCCATCTGCGGCGACGAAGAATGTCCAGGCGTCTGTGGTGTCACCGTCATAGATGACTGTGGCGACGCAATTGGCCGTGATGGTGTAGGTGCCCGTGCCGGTCCAGGTATTGGTCGTGTAGCCATCGCTCGCGTACTCGAAGTATTTGAGGTGACCATGCCCGTCATAGGATTCCATGCCACTGGAGGAGCGAGGTACGCCCGCACGGTCGGTTGTGCCACCCCAGGCCAGGGTTCCGCGTAGCGAAGCCAGCGTACAAGTGGTTGGTGAGTTGTCGGCAAAGGTGGCTGACGCGCATAGGACGAGGCTCGACGCGCACAGAGTCCTTATCATTGATCTGTTCATGAGCTGTTGCTCCCAGGCATTGAGACCGTGAATTGTGCTGCAGCAATTGGGGCTGGCTAATTGGCCAACAGCGCCGTGGAAATCCGATCTTCCCTTCCGCCGGACACGACACCGGTATTCAATACATTGCTCCAGTAAAATGCATTCCCGCTTGGCGCGACAAAGAACTTCCAGGCATGCGCCGCGTCGCCGTCATAAATTACGGTCGCGATGCAGCGGGCCGTAGTTCCGTTGACCGTGGCCGAAGTAAAGCTGTAAGTGCCGGTGCCGGTCCAGACGCCGCTGGTATAGCCGGTGCTCCACAATTGTCGGTACTTCAGGTGGCCCGAGCCGTCGTAAGTCTCGGTGCCGCTGGACGAGAGCGGGGCTCCATTCGTCGTCTCGGTGAACGCGAACGCATAGGTGCCGCGCAATGTGGTCATCGTGCAGTTGGCAGCATTGTCTTCGGCATGGACCGCGGGCAGTGCAAATATCGCCAGCAACCCAACGGCCGGGATCAGTCTGTTACGTTCCATGTAGCCTCCCCAAGTGTTATTAGTGACAGTCCATTGTAAGGACTTGGGCGGATACTACTCTCGCCCGCCAGCCAATCAGATTACAGCTGACCTACATTTTATTGTGGCGCACCGCGCAACTGCCGAACTATGTGCGCCGAGTCTGCCGGAGCTGCGAGCGACCGATCGCGCGAGTTGGCGGGTTGGCGGGCGTTTGACGTCGGTACCCTGGCCGCCCAAAGCGAATGTCGTGGAGCGACGGCGGGCACACCATCGCGTTGGCTGCCTCTCACAGGCTCGACTACCGCAGTCCGCGTCTTATTCGGATTCCGCCTCGGGGAAGGCCATGCCGACGGTGCTGAAGCCGTTATCTACGTATAGAACTTCGCCGGTTACACCACGGGCCATATCCGAACACAGAAAAGTAGCCGCATTGCCGACGTCCTCGGTCGAGACGTTGCGGCGGAGGGGCGCAATGCGTGCCACCTGGCCAAGCATTTTTCGGAATCCACCCACACCCGCGGCGGCGAGGGTTTTGATGGGGCCGGCGGAGATTGCGTTCACGCGGATGCCTTGAGGGCCGAGGTCGGCGGCGAGGAAGCGGACGTTGGCTTCGAGACTGGCCTTGGCCAGGCCCATCACGTTGTAGCTTGGGATCGAGCGTGCGGCGCCGAGGTACGAGAGCGTCAGCATGGCGCCCTGACGGTCGGCCATCAGTGGTAGGGCAGCGCGCGCCAGCGCGGTGAAGCTGTAGCTCGAAATGTCGTGGGCGATGCGGAAAGCTTCGCGCGTGGTGTTGGCGACAAAACTGCCTTCGATGGCTTCGCGCGGCGCAAAGGCCACGGAGTGCACCAGGATATCGAGCTGTCCCCAGATGTTCTTGAGCTGTGCGAATGCTGCGTCGATCTGCGCGTCATCGCTGACATCGAGCGGCATCACCAGTTTTGAGCCCACCGAGGCTGCCAGCGGTTCGACCCGTGCGCGGAATTTGTCGCCGGCGTACGTGAAAGCCAGCTCGGCGCCCTGCGCGTGCATAGCCTGGGCGATGCCCCAGGCGATCGAGCGATCCGTGGCGACGCCCACAATCAGGGCGCGTTTGCCCGTCAGCATACCCATCCGTGTGTTCCCCTCTGACGAAAACCTACTTTTTTTCTAACTGCGCGCTGCGACGAAGGCCACGAGCTTCTGGCCGGGGCGCAGCGCGCTGGCCGTGATCGATGTGTTCCAGCCCAGCAGATCGCGCACGGTGACCTGCAGCAGGCGGGCGATGCCATAGAGCGTGTCACCGCGGCGCACGGTGTAGGTGACCTGGCGACCGACTCCGGGCACACTAGCGCGCGAACTGCCGTTGCTGCTGCCACGCGCCGCGCGGCTCGAGACCACCAGGTGCTGGCCGGCATGAAGGGTATCGCCGACTGCCATGTTGTTCAGGCGTGCGAGCGTGCGCACATCGGTGCCCATGCGGTGGGCGATGCTATAGAGCGTGTCGCCACGACGAACTACGTGCACACCGGCACGTGCGCTGCGCCGTCCACCCATGCGGCCGGGCCGATCGAACAGCGCTGCGGCGCGTGCTGCTTTCTCCGGCAGCGCGACGCTGGCCGAGGGCACGCGCAGCGTGGCACCGATCACCGGCTTGTCGTTGGCGCGCATGTCGTTGAGCTCGCGTACCACTGCAGGCGTCGTTGAAAACTGCGTTGCGATCGAGGCAACGGTGTCGCCACGGCGTACGTCGTAGGCGGTCACGCGCAGGCGTTGTTCGGGCGTCAGGCTCAGCAGCGTCTGCTCCAGGCCGTCGGCAAATTCCGTGGGCACCAGCAGCATGTGCGGGCCGCTCGGATCGGTGGCGAAGCGATGGAAAGCCGGGTTTAGCTCGTACAGCTCGTCCTTGGGAATGCCGGCGATCTCGGCCGCCACCTGCATGTCGATCTGGCCGCCGGTGGCAACCTGCGTGAAATAAGGTTCGTCAGCGATCTGGCTGAACTCCAGGCCGAAGGTCGCGGGGTCAGCCACGATGCGCCGCATCGCCAGGAGCTTTGGCACATAGGCGCGCGTTTCGGTCGGCAGCTTCAGGTGCCAGAAGTCGATCGGACGACCCTGGCGCTGGTTGCGCGAGACCGCGCGCTGCACATTGCCGGCGCCGCAGTTGTAGGCGGCGATGGCCAGCAGCCAGTCGCCATCAAACTGATCATGGAGCGATTGCAGGTAGTCGAGCGCTGCGCGCGTCGAGGCCACGACGTCCCGACGGCCGTCATACCACCAGTTCTGTTTCAGGCCATAGTGCGTGCCGGTGCCCGGGATGAACTGCCACAGGCCCGAGGCGCGGGCCCGCGAATAGGCGTAGGGCTCGAAGGCACTCTCGACCACCGGCAGCAGTGCGAGTTCGAGGGGCATCGAGCGCTGGTTGAGTTCGCCGACGATGTAGTGCAGGTACAGGCCAGCGCGGCCCCAGACCCGTTCGAGATAATCGGGATGATTGGCGTACCAGTTCAGTTCGCGATCGACCGCCTGGTCATCGACGTCATCGAGCTTGAAGCCGCCGCGCAGACGGACGAACAGATCAGGAGGGGGCGGGGCCACCAGGGCGTGATCGGCCGGGGTGGCGCTGGCGGTATCCGCGCCCCTGGCGGCGGCGCCAGCGGCCGTGGTGGCACTGGTATCGGTGGCCGGCGCGGCGGTATTCGCGGCGGGCGCCGCAGTCACGGTGACGCTGGGCGGGATCTCGATCGGTGCGGCGGCAGCCCGGGCCACCGGGCGGTGATGGGCGCAGCCGCCCAATGCCAGCAGTGCAGGTACGGTGCAAAGGAGCGCTTTGAGGGTCCCGTTGGGCTTAGCCAAATTGTTCCATCCCCGTTCCGGGTCGTTAACATGTTACGGTATGGGCGCTGGATCTTAGCTTAAGCCAGCGTCCCCATTTAACATGCAAGTTCACAAAATTGCTACCTTTTTGGGCAACCGGTCCGTTTCCCCAGGGGCGCGCGCTGAGAAGCCATGAGCAGACATATTGCAGATCTAAAGGCCTGGCAACAGGGCACGCTGGGGCGCGCTGTAATCGCTGCAGAGGCCCGGCTGCTCGGGGACGCGATGGACGACGTATTCGGGCTCGAGCTGCTCCAGCTCGGTGCCTGGGGGCCTGGGCGCGAGCTGCTGTGCAGCAGTCGCACGCGCCACCAGTCGGTGGTCTGCGGAGGGGCATCATTTCAGGGCGATGCAGACCTGCTGGCAAATCCTGCCATGCTGCCGGTGGCCAGCGGCAGTGTCGATGCGGTGCTTTTGCCGCATACGCTCGAAATCGCCCCCGACCCACGGGCGGTACTGCGCGAGGCCGATCGCGTGCTGCTCGGCGAGGGGCATCTGGTAGTCCTGGGGTTCCGGCCGCTGAGCCTGTGGGGTTTGCGCTCGGCGGCCAGCCGCAGCGGTTTTCCGCCGGGCTTCACCCGCCTGATCGCAGAGCGGCGATTGCTCGACTGGTTGATACTGCTGGGCTATGAAATCACCCTCGCATGCCACTATCTGTATTTCGTCCCCAGCGAGTCGGGCGCGCAGGCGGGCCTGCAGGGGCGTGGTGCATTACGTCGCGGACTCTTCAATCCCTTGCCGGCTGGTGCTTACCTCCTCAAGGCGCGCAAGCGCACCTACACCCTTACGCCGGTCCGCCTGCGCCGGCGTGAGCGCGCGCCGATCCTCGGCGGCCTGGTGAACCCGACGATATGAGTGCGGGCGAGGTGGTCGATATCTACACCGACGGCGCCTGCCGCGGTAATCCCGGCCCTGGTGGCTGGGCCGCATTGCTGCTCAAGGGCAGCATCGAGCGCGAACTCTCGGGCGCCGCCGCCGATACCACCAACAATCGCATGGAACTGCAGGCGGTCATCGAGGCGCTGCAGGCCCTCAAGCGCGCGGTGCATGCGCGCATCTACACCGATTCGCAGTACGTGCGCTTAGGCGTTACCGAGTGGCTCTCTGGCTGGAAGGCATGCGGCTGGAAAACCAGCGATCGCAAGCCGGTGAAGAATCAGGACCTGTGGATGCAGCTCGATGCGCTGGTGGGCAGACACGAACTTGAGTGGCATTGGGTCAAGGGACATTCGGGCGTGCCCGGCAATGAGCGTGTCGACGCACTGGCCAATGCGGCGATCGATGCACTGCGTGGAGTAAAATCACGCTGATGCGACAAGTTGTACTGGATACCGAAACCACCGGGCTCGAAGTCTCGCAGGGACATCGCGTCATCGAGATCGGTTGCGTGGAACTGCACAATCGCCGCGCCACCGGCCGGCATTTTCACCACTACCTGAACCCGGAGCGCGAAGTCGACGCCGGCGCACGTGCCGTGCACGGGCTGTCGCTGCAGGCGCTGGCGGATAAACCGCGCTTCGCGGCGATCGCCGAGGAGTTCACGCAGTTCGTCAGCGGCGCGCAGCTGGTGATTCACAATGCCAGTTTCGATGTGGGCTTCCTCGATGCCGAGTTCGCGCGCCTTGATGCGGCCACGCCGCGCACCCTGGGTTCGATGTGCCAGGTGCTCGACACACTGGCGCTGGCCCGAGGCATGCACCCCGGACAGCGCAACAGCCTCGATGCGCTGTGCAAACGTTATGGCATCGATAACTCGCACCGCGAGCTGCACGGCGCGCTGCTTGATGCCCGCATACTGGCCGACGTGTATCTGGCGATGACCGGCGGCCAGAGCGCACTGGCACTCGATGAGGCGCCGCGCCGGACTGCGCGCCGGCTGCACACGCCGGCGGCGACGGAAGCTGCGGTCGTCGCCTTGCCAATGCGCGTGACCGCTGCCAGTGCGGAGGAGCGCGCGGCGCACGAGCGACTGCAGGAGCTGCTGCAGAAAGCAAGTGGCGGTAACTGTCTGTGGCGTGGAAAGGCAACATGAAAGTATTGGTGACCGGTGCGGCAGGGTTCATTGGCTCGTTTGCGTCTCAGCGCTTCCTGGCGCGCGGTGACGAGGTCGTGGGTCTCGACAACCTCAATGATTACTACGATGTCACCCTGAAGCAGGCGCGCCTGGCGCGACTCACCAGCCAGCGCGCCTTCCGCTTCGAGAAGCTCGATCTCGCCGATCAGGATGGCATGAAGCAGCTGTTCGCGCGCGAGCGCTTCGAGCGGGTGGTGCACCTGGGTGCGCAGGCCGGCGTGCGCCATTCGCTCATCGATCCGCACAGCTATATTTCCGCCAACGTGGTCGGCACGCTCAATGTCCTGGAGGGTTGCCGGCACAATGGCGTCGGACACCTGGTCTATGCCTCGACCAGCTCGGTCTATGGCGCCAGCACCAAAATGCCCTTCACGGTGCATGAGCCCGCCTCGCACCCGCTCTCGCTCTATGCCGCCAGCAAGCGCGCTACGGAACTGATGGCGCACAACTATTCGGCGCTGTTCGGCGTGCCGACCACGGGGCTGCGCTTCTTCACAGTCTATGGTCCCTGGGGACGGCCCGACATGGCGCTGTTCCTGTTCGCCCGCGCGATCATCGACGGCAAGCCGATCGAGGTCTTCAACAACGGCAATCACAAGCGCGATTTCACCTATGTGGAAGACATCGTCGAAGGCGTGGTGCGCGCGACCGATCGGCCGGCAAAGGCCAATCCAGACTGGGACAGCAACAATCCCGACCCGGCCAGCAGTCGTGTGCCGTACCGGCTCTACAACATCGGCAGCAACCGGCCGATCGAACTGCTGCGCTATATCGAGGTGCTCGAGCAATGCCTGGGCCGCAAGGCCCAGCGGGTGATGAAGCCCCTGCAGCCGGGCGACGTGCCCGACACCTTTGCGGATGTCACCGAACTAGTGAGCGATGTGGGTTATCAGCCTGACACGCCGATCGAAGTGGGCGTACGCAACTTCGTCGACTGGTTTCGCGAATACTACCGGGTGAGTTAGGGCGCTCTATGACCAGCAAATTTCCCGCCGGCACCGAGTGCGCCGCCTGGCCGCAGCTAGGCGCGGCGGCGACCACACTGCGAGCGACTTCCCTGCGTGAATTGTTTGCGGCCGATGCGCAGCGCTTTGCGCATTGTTCAGTGCCGGCCTGCGGGCTGCTGTTCGATTTCTCGCGCCAGCGCGTCAACGAGACCGTGCTGGGTGGCTTCGAGGCGCTGGCTGCGCAGTTGCAGCTGCGCGAACGTATCGGCGCGATGTTCCGTGGCGAGCGTATCAACAGCACCGAGGATCGCTCGGTGCTGCACACGGCGCTGCGCCGTGCGGCGGGGGCATCGCCAGCGCTGGTGGTGGGCGCCCAGGATATCGATGCGCTGGTGCAGGCCGAGCGCACGCGGGTACTGGATTTTGCCGAGCGCGTGCGCAGCGGCGCAATTACTTCCAGCCACGGCCTGGCCTTTAACCTGGTGGTGAACATCGGTATCGGTGGCTCTGACCTGGGGCCGGCGATGGCGGTCGAGGCACTGCGCGAGTTCGCCGGCGGTGCGCCGCGCGTCGCCTTTGCTTCGAATGTCGATGGCTGCCAGCTGGCCGATATCGTCGCGAACGCCGATCCGGCGCGCACGCTGTTCATCATCTGCTCCAAGACCTTCACCACGCAGGAGACGCGCAGCAATGCGCTGGCAGCGCGCGAGTGGCTGCGCGCGCAACTGGGCGCGGCAGCAGTGCCCGGACATTTTGCCGCGGTCTCGGTGAACGCCGCGGCGATGGACGAATTCGGCGTGCATCCGGACTATCGCTTCGCGATGTGGGATTGGGTCGGCGGGCGCTACTCGATCTGGTCGTCGATCGGCGTGACGCTGGCGATCGCGATCGGCGCCAGGAATTTCTCGGCGTTCCTCGCGGGCGCCGCGGAACTGGACCAGCACTTTCAGAGCGCGCCGTGGCGCGCCAACCTGCCGGTACTGAGCGCGCTGCTCGGCATCTGGAATGTGAATTTTCTCGAGCTGCCCACGCTCGCGGTGCTGCCCTACGATCAGCGCCTGGCGCGGCTGCCGGCCTATCTGCAGCAACTCGAAATGGAGAGCAACGGCAAGTCGGTGCGGCTCGACGGGCAGGGCGTGACCCAGAGCACCTGTCCGGTGATCTGGGGCGAGCCGGGCAACAATGCGCAACATTCGTTCTTCCAGCTGCTGCACCAGGGCAGCGCGCGCGCCGCGCTCGACTTCCTGCTGCCGGCCAGATCGTCGAGCGCCAGCCAGGCACACCAGGATCTGGCGATCGCCAACTGTCTGGCGCAGACCGAAGCCTTCGCGTTCGGCCAGGACGCGGCACAGGTCGAGGCGGATCTGCACCTGCAGGATCTGCCGGCGGCGCGCATCGCTCAGCTGCTGCCGCACAAGGTGCATGCCGGCAATCGTCCCTCGACGCTGATCCTGTTTCCGCGCCTTGATCCGGCGACGCTCGGACGACTGATCGCGCTCTACGAGCACAAGGTGTTCGTGCAGAGCGTGGTGTGGGGTATCAATGCGTTTGATCAGTGGGGCGTGGAGCTGGGCAAGAAATTGTGCGAGACCATCGTGCCGCTGGTGCGCGAGCCCGCGCTCGCTCGGGGGCAGACCAGCTCACTGCAGGGCGCGCTGCAGTACCTTGCCCGGGAGCGAGAGCCTATGGAGCGCAAATCTTGAGCGGCCTGCATCGCCGAGCGGCGCGGCATCGAGCTGGGCGAGCAGGGCAAGGCAGTCACGGAATTTATGAAATTCGGTGATAGTGTGTGCATCGAGATGCTGGGTGGCGATGGCCAGTCGATCTTCGGCGCCATCGACCAGCGCTATGTGCGGGCCGCGGCGCCTGCGGGGAATTGAACATGCGGGTCGTGGTCATCGGTTCGGAAGGCTTCATCGGACAGGCGCTGGTGGCGCGGCTGCTGCGCGACGCGCCGCTCGGCGAAGGTGGCCTGCCGGCCAGCCTGGTCACACGCCTCGATCGTCGCAGGGGCCCGGCCAGCAGCTCGCCACGCGTGCGCTGCGTCGAGGGCGATATCGGCGATCGGGCGGTACTGGCGCGCGCCTTCGAGGGCGGCGTCGACTGCATCTTTCACCTGGCCAGTATACTGAGTGGCACCGCCGAGCAGAATTACGCGCTCGGCCTGCGCGTCAACCTGCAGGCCACCATCGACATGCTGGAAACGCTGCGCAGCAGCGGCCAGAAACCGCAGTTCATCTTTGCCAGCACCCTCGGTGTCTACGGCGTACCGATGCCCGATGTGATCGACGAGCAGACCATACCTGCGCCCAGCTTGAGTTATGGCGTGCACAAATATATCGGCGAACTGCTGGTGGCCGACTACGGGCGGCGTGGCTACCTCGACGGCCGCTCGGTGCGCGTGCCCGGCATCGTGGCGCGACCGCCGAGCGAGGGCATGTATTCAATCTTCCTGAGCAATCTGATCCGCGAGCTGGCGACGGGACAGCATTTCATCTGCCCCGTGGCTGCGAATGCGCCCTCTTGGTGGATGAGCCGGCCCTGCGTGGTCGACAACCTGCTGCACGCGGCGACGCTGCCGGCGCGCGTGGTGGCAAAGCAGCGCACTTTCCTGCTGCCGGTATTGCGGCTGACGATCAGTGAAGTGGTGCAGGCGCTGGCGGCCGTGCACGGTCCCGAGGTGTCGGGGCGTATCAGCTACCAGCCCGACCCGGTGCTGCAGGCTCAGTTCGCCAACTATCCACCGCTCCACTGCCCATACTCGGAATTCGTGGGTTTCCGGCACGACGGCGATGCCGCGGCGCTGGTGCGGCGCGCACTCGATCCGGCCTGAACCGCTGGACCAGCTTCAGTGCTCGTACCACGCTACGGTTGCGCTGCGCGAGACATTGCCAAAGCTCAGCGTGCGGACACGATCCGGCGCTACCACGTAGATCACGAACACTGATGAGCCGGTGCCGGTAACGCTGAGGGTGCCGATGCCGCGACCGCTGGTCGCATCCATGGCGTAGAACCCGCTGCCTTGTGCGGCCGAAAAGCTGCCCGCGGAAAAGTGCACTGCCGGCAGCAGAACCATCGGCCCCGCATCCTGCGCGAACTGCGTGCCGCCGATAAACAGCCCCGGAATGGTGCTGTTGAAGGGGCCTGCCATCTGTGCTTCGAGCAGCCCGGCTGCGCCGGTGGTACCACCGGTTTCCAGCAGGTAGCCGTTTGAGGTGCTATCCAGATAACCCACGAAGTGGCGCGTCGCGGTGCCCACCATGAAACTGAGCGTATAGCGTCCATCGCTTTCGACGGCGTAGAGTGCTCCGGGGTAGGCCTGCGCCAGCGCGCCGCTGGAATGTTCGGCGCGATCGATTCTGAGGTCGGCTGTGCCCGCCGCGGCGTTGGCGTTGGAGATGCGGCCCATTTCCAGCACCGCGGGCGGAATGCCCGAGCCCGCACCCCACAGGGTCAGCACCGCGGGAGTTGCCAACGAGGCGCTGTCGAAACTGCCGCTCCGTCGCGTCATGAAGCCGGCCAGCCGTGGCGCGCTGGCGTCATCGACACTGACCAGCATCAGGCGGTTGGCGTCGATCACGTAGGCGGCAAATTTGTAGACCTGCGCTCCGGCCGTCAGCTGCAGTGCAGCGCGCCCGTTGGCATCGGGCGCGCCCAGCGTGCCGACGACGGCAGCGGCGGTTTGCGCGGTGCTGCCATTGGCATCGAGGCGCCCGGTGGTGGCGCCGGCGGCATCGATGGTGAGCGCACCGAGTGCGCCCATGCGTGCACCGCCACTCGCCGCACCCAGCGTCCCGAAAGCGTAGCTACCGGCCAGCGCGGCCTGCGTAAATGCAGTGACATCCTGCCGCAGGAACAGGCCTGTGCCTGAATCTTTGTCGCCGCCGTTCTCGAGTTGTATCCGGCCATTGATCAGGCTGATCGGCGTGGCGTAGTCGTAGTTGGGCGAGTGCAGGGCGCCCGTCAGCTTGAGCTCGCCATTGTTGGAACTGCGCGTCGTGCAGGTGCCGGTGACAGTCTCGCCCACGGTTGCGCTGTTGGTCTTGTAATCCTGGATGCCAGCGATGGTGCCGGTCGGCGAGATGGTAAGGCTGGTCGCGCCCACGGTCGGGCTGTTGCTGCTGAAGCCGGTATACAGCAGCGCAAAGTGGCCGTTGAGCAGGCAGGCCTCGGCGGCATTGATCACCAGCACCAGATCCACCGTCGCCGCATTGGCGTTCTTGTCTACGGCCTTGACCTGAAAATTGTAGGTGCCCACCGTGTTGGCAGCCGGTGTGCCGGTGATACCGACAAAGGAAGTCGTCGAGGTGGTGCCCAGTGCGACGCCGGTCGGCAAGGTGCCGGTACTGAGCGTCCAGGTGAAGGGCGCGAGTCCGCCGGAGACCACCACGCCCGCGCCGTAGGGAATCGACACATTGCCCGGGAAGAAGGTTTGTGCCTCGATGATCGGCAGGCCGTTGACCACCAGCGTTGCCGAGGCGAGCTTGGTCGTGTCGTGGATCGAGGTGGCGGTGATGACCGGCGTAGACGTACCGGTGATTCCGGTCGGCGCGGTATAGGTGGCCGCGGTGGTCGTCACGTTGCTGAGGGCGCCGCCACCCACCAATGTCCAGGTGACTCCGGCGCTGTTCACGTCATTGGTAACGGTGGCCGTGACCACAAAGTGTGCGCCCTGCTGCAGCTGCGCGGTGCCGGTCGAGGTGCTGAGTGCCACCCCCGTGGCGGTGCCAATCGGGCCCGTAGGTATCGTCCTGGAACTGCCGCCACCGCAGGCGGAGAACATCAGAGCCAGACCCAGCAGGCAAGAGGGACTCAACAGGCGCCTCAGCGGCGCGCGATCATGAAGGCTCAAATGACGTCTCCTGGAATCGGCTCAGGTGCGCAGGGCTTGGGGTTTTCGATATGCCAGCCGCATAGCATAGCGACAGTCGCGGCGGGATTCAGTTCAACCTGCTGTGGCTTGCCGGCGACGCCAGGTCATGATGGCCAGCACACACCCGCCTACCAGCCATGCCAGCGTGGCGAGGTCGATGGCACCGCTGCCGCTGCCGGAGGCGCCGACGCTCCCGTCGATGATCTTGGAAGCCTGCGCCTGCCGGCCGGCATCGTCGGTGACGGTCAGCGTGACGGTTACCGGCCGCAGCGCCGGAAATACCAGTGAAGCGGAGGCCGTGCCGGCGTCGGCAATCGATACGTCCGGGTCGGCGGTCCACTGATAGGCAGCGATCGCGTAGCCACGCGCTGCGCTGCTGCCAGTGCCATCCAGCGTGACTCGCTGACCCACCGACGCCCGATCGACCGAGGTCACAACACTGGCAGCGGGCCGTAGCGCCGCCGCGACGGCGGCGGCCGCGTTGACCATGCCGGCGCCGCAGGTGGCGGTGGTGCACTGGCATTCCGCGGCATTCTGCACGTCGGTGTAATGGCCGCTGGCATTCTTGGCGAGCGAGGCCACGTGGCAAACGCCGGCCGCGAGCGGCGTCGCCGGCACCGGGAAGGGCGTGGCCGAGGCCTGCATGCGGGCAATGAGTTGGCTGGCGGTGAGTTTGTCATTGGCCTGCACCATCAGCGCCGCCACGCCCGAAACAATGGGCGCCGCGAAACTGGTGCCCAGCGTGCCTTCGTTCTCGTAGTTGACGCCGGGCGCCTGGTTGAGAATCGAGTACGTGTAGGTCGAGGCAGCAGGCCTGGTCAAGCCCGCATTGCTGGTGGTTTCGATCGAAAACAGGCAGGGCAGCGTCCACGGTCGATTGCCGACCACGTTGTAGCAGTTGCCTGCGGGCGCGCCGATGCTGATCGCCGCCGCCGTACTGCTGACATTGCTGTAGCCCACTTTCGTGCCCACGTGCCGCAGACCGGCAACCGAGAGCACGCCAGTACAACTCGCCGGCGCGCCGACCGGGCCGCCATCGTTTCCGGAGGCCGCTACAATCAGGTGACCACCCTGGGTGATGGCATTCACCGCATCCTGCTCAGTCCGCGTGCAGGCGTCGCTGGCGCCCAGACTGAGGTTGAGGATCTGTGCCGGAGTCGGGTTGCTCGCTACTCCCGTGATCGCGGAATAGCTGAGCCCGGCAGCCCAGTACATGCCGGCGACGATGTCGGAGATATAGCCACCGCATTTGCCAATCACGCGCACCGGCTGGATGAGCGCGCCCGGTGCCACGCCCGCGATGCCAACGCCATTGTTGGTCTGCGCGGCGGCAATGCCGGCCACGCGTGTGCCGTGCCAGCTGCTATCGATGTGCTGATCGGGATTGTTGACGGGGTCGGAAGTGTCTCCGCATCCCGGGAAATTGCCGCTCTGCACGTCGGCGCCGCTGATCCAGTCGCCGGGGTCGGTGGCATCCGGGTCCCAGCCGTTGCCGTCATTGGCCACCAGGAAAGTCAAGCTCGCTGCGGCAGACAGGCAATCGGCGCCAGTATCGTTGCAGATGAAATCGCGCCCGGGCAGCAGCGTGCCGGTGCCGCCCGGCGTGTAGATGCCGAGGTCCGGGTGCGTGAAGTCGACTCCGGTGTCGATCACCGCGATTATCAGTCCGCTGCCGAGGATCGGCACCGCAGGATTGCCGGCACGAATCTTCCAGGCGCTGGTCGCGCTGATCGCCGCAAGCGTATTGCCATAGGTGGCATCGCTTGCCGGATCCTGCAGGTACCACTGGCCGTGCCAGGCGCCGTTGGCATCGCTCCCCGCTGTGAAGCGCGGGTCATCGGGAGGGTCATCCGGGAACGCGAGGATATAACGGCGCGCATCGGGTTCGGCATACTCGACCGCGGGGTCGTTGCGCAGGCGCGCGAGCGTCTGCCGCAGTTCTTCGCCGCGCATTGGCGCTTCCAGACGCACAACATCCAGCCGCTCACGGATGGCCCGCAGGCTCGTCACTTTGAGGCCGCTGATCTGGCTCAACGATGCCGCGCGCGCGATCGGATCCTGGATATGCGAGGCGGCTACGCCGCTGTCGCGCCACTTGACGATGACCCGGTCGGTGAACCCGTGCTGCGCAGTAGCAGTGCGAAACGGCGCAGCCTGCGCCGCGACGGCGATCGTCGTCGCGCTGATCAGCGCCAGTACCCTCTGAAGGCTATGCCAGGGAGGGCGGTTTGGCGGGCAGTACATGTGCCCACGTTAGCCTGTTCGTTCACACACCGGCAAGGGCACCCGCGGCCTATGGGGGCTTTTGGTCCGCCAAGGGACTCTTGCGCTGCGGGGCGCGCGGATAGCTGCCAAAGCTAGCCGGCAATGCGCGTCCCGCCTATGATTTAACGCATGCCGACGCCGCTGAATTCAGCCCGGGCGTGTTCGCGCGCTACCACGCTGCTTTCCATTGCGCTGCTGTCCGCCTGTGTGCGTGACGGCGGCGCGCCGGCGGTGGGCACGATCGAGCGCCATCGTTTCGAAATCGCTGCCACCGCCTCCGAACAGATCGTGCAGCTTCCGGTGCAGGAGGGGCGGGCGGTGCACGCCGGTGAGCTGGTCGCGCAGCTCGATGATCGTCTGCTGATAGCCAGTCGCGCTGCGGTTGCGGCGCAGGTCGAGCAGCTGCGCCAGCGTCTCGAAGAGCTCCGCCATGGGCCGCGGCGCGAAGAAGTGGCCCAGGCCCAGGCGCAGCTGGCGGCGGCCACCGCGCAGCGCGACCAGGCCGACAAGGATTACACCCGCGCCGCACAGCTGCTCGAGCGCGGCCTGATCGCGCAGGCGCAGGTCGACCAGCAATTGCAGTTGCGCGATTCCAGTGCGGCTTCCATGCGCGCTGTGCAGTCGGCACTCGACCTGTTGCACGCCGGCACGCGCCGCGAGCAGGTATCGCAGGCCGCCGCGGCCTGGCGGGCCGCCAGCGAGCAGCTGCAACAACAGGATGTACTGCTCGACCGGCTGAAACTGCGCGCACCCGTGGACGGTGTGATCGAGGCCCTGCCTTATCGACTGGGCGAGCGACCGCCGCTCGGCGCGCCGGTGGTGATCATGCTGGCCAGCGGCGTGCCCTACGCGCGCGTCTACGTTTCAGAGCCGCAACGCGCGGCGCTGCGCGCGGGAGCGCGCTTGCAGGTGCAGGTCGATGGCATCGCCAGCCCCTTCAACGGGCAGCTGCGCTACATCGCCGGCGAGGCCAGTTTCACACCGTACTTCTCACTCACTCAGCGCGATCGCAGCCGCCTGGCATACGTCGCGGAGATCGACCTGCCAGAGGCCGCGGCGCGTGATCTGCCGGTAGGCGTGCCCGTCGAGGTGCCCTTGCCCGCAGCCGCGGGCGCAGGCAAATGAGCAGCGATGAACTGGCGATCGAAGCGCGCGGCCTGACGCGGCGTTTCGGCAACGTCACGGCTGTCAATGGCATCGAACTGCAGATACCACGCGGCCGCATCTACGGTTTCCTGGGGCCGAACGGCTCGGGTAAATCGACCACGATCCGCATGCTGTGCGGGCTGATCAAGCCCAGCGGTGGCACCATCAGGGTGCTGGGGCTCGATATTCCAAAGCAGTCCGAACTGCTGCGGCGTCGCGTGGGCTACATGACGCAGCGCTTCTCGCTGTGGGAAGACCTCAGCGCCCGCGAGAATCTGGCGTTCATGGCCAGCATCTACACGCTCGAGCCGCGGCATGCTGCCGAGCGCATCGCGACCGCGGTGAGCGAGTATCGCCTGATGGAATTCCTCGACCGGCCCGCCGGTACGCTCAGCGGTGGACAGAAGCAGCGCCTGGCGCTGGCGGCCGCGACACTGCACGACCCGCAGTTGCTGCTGCTCGACGAGCCTACCAGCGCCGTGGATCCGCAGAGCCGGCGCGATTTCTGGGAGAGCCTGTTTGCGCTCACCGCCGCCGGCACGACGATCCTGGTCTCGACGCACTACATGGATGAAGCTGAGCGCTGCCACGGGCTGGCGATCCTCGATCAGGGCAATATTGTTGCCAGCGGTGCGCCGGCGCAGTTGATGCAAGACCTGCCGCTGGAAGTGGTCGAGATCGAAGCGGCCGATCCGACCGCAGTGCGCGCGGCACTGCGTGGGCTGCCCTCGCTGCGCTCGCTGGCGCAACTCGGGCTGCGCCTGCACGCGTTGCTCGCGCCCGCGGCCGCCGGCGCAGGCACGGATGGTGTGGAAGAAGTGCGTGCCTTGCTGCTGAAGGCCGGCGTCGTCGCCACGGTACGCCGCGCCGCCGCGAGCCTGGAGGATGTTTTCGTCGGTGCCACCCTGCAGCCGGGCAAGGCCTTGCATTGATGATGCCAGCCAGCTTGCAGCGCATCCGCGCGATCGCCGTGAAGGAGCTGCGGCAGATGTCGCGCGACCGGCTCACGCTCGGCATGGTGGTGGGTATTCCGCTGATGCAGATGCTGATCTTCGGCTTCGGCATCAACAATGACGTGCGCCATGTGCATACCGGTGTGGTCGATCTGGCAGGCACGCAGGCCTCGCGCACGCTGATCGCAGATATCGGCGCCAGCCAGGTGATCGATTTCGTGGAGCGCCCGGCGGGCATTGAGGCGCTGCGCAAGATGATCGTCAGCGGCCGCATCCAGGCAGGTCTGTATATTCCGCCCGATTTCGAGCGCCGACGTATCGATGCGACGCGACCGGTGGCGCAGGTGATCGTCGATGGCACGCATCCGGGCGTCGATACTGCGGTGCGCGCTATCGCCAATGCGCCGCTGCCGGTGCGCAGTGGGCAGCTGCAGCGCAAGCAGCCGCTGTTCGAAGTGTTGACCGAGTTCAATCCCGAGCGGCGTACGGCGGTGCAGGTGGTGCCGGCGCTGATCGGCGTGATCCTCAATATGACGATGGTGATCTTCACGGCGATCGCGCTGGTGCGCGAGCGCGAGCGCGGCAACCTGGAGCTGCTGATCATGACGCCGGTGCGCTCGGGCGAGTTGATGGTCGGCAAATTGCTGCCCTACGTGGCGGTGGGTCTGATCCAGACTTCGATCGTGCTGCTGACTGCGGTGCTGGTGTTCGACGTGCCGGTGGTCGGGAGCCTGCTCGAGCTGTACCTGGGCGCCGGCCTCTTCATCGCCGCGACGCTCGGGCTGGGGCTGGTGATCTCGACGCTGGCCAGTACGCAGTTCCAGGCCATGCAGCTGGGCTTCTTCACGATGCTGCCCTCGATCCTGCTGTCCGGCTTTGCCTTTCCTTTCGAAGGTATGCCGCGCCTGGTGCAATATCTGGCCCAGGGGCTGCCGCTGACGCACTTTGTGGAGATCCTGCGGGGCGTGATCCTCAGGGGCGCCTCGCTGGCAAGTCTGTGGCAGCCGGTGGCGAAATTGACGGTGTTTCTGCTGCTGGCAGTGGCGCTGGCGGCGGCCCGCTTTCGAAAGCGGCTGGACTAGCCCACAGAACGCAAATCAGGCTGCCATTACCGGCTTTGCCGCCTTGCGGGAAGGGCAGGCGGCCAGTAGAGTGCTGCGGCTTTTGCAGCCAGTAGTGCCTTGCCGATGACTCCCCCTGGCCCGGAATCCTGGGTCGTCCATAAGTTTGGTGGTTCCAGTGTCGCGGATGCAGCCTGCTTCGCGCGCGTCGCCGCTATTGTCGAATCGCAGGGTGGTCACAAACTGGCCGTGGTGCTCTCCGCCTGCAAGGGCGCGACCGATGCGCTGCTGCAACTGGTGGCGTGCGCCGAGCGCCAGGACCAGAGCTGGCGCGCCGCGCTGGGCGCGCTGCGGGCGCGTCATGCCACCATCGCCACCGAGTTGTTGCCCCCGGCCCAGGTGCAGGAATACCTCGCCGAGTTCGATCGCGATGCCGCGGACCTCGACAGCGTGCTGCGTACCACACAGGTGATGCGCACGGCCGGCCAGCATGTGCGCGATAAAGTATCCGGGTATGGCGAGATCTGGTCGACGCGCCTGTTCAGCCGCTATCTGGCGCTGCGCGCCGCACGCCGCGGGCTCTACTGGATCGATGCGCGCGCCTGTGTAGTCGCCTCCTGGGGACCACTGGGCCCGGCGATCCAGTGGGAGCTCTCGACGCAGCGCCTGCGCGAGCTGCTGCCTGCCGATGCGGCCACGCTGATCGTGACCGGGTACATCGCCAGCGATGCCGATGGCATCCAGACCACACTGGGCCGCAACGGCAGCGACTTCTCGGCTTCGATCTTCGGCGCGCTGCTGTCGGCGGCCGAGATCCACATCTGGACCGATGTCGATGGCGTGCTGTCGGCCGACCCGCGCCGCGTGCCCGATGCGCGCGTGATCGATGCGCTCTCCTACAACGAGGCGATGGAGCTGGCGTACTTCGGCGCCAAGGTGATCCACCCGCAGACCATGGCGCCGGCCGTGGGGCGCGATATTCCGATCTGGATTCGCAACACTTTTGCGCCCGAGAAGCCCGGCACCCTGATCTGCGCGCGGCCGCACTCGGATCAGCCGGTGAAGGGCATCACCAGCATCGATGAGGTGGCGCTGGTCAACATCGAAGGCGCCGGCATGATCGGCGTGCCGGGCACGGCGCATCGGTTGTTCGGCGCGCTGCGCGAGGAAGACATCTCGGTCATCCTGATTTCGCAGGGCAGCTCGGAGCATTCGATCTGCTGCGCGATTCCGGCTGGGCAGGCGGCGCGCGCCACCGTGGTGCTGCAGCGTGCTTTTGCGCGTGAGCTGGCGGATGGGCAGATACAAAGCGTCGAGGTCACCGGGAATCTCGCCATCCTGGCGGTGGTGGGCGATGGCATGGCGGGCATGCCCGGCGTGGCCGGCAAGGTGTTCAACGCGCTCGGCACCGCGAACGTCAACGTGCGGGCCATAGCTCAGGGCGCCTCGGAGCGCAATATCTCGGTGGTGGTCGAGGGCAGTCATGCGACTCGGGCGCTGCGCGCGGTGCACGCCGGCTTCTACCTCTCGCCGCATACGCTCTCAATCGGCATCATCGGGCCCGGCACCGTGGGCCAGGTGCTGCTCGACCAGCTCAACAGCCAGCGTGAGCGGCTAGCGAGTGAATTCAATGTCGACCTGCGTGTGCGCGGCATCATGAGCTCCAAGCGCATGACGCTGGCGCCGGCCGCGATCGAACTGGATCGCTGGCGCGAGCAGGTAAAGCAGTCGGAGGAAGCGGCCGACTACGAGCGTTTCCTGGCGCATGTGCGGGTCGATTACCTGCCGCATAAGGTAATCATCGACTGCACGGCCAATGAATCGGTCGCGCACCGCTACCATGACTGGCTCAGCAGTGGTGTGCACGTGATCACGCCGAACAAGAAGGCCAATAGCGGTGAGCTCGGCTACTACCGCATTCTGCAGACCGCGCGGCGCGCGAGCGGCGCGCATTATCTTTATGAGGCGACTGTCGGTGCCGGCCTGCCGGTGATCCAGACGCTGCGCGACCTGCGCCAGACGGGCGATGACATCAGCAGCATCGAGGGCATTTTCTCTGGCACGCTGGCCTATCTATTCAATGTGTACGATGGCGCGACGCCGTTTTCCGCGATCGTGCGCGATGCCCAGCAGCGCGGCTACACCGAGCCGGATCCGCGCGATGATCTTTCAGGCACCGATGTGGCGCGCAAGCTGATCATCCTCGGCCGCGAGATGGGCCTGGGGCTCGAGATGGGCGATGTGAAGGTAGAAAGCCTGGTGCCTGGCGGACTCGAGACCGGCACCAGTGAGGCATTCCTCGAGCAGCTGCCGCGCTACGATACCGATATGCACAAGCGTTACGAAGCCGCCAAGGCGCGAGGTCGCGTGCTGCGCTATGTCGGGCGTGTCACCGCCGCGGGCGAAGCAACCGTAGGTCTGATGGAGCTCGATACGCGCCACGCCTTCGCGAACATCGCGCTGACCGACAATGTGGTGCGATATGTTACGTCACGTTATTGCGATAACCCATTGATTATACAAGGCCCCGGAGCGGGTCCCGCGGTCACGGCCGGCGGCGTATTCGCCGACCTGCTGCGTCTGGCCACTTTTCTGGGAGCACGCCTGTGAAGGAGCCTCGCCTGGTGGCAAGCGCCTTTGCTCCTGCGTCGGTGGGTAATGTCGCGATCGGTTTCGACATCCTGGGTTTTTCGATCGGCGTGATCGGCGATCGGGCCACGGTGCGGACGATTCGCGAACCTGAAGTGCGCGTGAAGGCGATCCGCGGCGTCGTGGCCGACCTGCCGATGGAGGCCGCGAAGAACACCGCCGGCCGGGCGTTGCAGGCGATGCGCGAAGCGCTGGCGCTGCCTTTCGGTTTTGAGCTCGAGCTCGACAAGGGCATACCGCTGGCCTCGGGCCTGGGCGGTTCGGCGGCCTCGGCTGTCGCGGCAGTGGTGGCTGCCAATGCCGTGCTGCCGCAGCCCTGCGGCAATCTCGAGCTGCTGAAGTTCGCGATGCAGGGTGAGGCCGTGGCCAGCGGCTCGCTGCACGTCGACAACATCGCGCCCTCGCTCTACGGCGGCCTGGTGCTCACGGTGGGTATCGACCAGCCGCGGGTAAAGCAGATTCCGGTGCCTTCGGTGGTGCGCGCGGTGGTCGTGCATCCGCATATGTTTCTCTCGACCCGCCAGGCGCGCGCGATCCTCAAGGGCAGCGTCGAGATGAAAGATTTCGTGTGGCAGACGGCCAATCTCGCCGGTTTCATTTCCGGCTGCTATACCGACGATATCGATATGCTGCGCGAATCCTTCGAAGACGTGGTGATCGAGCCGCAGCGTTCCGCGCTGATTCCCGGCTTCGGCGCGGTGCGGCGCGCGGCGATTTCCGCCGGCGCGCTCGGCTGCTCGATCTCGGGCGCGGGTCCGACGATGTTCGCCTGGTGCCTGGAGAGCCATGCGCTGGCAGTGCGCGAGGCCATGGTGGTCGAGTTCACTCACCACGGTCTGGAGAGCGATCACTGGACCACCTCAATCGAGCCGCGCGGCGCGCGCGTGATCGACTGATGCTGTTTGTCAGCACACGCGGAACGGAGCGGGTGCCGCTGAGCACCGCGATCACGCAGGGGCTTGCGGCCGATGGCGGGCTGTTCGTGCCGGTGGAATGGCCTGCGGCCGCCGCGCACACCGTGGGCGGCAGTGAAGCGCTGCCGATGGTGGCACAGCAATTCCTCGAACCCTTCGCGCACGGCGACGCGCTCGCCCCGCACCTAGGTGCAATCGCGACCGAGGCCTTCAATTTTCCGGCACCGTTGCTGCCGCTGCGCGCCGAGGCGCGGCTTTCGGTGCTCGAGCTGTTCCACGGCCCCACCGCAGCCTTCAAGGATTTTGGCGCGCGCTTCCTGGCGGCCGCGCTCACGCGGCTGCGCGCCGGTGCGGCACGGCCGCTGCGCATTCTGGTTGCCACCTCGGGTGATACCGGCGGCGCGGTCGCTGCGGCCTTTCATCGGCGCGCGCGAGTGCAGGTCGCGGTGCTGTTTCCCAAGGGGCTGGTCTCGCCCACGCAGCAGCAGCAGCTCACCTGCTGGGGCGACAATGTGCAGAGCCTGGCGGTGCGCGGTTCCTTCGATGATTGCCAGGCTCTGGTGAAACAGGCCTTTCTGGATCCCGCGCTGCGCGCCGAGTTCGAGCTTTCTTCGGCCAACAGCATCAATCTCGGCCGGCTGCTGCCGCAGGCCGTGTATTACCTGGCCACCAGCCTGGCCGTGAAGCGCCAGACCGGTGAGTCGACCTCGTTCGTGATCCCGAGCGGGAATCTTGGTAACTCGACCGCCTGCGTGTGGGCGCGGCGCCTGGGCGCGCCGATCGGTGAGATCGTGCTGGCGCACAACGCCAATCGCACCGTGCCCGATTATCTGAGTGAAGGCGTGCTGCGCATGCGCGCCAGCGTGCCGACGCTGGCCTCGGCCATGGATGTGGGGAGCCCGAGCAATCTCGAGCGCCTGAGCGCGCTGTATCCCGATGCGGTCTCACTCGGTGCCGCGGTGAGTGCCGTGTCGGTGGATGACAATGCAATACGCGCACGCATCCGCGCCGATCATGATCGCTATGGGGAGATCTGGTGCCCGCACACGGCGACGGCCGCGGAGGCCTGGGCGCGGCTGCCAGCGTCGCGCCGCGAACACGGGCCCTGGGTACTGGTAGCGACCGCGCATCCGGCGAAATTTCGCGAGATCGTCGAGCCGCTGATTGGCCGGCCGTTGCCGGTGCCGGTGAATCTGGCGCGACTGTTTGAACTGCCGGCCCAGTTCTCCGAGATTGACCCGACGCTGGCTGCGCTGCGCGCGCGCCTCAAGGAGGCCGCATGAACGGCTGGGGCAGCATGATCAGTCTGCCGCAGATCGATCCGCGCACGCTGCTGAGCATCGGCGGTGCCGCACTGCTGATCGCGCTGCTGCTGCTGTTCTGGAGCTGGTACCGGCGCCGGCGCGCACGCGCCTTGCAGCTGGCCGCGGTGGTAGGTTCGGCCTTTGAATTCCAGCGCGACATCCTGGTGCCCGACGGGCAGGGCGGCTGGGTGCACATCGACTTCCTGTTGCTCACGGCGCGCGGCTGCGTGGTCATCGACCTGCGCAACGTGGCGGGCAACATCTTCGGTGGCGATCAGATGAACGACTGGACCGTGATGCACCGGGCGCAGCGCTACACCTTCGTCAACCCGCAGACCAGTCTCTACGATCGCATCGCCGTGGTGCGTGCGCTGGTCAGCGAACTGCCGGTGGAGGGTCGCGTGATCTTCACGCCGCGCGGCCGCTTTCCCAAAGGCCTGCCGCGCCACACGCTGATGCTGGGCTCGTTGATCGCCGAGTTTCCGCGCGTTGATTCGCAGTCGCCCGAACAGCTGCAGGCGCCGTGGCGCGAGGAATGGCAACAATTGGTGGGCGCCTGCAAGCCCAGCAGCCTGGTCGAGCCCAAGCGCGCGATCTAGACCGGCGCCAGTCCGAACAGCGCGCGTGCCGCGGCGCTCGTATGGGCGGCGCAATCCTCCACGCTCTCGCCGCGCAGCCGTGCCACCACGGTGGCGATGTGCGGCAGGTAGCGCGGCTCGTTGCGGCGTGAGGCAGGCTTCGGATTCAGATCGCGTGGCAACAGGTAGGGCCCGTCGGTTTCCAGCAGCAGGCGACCGCGCGGAATGCGCGGCAGCAGCGCTGCGAGGTGCGCACCGCGCCGCTCATCGCAGACCCAGCCGGTGATGCCAATATGCAGTCCGAGCGCCAGATAGGCCTCGAGTTCCTCCTGGCCCCCGGTAAAGCAATGCGCGACTCCGCCCAATGGCCTGCCCAACGCGCTCAGTGCGGCGTGAAAATCGCGGTGCGCGTCGCGCTGGTGCAGGAACAGCGGCTTCCCGCATTCCATTGCCAGCTCGAGCTGCGCAGTAAAAGCCTGGCGCTGCGCCGCATAGGGCGAGAAATTGCGGAAGTAGTCGAGGCCGCATTCGCCGGCGGCGACTACCCCGGGCTGGCGCAGCAACTGGCGCAGTTGCGTGAGCTGCGCCGCATCCAGTTCGGTGGCGTGATGCGGATGCACGCCGGCGGTGGCATAGAGCAGGCCCGGGTGCGCGTGTGCCAGCGCCAGTGCCGCGCCGCTGCCGGCCAAGGTGGCACCGGTAACGATCATCTGTGACACGCCGGCAGCACGCGCACGGTCCATCACCGCGGCGCGGTCGTCGCGGTAGTTCTCATGCGTGAGATTGATGCCGATGTCGATCAGATCCATGGGCGCGGCAGTTTACACCGCTGTGCTGCCGTCCACGCCTGATATCATGGGTCCATGAGTACCGCAGCCCTGCTGCAAATGCCGTTGTTTGCCGATCCGGCCGTTGATGGCGCCTGGCGGGTGAGGCGCAGCGCGCGTGCCCGGCGCTTGTCAGTGCGCGTGTTCCGCGACGGCGCAGTGGAGATCGTCGCACCGCCGCGCGTGAGTCCGCCGCAGATCGGCGAATTCGTCGCGCGCCATCGACCGTGGATCGAGCGCCAATTGCAGCGTACCCCGCCCGTGGACTGCAGCGTAGCGCCCGCAATCCTGGAACTGCGCGCCTCGGGCGAGCGCTGGGTCTGCGAGAGTGGCGTACAGCGCGAGCAGCTGTTCGAGCGACTCACGGTGCGGGCGCTGGACGTGCTGTCGCCACAGGTGCAGCAGCTGGCAGAACTCATGGACCTGCGCTATCGCCGCTTGCAGATCCGCCGGCAACGTACCCGCTGGGGCAGTTGCTCCAGTCGTGGCACCATCAGTCTCAACTGCTGCCTGCTGTTCCAACGGCCGGAAGTGGTGCGCTACCTGCTGGTGCATGAACTCACGCACCTGCGACACATGAACCATGGTGAGCGCTTCTGGTCGCAGGTCGAACGTTTCGAACCCGACTGGCGCGCGCTCGATCGCGAGTTGACGCGCGGCTGGACACAGGTGCCTGGCTGGCTGATGACGCGGAGCTCACAGTGAACATGAAGCCACCGCCGATCGAGCATGCCGGCAGCGTCGATCTGAGCGATGAGCCGGTGCACTGGGATCTGGGCAGTTCGCAGTCCTACGGCGAATACCTGCACCTCGATCTGCTGCTGGCGGCGCAGCAGCCACTCACCGCCGAGCACAGCGAGATGCTGTTCATCGTCGTGCACCAGGTCTCGGAGTTGTGGATGCGATTGATGCGCCACGAGCTGGCCGGCGTGATGAATTGCGTGCGGCGCGATGATCTGGATCCTTCCTTCAAGATGCTGGGCCGCATCGCCAGGGTGCAAAGCCAGTTGCAGGCGGTATGGGAAGTGCTCTCGACCATGACACCCTTCGACTACTCGGCGTTTCGCAACGCGCTCGGGCGCTCATCGGGTTTCCAGTCGTACCAGTATCGTTTGATCGAATTCCTGCTCGGTAACAAGACCGCGGCGCTGATCGAAGTGCACAAACGCGATCCGAAGATCTACGACGAGCTCAAGCGCACGCTCGATGCCCCCAGCCTTTACGATGAAGTGCTGCGGCTGCTCTCACGCCGCGGCTATGGCGTGCCGCAGGAACTGCTGACGCGCGATTTCTCGGAACCCTATGTGGCCAGCAAGCAGGTCACCGGCGCCTGGCTGGGCGTGTACCACAATGCCGAAAAGGACTGGGATTTATACGAGCTGGCCGAGCGTCTGGTCGATCTCGATCATCGCTTCCAGCTGTGGCGCTTCCAGCACATGAAAACCGTGGAGCGCATCATCGGCTATAAGCCGGGGACCGGCGGCACCGCCGGCGTCTCCTATCTCGCCAAAGCGCTGCGGCTCAGGCTGTTCCCGGAGCTGTGGGAGATGCGGACCTCGATGTAGCGCGCTGCCGGCGCCACAGCCGCCAGCCCAACAGCGCCGCCAGCAAAGCCACATAGATCAGCGGCTCGCGGATGTCTTTCTTGACCTGCCACCAGTAGTGCCACACGCCGAGTATCGCGATCAGATAGATCAGGCGATGCAGGCTCTGCCAGCGGCGCTTCAGGCGGCGCATCATGCCATTGGTGGAGGTGATCGCCAGCGGCAACAGCAGCAGCAAGGCCGCGAAGCCGATCGTAATGTACGGACGCTTGTAGATATCCTTCGCGATCAGGCTCCAGCTGAAGCCCTGGATCGCGCCGATATAGTTGATGAAATGCAGCAGCGCATAGGTGAAAGCAAACACGCCGAGCATGCGCCGCAGCCGCAGCAGATGCGCATTGCCGCTCAGCTGCCGGAGTGGGGTCACTGCCAGCGTGATCAGCAGCAGGTTGAGCGCTGTATGACCCAGGATTCCCAGCACCTTGCGCGGTGGGTCGGCGCCGAGTGACGGTACCGGCAGCCCCAGGGTGCCACTGATGCACCAGGCCAAAGGCACCAGGCAGGCCATGAACAGCAGCGGCTTGTAGATGTAGCGGTAGCGTCGCTCGATGCTGCCAGGGGCGCGCGGGCTTGCGGTATTCATCGGAGGTTGCAGCGTCAGAAATTGCGGCGCAGGTCCATGCCCTTGTAGAGGCTGGCGACCTGATCCGCGTAGCCATTGAACATCAACGTCGGTCGCCGGCCAGCAAAGAAGCCGTCGCCAATGTGGCGCTCGGTGGCCTGGGTCCAGCGCGGATGGTCGACTTCTGGATTCACGTTCGCGTAGAAGCCGTACTCTCCGGGCGCCGACAGCGCCCAGGTATTGGCGGGCTGGCGTTCACTGAAGCGGATTTTGACGATCGACTTCGCGCTCTTGAAACCGTATTTCCACGGCAGGTGCAGGCGCAGGGGCGCACCGTTCTGGTTCGGCAGCTCACGGCCGTACACACCGACCACCATGAAGGCCAGTGGATGCATGGCCTCATCGATCCGCAGGGCCTCGACATAGGGCCATTCGAGCACCGCGCGGCGCTGGCCGGGCATCTGCTTCGGATCGAGGAGAGTGGTGAACTCGACGAATTTGGCGCGCGAGCTCGGCTTGAAGCGCTGTAGCAGATCAGCGAGCGGGAAACCTACCCAGGGGATCACCATCGACCAGGCTTCCACGCAGCGGTGGCGATAGATGCGCTCCTCGAGGGCATGCGGCTTGAGGATATCCTCGATATTGATAGTGCCGGTGACGGCCGCTTCACCGGCGATCGTTACGCTCCAGGGTCGTGTGCGCAGTGACCCGGCATTGGCGGCCGGATCGGACTTGTCGAGGCCGAACTCATAGAAATTGTTGTAGCTGCTGATCTCCTCAAAGCTGTTGGGCTTGTCGGTAGTTGAATAGCGCGCATTGCGGGTGTATTTGAGCGCGGCCGGAGATGTAGCCGGCGTCGCAGCCGGCGCGGCGGCATCCGCCGGGCGCGGCAATAGCGCGGCCGCCGTCAGGCCCAGTGCACCGGCCAGCACGTCGCGGCGCATATGGAAAAAACGCTCGGCCGTGATCTCCGAAGGCCGGATGGCAGGAGACGATCGCATTGGCATCAGTCATGCTCCGCTTGAGGATCAGCGGTCAGTATGATCGTGCGTCGGGCCCAAAGCCACCGCCGCTGTGCGCCAGCGCACCACCCGTATGTTGCCGCTACCATCCAGGTCGCGCGCGGACCCGTTCACATACACACCTTCGCTCACCAGCCGCAGGTGCGGCAGATCCGCGCGGCTGTTGCCATACGCAACGCTGCGCGCGGTATTGTGCGGCGTATCGTGCGCCGAATCGTGCGCCGTAGCGGGCTCCCGCAACAACGTGCGCACGCAGCGCACTTTCTCCTCGCCGCGGCGGTTCGCTGAGTTCAGCGCGCCGTGCAATCGGCCATCGGCATGCCAGCGCAACTCGGTGCAGATCGTCGCATCGAATCCAAGCGCCGCGCCGATCGCCGGTACATAAAGATCCGGGCTCGCCGAGAGCAGCACCAGGCGCGCGCCAGCGGCGCGCTGCTCGCTAATCTGTTGTAGCGCCTCGGCATAGACTCCGCCGTCCAGCAGCCGCGCGACGAATACGCTGTTCCAGCTTTCCAGTTCGGCACGCGGCAGACCACCGAGCGTCAGGCGGATCACGCCGCTCTTGAGCCGGCCACGATCACCGCCATCGACACAGAAACGCAGCAGCGGCAGCAGGCACAGGGGCAGGCGCCACAGCCGCGCCGGACGCCGCTGCAGCAGGAAACCTGCGATGTAGTGCTGCAGCGTGTCGCTGCGCGTGATCGTGCCATCGAGATCGAAGATGGCAATCCCAGGCACTCAGGCCGCCTTGCCGGCACCCGCCAGTTGTCGCAGCACATAGTGCAGGATGCCACCGTGCTGGAAGTACTCGCGCTCCTTCGGCGTGTCGATGCGCACCCGCGCTTCGAAGCGGACGGCCGCGCCGCTGTCGGGCGTGGCCACCACCGTGACGCCGGTGGCGCTGCCACCAGCGAGACCCTGGATCTCGAAGCGCTCGCGGCCGCTGAGCTTGAGGCTCTGCGCGCTCTGGCCGTCCTTGAACTGCAGCGGCAACACGCCCATGCCGATCAGGTTCGAGCGATGGATACGCTCGAAGCTCTCGGCGATCACTGCGCGTACGCCCAGCAGCATCGTGCCCTTCGCGGCCCAGTCGCGCGATGAACCGGTGCCATATTCCTTGCCGGCCAGGATGATCAACGGCGTCTGCTCTTTCTGATAGCGCATCGCAGCGTCAAAGATGCTCATCTGCTCGCCACTTGGCACATGCACGGTGACGCCGCCCTCGGTGCCGGGCAGCAGCAGGTTTTTCAGGCGAATATTCGCAAAGGTGCCGCGCATCATCACTTCGTGATTGCCGCGTCGCGCGCCATACTGGTTGAAATCGGCCGGCTGCACGCCCTGCGCCATCAGGTATTGCGCCGCCGGGCTGCTCTTGGCGATGTTGCCTGCCGGCGAGATGTGATCGGTGGTCACCGAGTCGCCCAGCAGCGCCAGGGCACGCGCGCCGCGGATTTCGCCCACTGCCGCCGGCTTCATGCTCATGCCATCGAAGTAGGGCGGGTTCTTCACGTAGGTAGACTTCTGATCCCAGGCGTAGATCTTGCCGGCTGGCACCTTGATCGCCTGCCAGCGTTCATCGCCCTTGAACACGCCGGCGTAGCTGTTGCGGAACATCGCCGAACCGATGTTCTGGTGTACGCAGTCGGCAACTTCGCGGCTGTTGGGCCAGATGTCCTTCAGGAAAACCGGGTGCCCGTCGCTGCCAATGCCGAGGGGTTCGGTGTTGAGGTCGAGATCGAGCGTACCGGCGAGCGCATAGGCCACAACCAGCGGCGGCGAGGCCAGGAAATTCATTTTCACTTCCGGGTGCACGCGGCCGTCGAAATTGCGGTTGCCCGAGAGTACCGCGCAGCCGATCACATCGCCGGCCTTCACGGCCGCAGAGATCTCCGGCTTCAGCGGACCCGAATTGCCGATGCAGGTGGTGCAGCCATAGCCCACCAGGTCGAAGCCGATGCCGGCCAGCTCATCGAGCAGCTTGGCGCTGCTGAGATAGTCGGATACCACGCGCGAGCCCGGCGCCAGGCTGGTCTTGACCCAGGGCCTGGAATTGAGGCCGCGGCGCCGCGCATTGCGGGCCACGAGGCCTGCGCCGATCATCACGTAGGGGTTCGAGGTGTTGGTGCAGCTGGTGATCGCGGCGATCAGCACCGCGCCGTCGGCCACTTCATAGCTCTGTTTGCCAGCGCTCACAGCGGCCTTGCCGGTGGCCGCCGGATTCTTCCTGGCGCGCTCGGCCGCCATGCGCGCAAGGTGCGTGCGATAGGTACTCTTGGCCACGCGCAGTGGCACGCGATCCTGAGGCCGGCTCGGGCCCGCAAGACTGGGCTCGACCGTGCCCATGTCCAGTTCCAGCACATCGGTGTACTGCGCTTCGGCGGCACCGTTCACGCGCCACAGACCCAGCGCCTTGGCATAGGCTTCGACCAGCGCCACCTGGGCAGGGGGACGACCGGAGAGCTCGAGGTAGCGGATGGTCTCTTCGTCGATCGGAAAGATCGCGCAGGTGCTGCCAAACTCGGGCGACATATTGCTGATGGTGGCGCGATCAGCGAGGGGCAGGTTGGCAAGCCCGTCGCCGAAGAACTCGACGAACTTGTCGACCACGCCTTGCTTGCGCAGTATTTCCGTGACTGTGAGCACCAGGTCAGTGGCGGTCGCGCCTGCGGGCAGGCTGCCCTTGAGTTTGAAGCCGATCACCTGTGGAATCAGCATCGTCACTGGCTGCCCGAGCATCGCGGCTTCGGCTTCGATGCCGCCCACGCCCCAGCCCAGCACGCCCAGGCCATTGATCATCGTGGTATGCGAGTCGGTACCCACGAGGGTATCGGGGTAAGCCTGGCGCATCGCGCCCTGGTCACTTTCCTGGTCGAATACCACGCGCCCCAGAAATTCCAGGTTCACCTGGTGGACGATGCCGGTATTCGGCGGCACCACTTTGAAGTTGCGAAACGCCGTCTGTCCCCAGCGCAGGAACGCATAGCGCTCCCCATTGCGGCCGAACTCGATCCGATTGTTGTCGGCCAGTGCCTGCGCAGTGCCATATTCATCAACCTGCACAGAGTGATCGATTACCAGTTCGGCGGGCGCCAGCGGATTCACTTTGTCGGCATCGCCGCCGAGCCGCGTGATCGCTTCGCGCATCGCCGCCAGGTCGACAACGCAGGGCACACCGGTGAAGTCCTGCATGATTACGCGCGCCGGCGTGAAGGAGATTTCGTAGGAGGGCAGGGCCTTTGGATCCCAATTGAGCAGCGCATCGATATCCTTGCGCGTGACGTTGACGCCATCCTCGAAGCGCAGCAGGTTCTCGAGCAGGATCTTCAGCGAGTAGGGCAGGCG
>JAYUZE010000103.1:0-18023 GCA_043752035.1 Gammaproteobacteria bacterium
GACCTCGATGCTCATGATCGGCTCGAGCAGGACGGGCTTGCACTTGCGCGCCGCCTCCTTGAACGCCATCGAGCCACAGATCTTGAACGCCATCTCTGACGAGTCGACGTCGTGGTAGCTGCCGTGCACCAGGCGGACTTTGATGTCCTCCATCGGGTACCCGGCGAGCACGCCGTTCGTGAGTGCTTCGGCGATGCCGGCATTCACGGACGGGATGTACTCACGGGGAACGGCGCCGCCGGTGATCTTGTCCTCGAAGACGTAGCCGCCGCCCGGGTTGGGTTCGACGTCGATGACGACGTGGGCGAACTGGCCCTTGCCACCGGTTTGCTTGACGTAGCGCTCGACGTGGCCCATCACGCTGCCGCGGATGGTCTCGCGGTAGGCGACCTGCGGCTTACCGACGTTGGCCTCAACGTGGAACTCGCGCATCATGCGGTCGACCAGCACCTCAAGGTGCAGCTCGCCCATGCCCGAGATGATCGTCTGGCCCGACTCCTGGTCGGTGTGCACGCGAAACGATGGGTCTTCCTTCGCCAGCCGCTGCAGCGCCAAGCCCATTTTTTCCTGGTCGACCTGCGTCCTGGGCTCGACCGCCACCGAGATCACCGGATTCGGGAAAATCATCTTCTCGAGCGTGATGACTTGCGATTCATTGCAGAGGGTGTCGCCAGTGATCACATCTCTCAGACCCACCGCCGCGGCGATGTCGCCAGCGCGCACTTCCTTGATTTCGGTGCGATCGCTGGCATGCATCTGCAGCAGCCGGCCGATGCGCTCGTTCTTGTCCTTGGTGGGCACGTACACCGAATCACCGGAATTGAGCGCGCCGGAATACACACGAAAGAAGGTCAGGTTGCCGACGAAGGGGTCGTTGAGAATCTTGAACGCAAGCGCCGCAAAGGGCTCGTCGTCGCTGGCCTTGCGGGTGACCGGCTCGCCATCGCTGTTCATGCCCTTGACTGGCGGCATCTCCACCGGCGAGGGCATGTATTCGATCACGGCATCGAGCAGCGCCTGCACGCCCTTGTTCTTAAAGGCCGTGCCACACATACACAGCACGATCTCATTGCGGAACGCGCGCTCCTTGAGACCACGGCGGATTTCCTCGTCGCTCAGGGTGCCGCTCTCCAGATATTTGTTGACCAGCGTTTCGTTGGCCTCGGCCGCCGCTTCGATCATCTTGAGCCGCATGTTCTGCGCCTCGGCGCGCAGCGCCTCGGGGATCTCGCGGTATTCGAATTTCATCCCCTGGGTTTCCATGTCCCAGTAAATGGCCTGCATGCGGATCAGGTCGATCACACCTTCGAATTTCTCTTCGGCGCCGATCGGCAGCTGGATCGGCACCGGATTGCCGCGCAGGCGGCTGCGAATCTGCTCGATGCAACGCCCGAAATCGGCGCCGGCACGATCCATCTTGTTGACGAAGGCAATGCGCGGCACGCCGTAGCGGTTCATCTGCCGCCACACTGTTTCCGATTGCGGCTGTACGCCCGAGACCGCACAGAACAGCGCCACAGCGGAATCGAGCACGCGCAGGCTGCGCTCTACTTCGATGGTGAAATCGACGTGCCCGGGCGTATCGATGATATTGATGCGATGTTCCGGAAAGGTCTTGTCCATGCCTTTCCAGAAGCAGGTGGTGGCCGCAGAAGTGATGGTGATACCACGCTCCTGCTCCTGCTCCATGTAGTCCATCACGGCCGCGCCGTCATGCACTTCGCCGATCTTGTGCGATACGCCGGTGTAGAAAAGAATGCGCTCGGTGGTGGTCGTTTTGCCGGCGTCAATATGCGCGGAGATACCGATATTCCGGTAGCGCTCGATTGGCGTCGCACGTGCCACGTTGGGTTCCCGGATATCCTTTGCAGTCCACTGTTACCAGCGATAGTGCGCGAAGGCCTTGTTGGCCTCGGCCATGCGATGTGTGTCTTCGCGCTTGCGCACCGCGTTGCCGCGGTTTTCCGCCGCATCGAGCAGCTCGTGAGCCAGGCGATGCGCCATCGACTTCTCGCTGCGCGCACGCGCCGCTTCGATCATCCAGCGCATCGCCAGCGCCTGGCGGCGGCTGGCGCGCACTTCGACCGGCACCTGGTAGGTGGCGCCACCGACTCGGCGGCTCTTGACCTCGACGGCCGGCTTGACGTTCTCGAGCGCCTGCGACAGCACTTCGATGGCATCCGAGCCGGCGCGGCCGGTCTTCTCGCTGATGCGATCGAGGGCACCGTAAATGATGCGCTCAGCGGCGAATTTCTTGCCACTTTCCATCACCACGTTCATGAACTTCGCGAGCATTTCGCTTTTGAATTTGGGATCCGGCAGGATCGTACGATTGGGCGCTGCGGCGCGACGCGACATGGCTGTATTCCTCGCTTATTTCTTCGGACGCTTGGCGCCGTATTTGGACCGGCTCTGCTTGCGATTGCCCACACCGGCGCAATCGAGCGTGCCGCGCACCGTGTGGTAGCGCACACCGGGCAGATCCTTGACGCGGCCGCCGCGGATCAGCACCACCGAGTGCTCCTGCAGGTTATGGCCTTCGCCACCGATATAACTGCTGACTTCAAAGCCATTGGTGAGCCGTACACGGCACACTTTGCGCAGCGCGGAATTCGGCTTCTTGGGCGTCGTGGTGTACACGCGCGTGCACACACCGCGCTTCTGCGGCGAGGCGCCCAGCGCCGGTACCTTGGTCTTCTCCGCCCGTTTACGGCGCGGCTGACGGATCAATTGACCTGTCGTGGCCATGAAAACTCCAGTCAATTCAAACATTTAGGACAGATGAGAAGCGACGGGCCGCCCCACTGAGGCGGCCCGCCGCGGCTATTCACTAATTTTGAGCCCCAGGTCTTGTGGCTGGGTCTGCAAAGGCCGGCGATTCTAGGTACCGGGCCGGGCCAAGTCAATGAGGCTGGCTGGCGGCGGTCTCCTTATATATGTGCCTGGCGCTGGCGACGGGCCCGGGCTTCCGGAGGTGGCCTGGGCCCTTCGGGTGCCGGTTGCGCTGGACGGAGCCGGAACGTTTGGTACCCCTTTGCCAGGGGGTGCACGATCAGTCCTCGCGCGTCGAGTTTCATTGCCGCCAGCAGTCGCCCGCGTGCTGCATACAGCAACAGCCACGAATAGAGTCGATGGAAGCTCACCAGCGCTCTGAACCCCATGGTCGGCGAGGAGGCGGATTGGGGAACGACCGCGGAGCCGAATTTGGAAGGTGGGGTACCTGATCAATCAGGCGCGCGATTGACGGTGGCAGGTAAGCTGGCCGAATGATCAGGTGCGCCAGGCGCATTCGGCGTGTTTACGGCCTTCGGGAAAGCGCAGCGGCCCCGCCGCTATTGCGATGGGCTCGGTGACTCTGTTGACATCCCCAGTGCCGGTGCCTTTTCCATGTCCCGGATAACCGCGATCAAGCGACGTACATTTGCGGTTCGATCCACAATGACCAGCACGTTGCGACCCTGCACCTGACTCAATTGAGCAGCCTGGGGCGTCAGCGGCCGTAGTACGGGCACCAGTTGCGCCGCATTTAGGGTCGCCAGCGGATAGACGACGGTAATCCATTGAGCATCCGGGGTGTCCAGGTGCTTGGGGTCGACTACGGGCGCCGACAGCTGACGCATGTTGGGGTCCGGCACCACGAAGATCACGCCTGATGATTCATAGGTCGAAAAGCCATACACGGCGAGCACAGAAAGAAACTCGGAATAATAGAATCCTTAACATACGTAACTCCCGAGGTCAGGCATGCAAAGTACAGGTGCCCAATGAACGGTCCGCAGTCACACGGATTGGCGTGGATCTCAATATACTCTCGACGGATCAGTTCCTGAGCTGAACTAAACAATCGGGAACGTCAGCTGAAAGAACGCTCCACCGCGAGTATCGACCTCGAGTTGCGCATCGAGTTGCTCGGCGAGCGTATTGACCAGTTGCAATCCCATGGAATGACAGCGCTTGATCGCGAAACCCACTGGCAACCCCACCCCGGTATCGGCAATCACGAGTTGCACGTGGCCGTTGGCGAGCGGCTCAGCCTGGATGCGAATCGATCCCTGCCGGCCACCTGGAAAGCCATGCTTGAGCGCGTTGGTAATGAGCTCATTGAGGATCAGACCGCAGGGAATCGCCTTGTCGATGGGGAGTGCAAAAGGCGCAATAGCAAGGTCGAGCGCGACCTGGTTCGCCGGCACACTGGCAGCGTTCAGGATGTCGCGCGCCAGGCTGCCGATGTAATCGGCAAGTGGCACATCCGCCAGGCTCTTCGACCGGTATAACTGCTCGTGAATGAGGGCGATGGCCTGCACGCGGTGCTGGCACTGTTCCAGCGTTTCCCGGGTCGAGGCCGTTTTCAGGCGCCGCAACTGCATGTTGATGAGACTGGTGATGATCTGCAGGTTGTTCTTGACCCGGTGATGAACCTCCCGTAGCAGGACCTCTTTTTCGCGAAGCGACGCCCGCAGGGCCCGATCGACCTCGCTGAACGCGGTAATGTTCCGAACAATCCCCACGACATCGTCGACCCCGCACGCCACCATGCGGGCTTCGTAGTCTTGCGGGCCCCGGGGAGAGTCCATTTGGAACTCCCACTGCTGCGTCGCGCGACTCTCAAGCGCCTTGTCGAGGTGTGCATGCACCTGATCCGCAATAGCAGCGGGAGCCAGGTCGCGGAGCCTCGAGCCGATGATCTGCTCCGGAGGCGCAAACAGGTCATCGGATTGATGAACCCTGTAGTCCAGAAACACACCCTCGCGGTTGAGCCGCAGCATGAGATCGGGGATGGCATCCAGGATCGCCCTTGCTCGCTCTTCGCTGGCGAGCAGCTGCTGCTCAGCGCGCTTGCGATCGGTGATGTCCTTAATCTGCGAGACGAAATACAGCGGCTCATTGGCGTCGTCGCGCACCAGCGAGGCGGCCAGCAGGACCCACACCACGTGACCGTCCTTGTGAAAATAGCGTTTTTCCATCGTGAAGTGCGAGCGCGACCCTGCGAACAGCTCGCGCACGTAGGCCATGTCCGCGCCGAGGTCTTCCGGGTGGGTGATGGCCTGGAAGGTCATGGCCAATAGCTCCTCGCTCGAATAGCCCACGATGTCGCACAAGGCACGGTTGACCCGCGTCCAGCGACCGTCCAGTCCAACAAGTGCCATCCCGATGACCGCAAACTCAAAGGCACCGCGGAAACGCTCCTCGCTATCGCGCAAAGCCGTCTCCACCCGTTTGCGGGCATCAATATCGACAGAGATGTCTACCAGCTTCGTGGGCGTCCCGTCGGCAGCACGCTCAATAACGCGGCCGCGATCAAGGAGCCATTTGTACTCAGTCTTGGCCACGCGGACCCGGAACTCCGTTTGGTAGAACCCGGTGGCGTCAGTCACGCCAGCTGTGATCAATCGCTCATGGGCCGCACAATCGTCAGGATGCAAGTCGCTCAGCCAGGTCTCAGTGCTCTGCCGGGCCTGCTGTTCCGTCATTTGGTGACCTACTGCCTGGTGCCAGTAGACGTTCCCGGTAACCCTGTCGTTGGCGACGTCGTATTCCCATACCGGGAGGCGCGCGGCGTTGATGGCCAGTTCGTAACGATCCTCCGCTTGGCGCAGCGCGATCTGGGTTCGTTTCTGCGCATCGATATCGATGCACACCCCGGCGAATAATCTTGGGGTACCGTCACTTGCCCAAGCCGTCACCGTGCCGCGCTCATGAACCCAGAGCCAGGCACCGTTGCGGTCGCAGATCCGGTACTCGATGGCGTAGTGGTTCGCGGTGCCCCGCCGGCAATGCCCATCCGCGGCCACATAGGCGTCGATGTCGTCGGGATGAATGCGCTCAATCCACGACTCGAGGCTGCTATGGCCGATGCACGGGTCTACACCGAATCGCTCGGACCACTTGTCAAACCAACGGCAGTCACCCGCCTCGTCGGACTCCCAAAGCCCGACATCCGTGCCCCAGACGGCCGCCTCAAGCCGCACTTCGCTCGTTCGAACTCGCTCAGCGTCGCGGTGTCGTTGAATGACGAAAGCCGCCAGGGACGCGGCAAACTGAATGAGCTCGGTTTCCTGCTCCGAAGGTGCTCGCCGCTCGCGATAGTAAAGGGCCAGCGTACCGAGCAAAGTGCCTGCATCATCCAAAATGGGGACCGACCAACAGGCTCGCAGTCCGTACGCCGCCGCGACCGGCGCGTATCGGGTCCAAAGCTCGGACAACTCAATGTCTTCGACGATGACCATCTCGAGACGTGCAGCAGCGGTGCCGCAGCACCCGTACCCCTCGCCAATCGGCACCGGGCCGATCGCATCGGCGTAGGTCCCAGGCAGGCTCGGCGCCGCTCCGGCGAGCAGTCGCCGGCTCGTCGGGTCGGCGAGCAGTACCGTACAGTGAAGATTTTCCGCCCAGGTCTCGACATAGGTCGCAAGGCCGTCGAGTAACACCTTGAGGGGCGCAGCGGAACCCAGCAATGCCAGCAATCGAACTTGCGCGCGCAGGTCAGTGGGCTGGGAGGGCGACCCGGGTGCGCGTCGTACAATAGCGTCGACAGCACTGGCCCAATCGATGGGCGCCGTACCGGTACTTAGCCGGCTTGCCTCTTCGTGCAAAGATGCCATCGTTTCCCCCTGGTCAATACCGTCTCGGCCAAGGCGAACAGCAGTGCAGCGCCCACCTGCGCGGACCGATTGCGCATCGTGAAGCGCCAGCAGTTATTGTATGCGCTATGAGCATTGCCGACCAAACCGACCGTCACCGGATCGACAAATGGCTCTGGCACGCCCGGCTTTTCAAAACACGCTCCGCGGCAGCGCAAGCCGTTACCGGTGGTAGGATTAAAATCACGGGCGAGCGCATCAAGCCCGCCCATGCGATTCACATCGCAGATTCGCTCACGGTGGCAACCCCAGACGGCCCGATGGAACTCAGGGTTCTCGCGCTACCCACACGCCGTGGTCGCGCCGCCGAGGCACAGATGTGTTACGCCGAAACTCCAGCCAGTCAGGAGCGTCGAAAAACCTTTCGCACCCAGCGCCAACTGGCCGAACAATTTCTTCCACACTCTGATCACCGACCCGACAAGCGCCAGAGACGCCAGCTCACGAAGCTCAGGCGCGGGCAGGGCTGACCTGCGGCGCAAAACCACAGGCCAAGCAGCACACCGCGATACTGTCTGTGGCAGATTTCACGTCGAGGACAGAATCTTCGCCTTGATCGCCTCGTATTCACTGTCGGAGATGAGTTTGTTTTCGAGTAGCTGTTTCGCCTCCTGCAAGCGGCGCGCGGAATCGGATATGCCACTCGTCACCGGGCTGGCACCGACTCCCGCAGGACCGGCCGACAGTTGTATCCCACCTGAACGCGCGCGCAATTCCTCGAGATCGCGAACTCGCCGCTTCTCACGCCAAGCCTGATCCTGAGCTTGGCAGACGCGATAGACGGCCTCCGCCTGTGCCTTGCGCAGCCCATGGAATTCAAGCCAACGAGGGTCAGGCGGACGCTCTGAAGCCAGGTCGCTCACTTTGCGGACTCGCACGCGGATCGTGGCGGCAATCAGACCCACGTGCAACGTGACTTCTTCCAGGTCCTGCCACCGCAGATCCGTCAGATCGAATCCGCTGATGAGCTTGCGCGTAATGTAGAGCAGTCGTCCGCTGCTGGCCGCGAGCAATACACGCCGGTGCGTCAACGCAAACATCCGTCGTTGGATGGCCCAGGCCTCAACGCTCTCTCCGGGAACCAGGACGGCCTGGACGTGTTCGAGCCCGCGTTGCGCCCCACGGTCGTCGCCGACCGATGGACTCCCTCTATCTTCCGTCATGAACTTGACCTCGGCAGTCGCCGCAACGTCAGCTGCGCCCAGACTTCGGCCCCGCAAAATACCAGAGGATGAACCCCACCACGGGCAGCACAATCACGAGCACTGTCCACAGCACCTTCTTGGCGGTGTCGGCGGTACTTTGCAGGATGTTGACGATGGCCCAGACGTCCGCGATCAGGACCAACAAACCCCACAGACTATTGCGATACATGGCTATTCACCCTCAAAATTCAGACTGCAGCAGAAACGCGACCAGCCTTCGAGACGTACTTCGAAGCTCATCGTACCCCTTTGGCACGCCGGACGCTGTGCATTTGAAATGCGTGGAGATGCCGACGCCTCCGCGCGCTGGTTGCCGCTGCAGAGGCGTGACATGCTACCGGCACGCGGGGCCAGTCCCGAGATCTATCGGATGTGCACCATGACAACCAGGGCCGTACTATTTGTCACAAGCGTTGCATTGCAGACTGCGCTCATGGTGGCGCTGGCGGCATGTTCCGGCGGCGGCGGTGCCTCGCCGATCGCAGCGCGGTACACCATTGGCGGCAGCGTCACCGGGCTCAGTGGGTCGGGCCTCGTGCTGCAGTTCAACGGCGGCAACAATCTCGTGGTTCCCTCACTCGGAGCCTTCGCATTCCAAGGCACAGTGGGTGCCGGCTCCGCGTTTACCGTGACCGTACTGACGCAGCCTTCCACGCCCACACAAAGTTGCGCCGTTGTGAACGGCTCCGGGACAGTGGGTACCGCGAGTGTGACGAACATCGCCGTGAACTGTACAGGCACTGAGTTCACCGCACTCTCCCACCAGCCGCCGGCGTCGGGCTATCTCACACTCCTGCTTACCGACGGCACTGTGATGATGCAGTCAAACAATAACGCCGGCGTGTTCTACGCCCTGGTGCCCGATCTTGCCGGCGACTATCTCAACGGCACCTGGCATCGACTCGCAAGTCCTCCCGCCGGATACGCGCCCTATGCGGGGGCGCAGGCTGTGCTGGCCGACGGGCGGGTGTTGTTCGTGGGCGGCGAATATAACCAGAACCAGTACAGCCTGCCTTTCGCCCCTAGTGGCCTGACCAATATGTCGGCACTCTACGATCCGATTGCTGATAGCTGGACGATGATCGCGGCGCCTCCCGGCGTGGCCTACATCGGTGATCCGTCGTCGGTAGTCCTGACAGACGGCAGTTTCGTCTACGGAGACAAATTGGGGCGTTCCATGTGGCGTCTCGACTCGGTCAGTCTGACCTGGACCTCGATGGCCGCCGTCGGCAAGGCGGACGACTTTGCCGAAGAGGGCTGGACGCTACTACCGAATGGCGATCTGTTCACCGTCGATGTCGGCACACCTCGCCACGCCGAACACTACAACGTCGCGGCGGGGCAATGGTTTAGCGATGGCATGACGCCGAACGCGTTGACCTCGCCCACGGGCTACCCCGCTGGTCTGACCTACGGTCCGGCGCCCGCATCAATCGTCGGCGGCGTGCACTACGGACCTGGAGCCACGGGCACCTACTTTCCACCCGGTGAGATTGGCCCCGCTCTGCTACTGCCCGACGGCAGCGTTTTTGTCACCGGTGCCGCGGTTGGCGGTGCCGCCGCTCACACCGCTCTCTACACGCCCGGTCTTACCTCCGCGGCGCCGGGCACTTTCGCTAGCGGCCCCGACTTCGCCCCCGGCGATGATGCCGAAGACGCGAGCGCCGCTCTGCTCCCCTCCGGCCACGTGCTGATTGCCACCTCTTCGGGGCGCTTTTACGAGTACGACGGCACGACACTGTCAGCGACTGCAGCGTTGGCAAACAATGGCGGCAATACCGTTTATTTCATCCTGCCGCTACCCAATGGCCAGGCACTGGTGACGGGAGGCGTCACACAGGTCTATGCCGGCGCTGGCAGCATTAACCCTGCCTGGGCCCCTGCCATCAGCACCGCCCCCGGGCTCCTCGCGCGCGGCTCGACCTATATCATTTCAGGTACACAGTTTAACGGCCTCTCGCAGGCCGCCGATGTCGGGGACGAATTGAATTCCGCAACGAACTATCCGCTGGTGCGCATTACCAATGCGGCATCGGGCCACATTGTTTACGCGCGAACCCACGATCACAGCAGCATGGGCGTAGCAACCGGTAATGCTGTTGTCTCAACTTCTTTCGACGTGCCGATGGCGGCGGAGATGGGACCAGGTTTGCTGGTAGTCATCGCCAGCGGCATTGCCTCGGCTCCTGTAAGCGTCGCCGTGAACTAATGCCTGTTCATAATGTTTCGGTCAGGTTCAATTTACGCAGCACGGCATTGAAGCGAGGGTCGCCGTGCAGACTCGCGAATAGCGGGGCGGTCATGACGTTGACGATCCCCGGATCCTGCTGATCGAAGGCGCGCTCCAACCATTCGAATGCCTTGGCCCGCTCGCCACGGTAGGCGTACACCTGCGCAATCTGGATGGCCGAAGTAGCATGGTACTTTTCAATCAATTGACTGTGAGCCGCCTCAGAGTCCGCGCTGCGGTGCTTCGCCAAGGCTACAATGGCCCGACCTTCCAGCCGGTAATACTCGCCCGATTCGCGCTCGACCGCGGCGCTTGCAGCATCGATGTGTCCGGCGTCGAGCTCGAGCAATGCGATCAGCAGGTAAGCCTTGGTCGCCGTCGGGTTGATGGAGATCGCATCCTCCGCGGCAGAACGCGCCTCCGCGGGGCGCCGCATGACGTTGAGCAGCATGGCAAGCTGGACGTGATACAAGACGCGCGTCGGGTCCAGCTGCAGGCCCTTGAGGAAGTAGATCAGTGCTTCGTCTGTGTGGCCGAAAGCGCGCGCCAGTTGCCCGCGCCGAAACAGTGCCTCAGCGTCGCCTGATCCTGAGGCGATCAACTCGTCAAGCTGTGTCTTCGCGGCCGCCCAATCCCAGGCGATGATGGCAAGGTTGCCGCGCACGTTGCGCGCCGAACGCAGCGTGGGATCAAGACGCAGCGCTTGATTTACCTCGTCGCGGGCACGATCGAGGATCCCCGCCGTGCCGGTGCCGAACGTGCCCACGTACATATAGGCGCTCGCAAGCTCGGCGTGCGCTAGCGCAAACTCGGGCTCGAGCGCGATGGCTTGCCTGACACTGGTGATACCTCGTTCAACGTCGGCATCGCTGGCTCGCCGGGCAAAGTACTGACCCTGCAGGTACAGACTGTAGGCTTCCATATTGTGCGACACGGCGTGGGGACTCAGTGAGACCGGCAGGAGTCTGGCCTGGAGCCCCCTGGCCACCGCGGCCGCGATGTCCTGCTGTACCTTGAAGGCATCGGTGAGCTTGCGCTCTTAGCTCTCCGACCACAGATGCACGCCATCGGAGGCCCGAATCAGCTGCGCCGTGACCCGTAGCTCCATGTCCGCCTTTCTGACACTGCCCTCCAGGAGGTTGGCCACACCCAGTGCCTTGGCGATTGACCTCATATCCTCGTTCTTTCCCTTGAATGCAAACGAGGACGTGCGCGCAATTACCTTGAGGTCTGCGTCATGCGAAAGGCGATCAATGAGCTCCTCGGACAACCCATCCGAGAAATACTCCTGGTTTTTTTTCTCGCTTGTGTCCACAAATGGTAGGACCGCGATCGACTTCTCCGCCGCAGCAACCTCTGCCGGCATAGTCGCCACGTCAGCCACCGGGCTGGCCCCCGGCGGCCGGACCCTTACTAGCTGCCACGCTACGCTGACCGCGACCAGCAGCGCTATTGCCGCAACCGCTGCCCATCGTCGCGGCTTTGTCCGTGTTTCCGCAGTGCGGGTTTGATCGGGCTGGACTGGTTCGCGTTCAACCGTCGGCGCCGAACCAGCCAGCAACAACTTAATCCGCTCACACAATGCCGCCGACGTCTCGCCACCCGGCAGCCTCGTCCACTGAGCAGTGCGAAAGGGCTCCGGCACGTGCGCCTCTCGCTCTTGTGTGCCATCAATCACCACGGGGACCAGAAACGGCTTCTCCGCCGCCATCAGGTGCGAGCGATCGACCGCCAGCTTCCATTCCAGTCGGAAATAGCCCTCCAGTCGACTCTCCGTATGCGCGGAAATGATTGGTATGAATAATGCGCAATCCCGGACCTGCTACCGGATATTGTGATCCCAGGCATCGCCGCCTCGCAGCTCGCTCTGGTCGAACCACACTGCAATGCCCGCAGCCTGCAGCGTCTCAGCAATACGGCGCGCTGCCGCCGCGTCCTGGGAGGCTTAGCTCAAGAACACGGCATTGTTGGAGTCACTCATGGGTCCGCTGCAGTACCTGGGTATGCGGCATGTCCCGTGCTGGCTATCGTGCCGATGCCAGCAGGCCCCGCTTTCCCCAGACGGTGCAACTCCCCAGCGGCATCAGCCAGGAAAAACGGCACAACATACCGGCCAATGCGCCTAAGATCAAAACCCCATGACCGCCGCGATTAGAATCCTGCTCGACCGCCTCTTCCTGATTGCCGCCGTCGTGACCGGTGGCCTGATTCCAGGATTCATCGCGCAATACCGTCAGCGCCTCGGCGGCCGACTCGACCAGGCCAAGCTCGATCTGGAACCATGGCAAAAGATCGCCGACCAGCTGCACCACGGCGACCTGAATGCGCTCATTCAGTATCACCTCGACAGCCACGATCCCAACTTTCACGCCGATGGTCAGGCAATTCAAGCGATCGCGACGGCCGTACAGACGCTGCAAGGCGCAGTTAACGCCCTGCACACGAGCCTTTTGCATCAGCTGGCGTATCTATCTGTACACCTGGATGCCGAAATTGCGCGCGCGACGTTTGCGGACTGGGTACCCACCTTTGCACTCTCGACTGAAGGCATCGTGTTCGCGCTGCTGTTCGCGCTGGTCGTCTGGCTGCTGTTCCAGACGCTCTGGTCGCTCATCGCCCGAGTCGCGCAGCGTCCGCATCGTGCTTTCACGCGGCACGCTGCGCCCAGGTGACTTCGCTTCCGGCACATGTCCAGTTCATCGATTGACTTTCTTCCGGCCGGAGATCAAGGTTTTTCCAACAACTCCGGGAGATTCCTGATGTCAATCTTGCGCTCGCTGCTCGCTGCCTCACTGCTGATCGCCAGCGTCGCGGCCACATCTGCCTCTGCGCAGGCACCGGCTATACCGGAGCTCATGCGAGCGATAGCCATCGACCACTACGGCGGCGTCGAGGTGATGACCGAGCGCACACTGCCGGTGCCCACTGTAGCGCCCGATGAAGTGCTGATTGCCGTACACACCGCCGGCGTCGGACCCTGGGATGCCGAGGTGCGCTCGGGCGAAATCAAGGAAAAGACTGCGCACTTCCCGCTGGTGCTGGGTACCGATGGCTCTGGCACCGTGGTGGCGATCGGCTCCGCAGTGTACACATTGCATGTGGGGCAAGCCGTGTACACCTATAGCTGGGCTAACCCCAAGGGCGGCTTCTATGCCGAGTACGTGGCCGTGCCCGCCAAGCGCGTTGCGTCGATACCGAAGAACCTCAGCATGGAGCAGGCTGGCGCGCTGGCGACCACCGGGCTGACAGCCGTGCAGGGCATCGACGATGCGCTGCATATTCAGAAGGGGCAGTTGCTGATCATTCACGGCGCTCAGGGCGGCGTCGGTACGATTGCCCTGCAGCTGGCGAAGCTCCGTGGTGCGCGGGTGCTCGCGACTGCGTCCGGCGCGGATGGCGTCGCACTGGTGCGCAAGCTCGGTGCCGATGTCGTAGTCGACGGTCGCAGCGGGGACGTAGCCGCCGCTGCGAAGCAATTTGCGCCCAATGGCGCTGACGCGCTGCTCGCGCTGGCTGCCGGCCCGGCACTCGATCTGCTTACTTCGGCGCTGCGCGATGGTGGACTGCTGGCCTACCCCTCGGGAGTGCAGCCGCCACCCAAGCTCGCTACCCGCATCAAGGTGCTGCGCTACGACGCAGTACCCGGCGTGGCGGAATTCGCGCGGCTCAACGAGGCGATGGAATCGATCAAAGCCGAAGTGCCGATCGCCGCCGAATATCCGCTGGCCGCGGCGCGCCAGGCACATCAGCGCGTCGAGGCCGGGCACCTACTGGGCAAGGTGGTCCTACGTATCCAAGGATCCGCAGCAACCTACCCGGAGCGTAACGCAATCAAGGGTCCGCGCAGCGCGGATCGCGCACCGCTGCCCTTCAGCGACGCGGTGCGCGTCGGTGACACACTATATATCTCGGGAACGCTCGGCCTGGATCCCAAGACCGACCGCGCTGCCACCGATCCGCAGGAAGAAGCCACGCTGATGATGAATCGCATCAAGGCCACCGTGGAATCGGCCGGCTACCGGATGGACGACATGGTTTCCATGCAGGTGTTCTGTGCCGATCTCGCGCTGTATGACACCTTCAATGCGGTGTATCGCAGCTATTTCACGCAGGACTTTCCGGCCCGCGCGTTTATTGGCGTGAAGGACCTGCTGCGCGGCGCGCACTTCGAGGCGATGGGAATAGCGGTGCGGCCACACGCGAAGTGAACAGCGATCTGGGCGCCTGCGAGCCGCCGGATCACGGCCAGCATCGCACTCAGCGCCCGCCGCTGCTGCCTTGCGCGGCGCTGGTAGCAGCACTGCGCTGCGGCGCCTCACCGGCCTGCAGCCAATCGGGCTCGGGCAGCTCAGCGAAAGCATGGCGCAGCGCCTCGCTCCAGGTGCGGCGAATCCCCAGGAAATAAGTGTTGTCGTCGCCGATGCTGACGTGGCGCGCCACCCGCATCTGGTCGCGCCTGACCAGCACCAGGTCGAGCGGCAGGCCGACCGACAGGTTCGAACGGATGGTGGAATCCATGGAAATCAGTGCGCACTTGGCGGCCTGATTGAGACTGCTGGTGCGGCGGATCACCCGGTCGATGATCGGCTTGCCGTATTTCGATTCGCCGATTTGGAAATAGGTGTTGTCGGGCGTCGCTTCGATGAAGTTGCCGGCCGAGTAAATGGAGAACAGCCGCGGCGCCTCACCGCGGATCTGGCCGCCCAGCACCAGTGCGGTGTTGAAGTCAATCGCGAAATTCTTCAGTGCCTCAGCATCATGTTCATGTACGGCGCGCAGCGCCGCACCCACGCAGCGCGCGGCATCGAACAGGGTGGGCGCATTGAGCAGGTTAGGTGCCTCATCGCCGGCCGCAATGCCCTCGCGCAGCAGATTGATCGCCGCCTGCGATATCGCCAGATTTCCGGAGGTCTGCATCACCAGCACGCGCTCGCCGGGTCGTTCGAACACCACCGTCTTGCGAAAGGTGCCAATCTGGTCTACGCCGGCGTAGGTACGCGAATCCGAAAGAAACACCAGCCCGGTGTCGAGCAGCATGGCTACGCAATAGGTCATGATTCCCGCTTCAGCTTATTGCTGGCTATTCTCGCTCGCGACCAGCACCCGCACTTGTAGTGTCTCACGGCCGCCGCCACGACGCACGCCGCGCACCGGTGCGGCATCGAGATAGTCGCGGCCGACCGCCAGGCGGCAATGCTGGGCGCCGGCCACCGATTGATGTGTCACGTCGATACCCAACCAGGCGCCGGGATGCTCAAGCCAGACATCGACCCAGGCGTGACTGGCGATGTCGCCCTCATCGCCGGAAAGCAGGTAGCCGCTCACATAGCGCGCCGGCACACCCGAGCTGCGGCAGGCGGCCAGGAATACATGTGCCTGATCCTGGCATACGCCCTCACCGCGCATTAGAGCGCTGGCCGCCGTATCGGTAACCGTGGTCGTGCCCGGCCGGTATTTCACCGCAGTGCATACGGCCGCGGCCAGGCCTTCGAGATCTGCGCGCGTGGCAGCGGCGCCCGGCAGGCATTGCGCGGCCAGCGCCGTCAATTCCGGGTTGGCGGCCGTCAGTGGCGTTGCCATCAGGTAGGCGAGCGGCGCGATTGGCCCGCGCTCGATGATCAGCGGCCCATCGTCGGGAATGTCGATCAGGCCGCCGACCACAATGCGGATTTCCTGATGGGGCTCGTCGATAGTCAGCAATTGGGCAATGTTGCCGTGCGCATCGAGCTGCTCACTGCGCCGGCCCGGCGCGGAAAGCTGCCACGACAGCGTACGCTGGCGATGCTCGCGGCGCGGAGTCACGCGCAGGCTCTGCACGCTCTGGCGCACCGGCTCGTCGTAGCGATAGATGGTTTCGTGACGGATGCGCAGCATAATGATCCTTCAGGCGCCGTAGCCGACTACCAGGAAGTCGGCGCTGATGCGATCGGCCAGCGTGTTGAGCCGACGCTGGAAGCGATCGAGGAACTGCGGCATGCCCACGGCGCTCATCTCTTCGAGCCGGCCGTAACGGAACTGCGCATGCAGCTCGCCGGCCATGCGCTCGGTCTCTGCCGACCGGCTGTTGCGCACCGCTTGCAGGTTACCCAGCAGATCGAACAGGCAACGATGCACGGAGCGCGGCATCTCGGCATTGAGCAGCAGCAGCTCAGTGACCCGTAGCGGCGTCACCGATTCACGATAGACCTTGCGGTAGACCTCGAAGGCCGAGAGCGCACGCAGCAGCACCGCCCATTCGGAAGCATCGACGCCGAGACGCTCGCCGGCGCCACCCGGATCGCGCCAGCGCGCTTCCAGCAAGCGTGTAGTCGCATCGGCGCGCTCGAGAAATGTGCCGATGGAAGCGAAGTGGAAGGCTTCGTCGCGCAGCATCGTGTTCACGGTGACGCCGCGCGTCAGGTGCGAGCGGTATTTGACCCAGTCCAGGAAGCTGCTGAGTCCGATATCACCCGCGTCGCCGCGAAATTCGCGCGCGTCGAGATAGGTGGCGTTGAGCGTCTCCCACACCTCTGAAGGCACGGTACCGCGCACCGCACGCGCGTTCTCGCGCGCCGCACCCAGGCAGGACATGATGCTGCCAGCATGACTGCGATCGAAGGCCAGGTAGTACATGGCCTGCTGCGGAGTGGCGTTCGGGTGCTGCTCGAGGAAATGCGCGATCATGCCGACCGAAGTGAGCGTAGCCGTCCAGCCCTGCATCAGCACTTCGGGCGAGCGTGGCAGCAGCGAGAGGCGGTAGTGCGCGTCCAGCAGGCGCGCCAGATGCTCGGCGCGCTCTACGTAGCGCGACATCCAGTACAAATGGTCGGCGGTGCGGCTGAGCATTCAGGACTCCAGCACCCAGGTGTCCTTGGTGCCGCCGCCCTGCGAGGAATTGACCACCAGCGAGCCTTCGCGCAGGGCCACGCGCGTGAGCCCGCCCGGCACGATGCTGATCTCGCGCCCCGAGAGCACGAAGGGCCGCAGGTCGATATGGCGCGGCGCGAGCCCGCTGCTGCAGAACGTCGGCGAAGTCGACAGCGCCAGCGTCGGCTGCGCGATATAGCGCTCCGGGCAGGCGATGATGCGGCGGCGAAAATCCTCGATCTGTGCTGCGCTGGATGCCGGCCCGATCAACATGCCGTAGCCGCCGGCGCCGTGCACCTCCTTGACCACCAGCTCCGCGAGGTGCGCCAACACATGCTCGCGCTCTTCGGGTCGCCGCAGCATCCAGGTGGGCACATTGGCGATCAGCGGTTCCTCGCTCAGGTAAAAGCGGATCATCTCCGGCACGTAGGGGTAGACCGATTTGTCATCGGCGATGCCAGTGCCGATCGCGTTGGCAATCGTTACGTGGCCGCTGCGATAGACGGTCAGCAGACCGGGCACACCCAGCAGCGTATCGGAGCGGAACGCCAGCGGATCCAGAAAATCATCGTCGATGCGCCGGTACAGCACATCGACTCGCTGCGGCCCGCGGGTGGTGCGCGCGAACAGGAAATCATCGCGCACGAACAGATCCTGCCCCTCCACCAGCTCGATGCCCATCTGCTGCGCCAGAAACGCATGCTCGAAGTAGGCACTGTTGTGCGCGCCCGGCGTCAGCAGCATCACCACCGGATCGACCACTCCCTGCGGCGCCACGCTCTTGAGGTTCTCGAGCAGCCCATCGGGATAGTGCTCGATGCTGGCGATCGCCTGGTGACGGAACAGTTCCGGGAACAGCCGCATCATCATCTTGCGGTTCTCGAGCATGTAGGACACGCCCGAGGGCACGCGCAGATTGTCCTCGAGCACGTAGAAGGCGCCGTCATCGGCGCGCACCACGTCGATGCCGGCGATGTGCGCATAGATGCCGCCGGGCACATCGATACCCTGCATCTCCGGCCGGTACTGCGCATTGCACAGCAGCAGCTCGGGCGGGATGCGCCCGGCGCGCAGGATCTCCTGCTCGTGGTACATATCGTT
>JAYUZE010000104.1:0-2773 GCA_043752035.1 Gammaproteobacteria bacterium
CACTCCGCGCTGCTGCGTGATATTGAAGATCGCGTGAATGCCGAGGGCCACGGCCTGCTGGATGTATGGATGAGCCACGGCGATCGCGTAGTGGCGCTGCCGCCAGGCTTCAAGGCAATTGCCTCGACCAGCGACGTGCCCATGGGCGGCATGGCTGACGAATCGCGCCAGCTGTACGCGCTGCAGTTTCACCCGGAAGTCACGCATACCACACAGGGTACGCGCATCTATGCACGCTTCCTGCATGAGATCTGCGGTTGCGCCAACACCTGGACAGCGGGCAACATCATCGAGGATGCAATCGCCCGCGTACGCGCGCAGGTCGGCGGCGCCAGGGTGCTGCTGGGGCTCTCGGGCGGCGTCGATTCCTCGGTGGTGGCGGCGCTGCTGCACAAGGCCATCGGCACGCAGCTGACCTGCGTGTTTGTCGATCACGGCCTGCTGCGTCATCACGAGGGCGATGCGGTGATGGACGTGTTCGCGAAGAACCTCGGAGTGCGCGTGATCCGTGTCGATGCCGGTGAGCGCTATTTCGCTGCATTGCACGGCGTCAGCCACCCGGAGGCCAAGCGCAAGATCATCGGTGCGTTGTTCATCGAGATCTTCGACGAGGAAGCGGCGAGGCTGCGGGGCGTCGAGTTCCTCGCACAGGGTACGATCTACCCCGACGTGATCGAGTCAGCGGGTGTCGGCGGCAAGTCGCATGTGATCAAGAGCCATCACAACGTCGGCGGCCTGCCGCTGCACATGAAGCTCAAGCTGGTCGAGCCGCTGCGCGAATTGTTCAAGGACGAGGTGCGACGCATCGGCGTGGAGCTGGGGCTCCCGGCCGAAATGGTGCAGCGGCATCCGTTCCCGGGACCGGGCCTGGGAGTACGAATACTCGGCGAGGTCACGGCCGCAGCCGCGGAAACATTGCGTCAGGCCGATCACATCTTCCTCGAAGAACTGCGCCGCGCCGGCTGGTATGAGCGCACCAGCCAGGCATTCGCAGTTTTTCTGCCTGTGAAAAGCGTCGGCGTCACCGGCGACGGCCGCCGGCATGCGCCGGTGATTGCGCTGCGCGCGGTCGAGACTGTCGATTTCATGACAGCACGCTGGGCACATCTGCCCTATGAGCTGCTGGATGTGTGCGCGCGGCGCATCGTCAACGAGGTCGAGGGCGTCTCGCGAGTGGTGTACGACATTTCGGGGAAGCCGCCGGCGACGATTGAGTGGGAGTGAAAAGGGCTATCGGAGATCGCGCACCAAAACTCAGCCCCAAGATACCCAATTCAAGGCAGTCGGAGTGTGCCCACTGGTGGTTTGTGCTGGTTTTGCCAAATGGACAAAAGAATCACTCGGTACAACAGCCTGAAGGCGATGAAGTCTGACGAGTATCGTTCCTGGCAGCGCTTGCCTGGAAGCGAACGGATTCGCGCCGTCATGGACCTCAACCTTGACCTTTATGCAATGAAAGGACAAGCCGCGGATGCACCAAGACTTCAAAGAACTGTTATCCGCTTTCAACGTCGGACAAGTTAGACACTTAATTGTCGGCTATTGTGAGATCGGAGCGCGCGCCGCGCGCCCCGGAAAAATGCCTGAGATAAGATTCCCCTCTTTGACGACCGCGACTCCGTTCACAAAGACGTAGGAAATTCCGACGGAATATTGCAGCGGCTCTTCAAAAGTTGCTTTATCAACGACGATGTTGGGATCAAAGACGGTGATGTCGGCATCGGCTCCCACGCGGATACGGCCCTTGTTTTGAAACATAGGCGCGCGCTTTTCAAGACGCTGTGCCGGAAGCAGCGTCATTTTGCGAAGAGCGGTAATGAGATCGAGTGTTTTCTCTTCACGCACGTAGCGCCCTAGCACGCGGGAAAACGTGCCCTGGCCGCGCGGGTGAACTTTGGAGCCGGTGATGGGCATGCCGTCGCTGGCCACAATAATGATGGGGTTCGCGAGAGCCGCGCGGACAGCCGATTCGGGGATCGAGAAGATAATGACGATGCCGCCCTCCTTGCGATACTTCTCAAAAGTTTCCGCTGTCAACCGCTCACCGGTTTTTGCCCACTGGAGGTCCTTATAGGTGATATCTTCGCTTTCCTGCCAACCGGGATCGAAGACTGCGGATTCGATGGCGGTGCTGCCTGCTGGGTAAGGATAGGCCTCGGTAGTGACATCGAGACCGCGCTTACGCGCACCTTCGACCATCTCGATCAGTCGGGGCGTATCTTTCATGCCCATGCTGGTAATGTGCACCACGTGCAGAGGTGCGCCGGTGGATGCAGCAGCAGCTATGACTTCTTCGACCGCAGCGAGCCCGGTATGCGGTTCTTTCGCGCCGTTGTAACGAAGATGAACGTGGACCGACGCTCCGTGAGCAGCGGCGACCTTGAAGACGTCGACAATCTCGCCGTGGGAAGCGCCCGCCGTGTAATTGATGCCCATTCCGACGGCTAAGGCGCCACTTTGCAGGCCTCGTTCGATGTCTGCATCAATCTGCTGTAACTCCGCCGGACTGGCGGCACGGTGCGCCGCGTCACCTACTGGCGTGAAGCCACCGGGATCGTGCATGACAGCCATGCGCACCGGAATGTGGCCCACACTGACGCCGTAATTAATCAGGGAATGATCTTGCCGTTTTGCGTACCAGGCAGCTACGTTTGCGGTTCCGATCTCCAGTTCGAGCGAAGTGGTGACGCCGTCTCGAGCCTGAAATTCGTAGTTACGCGGCTCCTGGCCGTGTTCATGCAGATCAATGAACCCAGGTGCGACGACCAGTCCA
>JAYUZE010000105.1:0-18893 GCA_043752035.1 Gammaproteobacteria bacterium
CGGCCCTTGATCTCGTTCATGACCCGCAGCCAGAACTTGGCGCCCTCGCTCTGCTCGATCCACAAGCCCAGCACTTCCTTGTGACCGGAAGGACGCATGCCGATCGCCAGATACACGGCCTTGTTCTTGACCAACCCCTCATCGCGGATCTTGACCCGCAGCGCATCGAAAAACACGATCGCGTAGCTCGATTCGAGCGGCCGGACCTGCCAGGCCATGACCTCATCGATGACCGAGTCGGTGACGGCGGAGACCAGATCGGGAGAAATCTCGATGCCGTAGAGCTCGCGGATGTGGCCCTGGATGTCGCGTGTACTCATGCCGCGGGCGTAGAGGGCCACGATCTTGTCATCGAACCCGGGAAAGCGGCGGCGGTATTTGCCGATCAGCGCCGGATCAAACCGACCGTGCCGGTCACGCGGGATCGACAGCTCCATGGCCCCATCGGCCGTCAGGACGGTCTTGGCGCTGCTCCCGTTGCGGTGGTTGGCTTCCCCAGCATCCGCTTCGCGCGCCAGGTGCACGTCCATCTCGGCGTTGAGCATCCGCTCGGCCAGCGCCTTCTTCAGATCCCCGATCAGACCGCCAGAATCGAGTGCCAACTTGGGATCACGTCCCGCAAGCAGTTGATCCAGCAGCTCTTTGGAGAACCCTTCCCGTGCTGTTCCTCGCCATACAATCTCCTCGTCCTTGCGGGCAGTGTATGGCTCAACACACAAAAAATCAGACAGGCCCCTCCGCACAGGATTCACGTCGCTCCCCAACAGCAGGCTGATCTGTCGCCCCATAGGCAAGACTCTGGCCATGCTGTAACCCGGATTGGCGCTATCCAGGTGGAACCGATAGGTGAGGAATGGCGCCTGACCGTACCGCTTGGGCTGTTGTCTGGCGCCTGCCGCCCGGCTTCTGCCGCCCGGCTTCTGCCGCCTGGCGGCAACTACAACGCCGCACGCTCCAATTCGTGGGCAAACTCCTTCACCTGAGCACGCGAGCACACACCCTGATCGATTAGCGCGCGCAATAGTCCAGCCAGATGCACGCGCAGAGCGTGTGCCAGCACCACCTCGGGGTAACGCACTAGCGTCGCAACGAATTCATCCAGTTCGTCGACGCACTCTTCCATGGTCCCATCGGTGTCGGGCGGTGCGTTCCGAGTCGACATGCTGTGTGTCCTCCCGCGGACCGGCGGTGCGCTTGGTCACGAGCCTACACCGTCGTCTGCCAAAACGTAAACCGGCATTTTCTCTGCAATCACACGCCTTACGGGCAGTTCACTTCCACAGGCAGTGCGATAAAAATGGCCACGAAGCAAAGCTCATTGCAGTCGCCACTTTTGGTCGCGAACTCACACTACAAGGAAATCGTTATGAATAGTTTCACTCTGGCCGCCATCGGCAATCTGGCGAACAATCCAGAATTCATCGAGAAGGATGGCACGGGCTATACGCGCTTCTGTCTGATCGGTAACGACTATGCCGGCAAGGATGATTCTGGATCGGCCCGCGAAGTGGTCACAAGCCTGTACTTCGTTGCCTTCGGCGCCTTGGGCGACGCCATCGCTCGAAACGCGCGCAAGGGCGATCAGCTGATACTTGACGCGCGGCTTCGCGCCAACAATTGGACCGACAAAGAGGGTGAAAAGCACTACGACTATTCGTTCGTGGTCCAGGGCTTCCGCTTCGGTGCCCCGGGAAAGATCAAGCGCGATGAACTGGATGGACACTCGAGCGAACGCCTCGAGCCCCAATCCATGGCTCTCGAAGCCTAGCCCGTACTCCAAAGTCCCGGCGTCGCAAGATGTTCGCCAAGTCGGAACCGATCGAATGAATTCTATAGATTGCATTCGCAAAACTGGCACGGTGCAGAGGATAGGGTGGATGCTGGCAGGCTGGCTCGTACCCACGCTGGTGCTGGCGCAGGCGTCGCCCTTTCTAACCGGCATGAATTCAATTCAGAGCAATCTGATCTCCTGGCTAACGCCCGTCGCAATAATCCTCGTCATGGTGCTGGGTACCATGGCGATGGCAAATCGTATGGCCTGGGGCTGGTTCATTGGCGCTCTGTTTGGCATCTGTATCGCGTTCGGGGCGTCGCAGATTGTGACCTGGGTACGCGGGATGTTTGGGGTCTGATATGACCGCGGCGCCACAAGTCACGCGGCTCGCAAACAGCGGCGTCACTGCGGACCCGCTGTTTGTCGCCGCCACCCGGCCGGCGATGCGATGGGGAGTGACTTACTCCGCATTGCTTTTCATGTTGGTTCTGACCCTGGAGTTATTCCTGCTCAGCAGGAATTTGCTGGTGCTCCTGCTGATTATGCCACTGTATGCAATCGCAGCGCTGCTATGTGCCGGCGAGCCGCGCTTTTTCGACCTGCTGCTGTTGTGGGCGCGCACGCGAGTGCCGGCATACCTGGGCAGTTACCGTTACTGGCGCGCCACCAGCTACAGCGCGCTGGCGGTAGATTTGCCCGATCGGGGCGGCAGGCGACGCCGCGACAGCACAGTCGTGACCTGTGCCGTCCGTACAGTGGGGCGGCCATGCTGATCCGGCTGCGCAATGGAGCGCGCAGGCGTGAACGCACGGCTGACGCGCACATTCCGTATCGCGCTCATGTCGCGAACAGCGTGATTCGCACTGAAGCAGGAGACTATCTGCAGGCGATCCGACTGGGTGGCAGCAGCTTTGAGTGTGCGGACGACGAACAGTTGAATCGCTGGCATGAGCGCCTGAATATTCTGTGGCGCAACATTGCGGCTCCAAACGTCACGCTTTGGACGCACCTTGTCCGGCGACGGGCAGATGTGTCCTGGCCACCGGGGATAAGTGAAAATCATTGCCCGGGATTTTCGCGCCGTCTAGAAGGCAAATACCGGAAGCGACTGTCCGTGGAGTGCCTGATGGTCAGCGAGCTGTACCTTGCAGTGCTGCACCGGCCGGTACGCGAGCGATCCGTAAGCCTAGTATCGGCGGCATTCGCCAAGGTGTCTGCGAGGCAAGCAAGCCTCGAACTGCACGATGCGATAGAAGCCTGCGACAAGCTCCTGCAGACAGTGATGGCAGGTCTGAGCGAATACGAGCCGGAGATACTTGGATGCTACGCCAGGGGTGAAAAACTTTACTCCACGTTGTTTGACTACCTCTCGCTGCTGGTCAACGCGGACGCGTGTACTTCACCGATACCTTGCGGGCCACTCAATGCGGGTATGGCAACGACGCGCCTGCTGTTCGGCAATGAGGTCATCGAATACCGCGCATCGTCAACGACCCGTCTGGGCGCTATGCTCGGCATCAAAGAATATTCGACACCGAGTGTCGTGGGTATGTTTGACGCGCTGCTATCAGCTCCCTACTCGCATATTCTCACGCAATCCTTCGGGTTCCTGAGCAAGGCAGCCGGCCAGGGCCTGCTGCAACGCCAATACCTGCGCATGGTCAACGCGGGCGATTTCGCGGTAACGCAGGCGGAAGAGCTCAAAAGCGCACTGGATGCCCTGGCCGGAAACGAATTTGTGCTGGGGGACCACCATTTGTCACTGCAAGTCCTGGTAGAGGTTCCAGCGGGCGTAGAGGTGGCTCGCAGTCTCAAGTCGCTCGACGCGCAGCTCGCTGTGGCGCGGAATGCGATTGCGGATAGCGGTATGACGGTCGCGCGCGAGGACCTCGGGCTGGAAGCAGCGTTCTGGGCCCAGTTGCCCGGCAACTACTCGCTGCGGCCGCGCAAGTCCGTCATCAGCTCCAGAAACTTCTGCGCCATGGTGCCGTTTCATAACTACCCGGCGGGACGTGCGACTGGAAATCATTGGGGCAATGCCCAGGCGGTACTGATGACGAGCGCGCGGTCGCCCTATTATTTTTCATTACATGCCAGCGACCCCAAGTCGACCGACGGTGGACTGCGCAAGGATACCGGCCATACGTTCATATGCGGGCCTACCGGATCCGGTAAGACAGTATTCATCGGTTTTTTGGTAGCGATGCTGGCGCGGCAGGGCACGACCCAGATCGTCTTTGACAAGGATCGGGGTTTGGAAATTCTGGTGCGGGCGTTGGGCGGCAGCTATCTGGCGATTGCGTGCGGAGCGCCGAGTGGATTCAACCCCCTGCAGTTGCCGCCATCTGCGGCCAACACGGAGTTCCTGAAGCTCTGGCTCGCCACGTTGGTGTGCGCCAACCGTACGCGCACGCTCACCGTGCGTGAACAGGTGGATCTGGAGCAGGCACTCAGCGGTGTGCGATGTCTGGACCTGAAGGCTCGACGCTTGTCGCGGCTCATTGAGTTCCTCGACCCTACAGACCCGGAGGGGATCCATGCGCGATTGGCACGGTGGTGCGAAAGCACGGGCGGCGACTATGCCTGGGTGTTCGACAATCCGGTCGATAGCGTAGCCGATGTTCTGGTGCTGAAGCCCGATTACCCGGCGGTGATTGGCTTCGACGTGACCGAATTCATTGGCAATGAGACGGTGCGGGCCGCCATTACGCTCTATCTGTTCCATCTGGTTCGGCAACTGCTCGACGGCAGGCGTCTGGTGTGCTGGATGGATGAATTCTGGCGCCTGCTGGCGGATGGCGCATTCGAGCAGTTCGCCAAGGACGCTCCGAAAACCTGGAGAAAACTCAATGGCGTGATGTGCCTGGCGACGCAAAGTGCCAGCGATGTCCTGGACAGTCCTATCAGCCGTACGGTTGTCGAGCAGACACCCACCAAGATCTTCTTTCCAAATCCAAACGCCGTAGAGGATGAATACATTCTGGGCTTTGGATTGACTACGCGCGAATTCACCCTGATCCGGGACCGGATCGAAGTCGGTTCGGGAAGGTTTTTAGTGAAACAAGGTCAAGCAAGCGTTGTCTGTCAGCTTGATCTGAAGGGATTTGATAGCGAGCTGGCGGTGATTTCCGGTCGCGCCCATCAAGTGGAGCGTGTGCACCAGATCATGGCTGTCACCGGCCCCGATGCCGCGGCCTGGCTGCCGGAGTTTCTGGGTGAGGCATCGGGATCGACCTTACAAACTTAGGAGTAGACCATGGCTATATGCAGATACATCGGACGCCAATGCATCGGGTCGATTGCAGTGTGCGCAGTGCTGCTGGCTGCCCCAGCAGCGCAAGCCCAGTTTGCGGTCATTGACGTCGCTTCGGTCACGCAGCTCGCGACGCAAGTTAACGCCCTGCAACAGCAACTGTTGACGTTACGGGCACACCTTGCCCAAGCTCAGGCAGCATACCAGGCCATCACCGGTGGTCGTGGCATGCAGTTGCTGCTGTCTGGAACAGTTCGCAACTACCTGCCAACAGACTGGAACCAGCTCGGTAGTTTGCTGTCGACCACGGCTGCGACCTACGGCGCACTGTCGACTTCATTGAAGTCCACGATGAATACCAATGCCGTGCTCTCCGCGCAACAGATGGCGCAGCTACCGTTGGCGAGTGTGCAGTGGATTCAATCGGCGCGTCAGTCGGCTGCGATGCAGCAAGTGATCAGTCGTCAGGCCCTGGCGGCTACGAGTAACCGGTTTGCAGCGATTCAGAGGCTGATAGACGCGATCGGCACTGCCACGGATCAGAAGGCAGTTTTGGACCTGGTGGCGAGAATTGGTGCCGAGCAGGGAATGCTGGCCAACGAGCAAACCAAACTGCAGGTCGTGCAGCAGACTCTGCAGAGCGAGCAAGCTGCCAACCAGCTGCGCGCCCAGGAGCGGCTGGTGGCTGATCAAGGGCGGTTCGCCTCGCGCTTCCAGGCCGTTTTGCCGTAGCTGCCGGCACACGCAGAGACAAGTTATGGGCTTCTTTCAAACCTTCTGGTCGTGGTTGAACGCCGTTCTGTCCGGCTACATCGGCACCAACACCGCTCGTGTGGCCGGAATCCTCGAACCGGCGATTGTCACGGCGGCAACCGTCTACGTGTTGGCATGGGGATACCTGATGATGGCTGGAAGACTGGAGGATCCATTGCTTGCTGGTCTCAAGAGAATACTGACAGTCGCATTGGTGCTTGGCGTGGCCATCCACTTATGGCTCTACAACACGGTAATCGTCAACAGTTTTTATCAGGCACCCACGGAGTTTGCGGCCGCGATACTGGGTGCTACTGATCCGGTGAAATCCATCGATGCCATCTGGGATCGGGGTGGTACCGTCGCCGAAGTGCTCTGGACCGATGGCAGTTCGCAATCGATGGTGGGCGCTGCCGGCTACTACATCGTAGGCGCTGTGATTTGGGTGTTGATCGGCGTGCTGTGCATCTACACGATGTTCCTGATTGCCATGGCGAGCATTGCCTCGGCAGTCCTGCTGGCATTGGGCCCACTATTCGTGGCGATGCTGCTGTTCGACGGCACACGCAGTTGGTTCTGGGCCTGGATCGGTCAGCTCGCCAACTATGCACTGGTCACCGTGCTCACGGTACTGGTCGCTGCCTTGCTACTGCAGTTGGTGCAGAGCTATTGCACGCAGACGGCCGCGCTTGGACCCAATCTGAAGCTGGTGGACTCGCTCAATATGCTACTGATGGCCATGCTGGTGTTCCTGTTCATGCGCCAGGTGTTGCCCATTGCCGCGGCGCTCGCTGGTGGCGCGTCCTTGACGACGTTTAATGCCACCAGTCGCCTGGGTGCGTACGGTCTGCGGTCCTTGTCTTCGTCGCAGGTGGCGAGGGCGACGCGCGCGCGCGCCGCCACCTTCGCCACGGAGGCCGCTTTGTCCATACCCCGGGGTGCGCTAGCGCTTTTGCGGGAACGCCTTGGCCACACCGTGCCGCGTCGTGAAGGCGGAGCGGATACCACAACCTGACAGGAGTCAGCATTCAATGCAATGCAAGATCCGGAATTCATTGGTCAAGCAGGCGAGCGCTCCGAAGTCAGCGCTGGCCCGGGCGGCACCCCTGGTATTTGCGTTTGCGCTGGCTCTGTGCAGCGGCTGCGCCGATACGCTTGGTAGTTGCAATGGTCGACTCTCGCGTATCAATTTACCGACGCCAGTACAGGCAGCGCCGCGAGCGATTGTCAGCCCGACGCCAGCGGGCGCACCATGAAATCCGATCCGCTGACCGAGGCCTACCTGCGGGAGGCCACTTCATGGGACGCGGACCGAGCCACATGGCACCTGCGTAGCGCTCGAGCGGCATGGCGCGTGGCGGGCGCTGCCTGCCTATGCGCCATTTCCGCAGCGGCGGCATTGGCTGCGCTGATGCCACTGAAACGTGTCGAGCCCTACCTGGTGCGGGTCGATCGCAGCACCGGCATAGTCGATACCGTGCCGGTGTATGCCGGCGCGGCCACCATGGATGAAGCGGTCACCCGCTATTTTTTGACGCACTATATTGCCACCTGCGAGCGCTACACGGCCGCGACGGCGGAGAGCGACTACGAGGAATGCGGTGCCTTCCACTCGGCGCAGCGCAACCAGGCCTGGGCGGCGCTGTGGAATACCGGCAACCCTTCCTCGCCGTTGAACTTGCATAAGGACGGCAGCTCAATACGAGCGCAGCTTGAGAGTCTCAGTTTCTTCAAGCGTGCAACTGGTGTCGTTGACCTGGCGCAAGTGCGCTTTTCAAAGGCGGAGCGCGCCAACGGTGGCAGCGACGAGCGGCTGACGCACTGGGTGGCAACCATTCAGTTTCACTATACCGGGCCGTCCCAGGATCCGCGTCAGAGATTGTGGAACCCCTTGGGTTTCAGGATTCAGGAATTCGCAGTAGAACCAGAACTGGCACTGACGCCCCGATCAGCCACTACTTCCGCCACATCCAAAGGATAGTGCTATGAGTCTCATTGCCGTTCGATGGTTGCTGGCGATGGGCCTACTGCTGCTCGCCGTAATCTGGCCAAAGGCTCCGCTGCATGCCGAGACACTTCCTTCACCCGGGGCGGTGGATCGCCGGGTTCGCACTGCCGCTTACAATGCTGAAGAAGTGTACCGGCTCCAGGGCCAGGTCGGTTTCGAGATTGACCTGCAGTTTGAGCCGGGTGAGACATTTGTGGGATTGGGCGCTGGCGATATCGAGGGCGTAGCGTTCGTAGCCCAGAGCAATCACCTATTTCTGAAGCCCAAGGCTGCCAATGTTGGCACCAATCTGACTGTACTGACATCCAGGCGCCACTATCAATTTGACTATCGCGCGGCGGCGACCGCACAGGTGCCCCGACCGGCAGAGCAGATGTACGCGATCCGGTTTACCTACCCTCCAGAACCTGTGGCAGCAAGCGCCGAGCTGGCAGCACGGGTTAAAACCGGGTTCGCGGCAGCTCAAGCCAATGCACCGGAAAACAGCGACTATTGGTACTGCGGCGACCCCGCACTGAAACCCGTCGCCGCCTGGGACGACGGTGTGCACACCTGGTTGCGATTTGGTGCGCGCGCTGAGCAGCCGGCCGTATTCGTACGCAACGCCGATGGCAGCGAGTCGCTGCTGAATTTCACGATGGACGGCGGCGATGTGGTGGTGCACAGGGTAGCACGGCAATTTACCGTACGCCGTGGCCGGCTCGCCGGCTGCATTGCCAATCGCGGCTACAACGGCAGTGGCACGCGTCTGTCATCGGGCACTGTGGCGCCGATGGTCGAACGCGCCAAGACCGGAGAGCAACCGTGAGTATCGTTGCGCCGGAGGCCGATGATTCTCGTTTCGCTGTGGAGGGTGAACGTGCCGTGTCGTCAGCGTTTCGCAACCGGTCTCTCGCGTCCCGGGCCAGCAGTTTGCTGGCCGTTGCGTTGACGATGGCCATCGCGCTGGTGCTGTTGATCTGGTACTACCATAGCGCCTGGATGCGCCAGCAATCCGCATCCGCACCGAGCCGATCAGCAGCTGCATCTGGTACCGCGGCTGAAATGCCGTTACCACCGCTGCTTCCTGCGACGGCGGACAGTGCCACCGTGCGGCCTCCCGTCGTGAGCTCCGGCGCGGCTACTGATGCAATCCCGGGGGTGAATCCGGCGGTCAACCCGGAACCCGGAAGCCCCGCTTGGATGTCCATTCCCGCCGAGGAGTCAGCACCGGCCGGCCCGACAACACCTGCGTCGGCGCCAACGGGCACTGCGGTACCTGAGGCCGTGCGACGCCTGATGGGGGTGGCATTTGCGACGGAAGCGATGCCGTCGGCGGTACCGACAGATGGCAACGCACTACCGCGACCCACGTTTGATTCGCGCATTACGCCCCTGGGAGCACTGCTGGAATCAGCATCGGCGGCGGGTCATGCGCCGGCGGTACCGGCGATGAGCATAGCCGCCGAACAGCTGCTGCTGCCGAAAGGGGCCTTTATTGACTGCACTTTGGAAACTGCCATTGATTCCTCACTGCCAGGTATCACCACCTGTATCACGGCTACTGACACCTTTGGTGTGGATGGCAAGGTCGTGCTGTTGGAGCGCGGCACCAAACTGGTCGGTGAGACCCGAGGAGAACTACAGCAAGGCGCGGCACGCATCTTTGTGTTGTGGACGGAGGCGCGCACCCCTGATGGAGTCATCGTGCCGTTGATGTCCCCAGGAACCGATGAGCTCGGGCGCTCGGGTCTGCCCGGCTCGGTCAACCGACACTTTCTGGAGCGCTTTGGCGCGGCGATGCTGATCTCTACGATCAATGGAGCCACGCAGGCCGCAGTGTCAGCGCCGCGAGTTGCCAACGGGCAGTTTTACTACAACCCGTCGAGCTCGAGTGACGTGCTGACGGAGGTTTTGAAAAGTACGATTAGTATTGCGCCGACGGTCACCAAGCAGCCTGGTGACCGCATCCAGATCCTGGTGGCGCGCGATCTCGATTTTCGGTCTGTCTACCGGCTACGCGCCCGGTCGACGGAGTACTGAATCGGTGCCGTTTACCTGCCAGAACGTATCCGCTCTGGAGCTGACGCTTCGGCCATTGCTGCCGATGCTTGCGGATCCAGAGATTACCGAGCTGTGCGTGAATCGGCCAGGGCAGGTATTTCTGGAGACTCGGTGTGGCTGGCGCTGCGAGTCCGTTGCCGCGGCGGACTACGGTTTCTGCATGCGTCTGGCGAAACTGATTGCCAACTCGACTCACCAGCGCGTAGACGAAACATCGCCGTTGCTGTCAGCCGGGCTGCCTGGCGGTGAGCGCGTGCAGATCGCTATTCCGCCGGCAACAACCGACGGCACTGTCGCCATAACGATTCGTCGACCGACCGACAGGGTCTGGTCAGTCGCCGAGCTCGCGGCGCTCGGTACCCTGACTGAAGTCCGCCGCGTCGGCAGCTTGCTGGAGGAGGCAGACAACAAGCTGCTGGAGCTGCTGCAGGCCAACCGACTGCAGGAATTCATGCGATTGGCAGTGCGTAGTCGGAAGAACATTCTGGTTTCGGGCCCTGCGGGGTCAGGCAAGACCACCTGGACCAAAGCGCTGATGCGCGAGATACCCGCGGACGAAAGGCTCGTGACTATCGAAGACACGCCGGAACTGGTGCTGGATGGTCACCCGAATCATGTGCGATTGTTTTATAGCAAGGACGATCAGGGCCTGGCCCGGGTCACACCCAAACAGTTGCTGGAATCGTGTCTGCGGATGAAACCAGATCGTGTGCTGCTGGCGGAGCTGCGGGCCGATGAGGCCTTCGACTACCTCCGCAACGTCAACTCCGGGCACCCTGGCTCGATTACCAGCGTGCACGCCACCAGCGCGCAGTTGGCCTTTGAGCAACTGGTACTGTTGGTCCAACAGAGCACTGGGGGCAGAGGATTGTCGCGTCAGGACATCAAGAGCCTGCTGTATGCCGTGGTAGATGTCGTCATTCAATGCGGCATCAGGCAGTACCGGCGCTTCATCAGCGAGATCTGGTTTGAGCCGATGAACAAGCGCGATCGGCTGATCGCGCTCGCCTGACCAGCCAGGCGTATCCATGCCGATTGTTGAGAGCCTTGCAACACTCACCAGCGGCTGGTCCAGCCTGGCAATGGGCTACACCGCGATCGCAGCACCCATGTTCAAGGCGTTGCAGCGCCGGAATGTTGTGGCCGCTCATTGGCTCAAAGCCGTAGTGTCCGCCGCCCCCCTGACTCTGGGTGTCGCGGCGGTCGCATCAGGGCTCAGGTTTGAATTCCCGGGAGCGGGTCCTGTGGGCAGCAGCCTGTTGCAATTCGCGCTGCGATTGGGAGTCGGCGCGGGCCTGGGCTATCTGGCCGGCATCGGCATTGCGGAAAGTTCAGAGCGGCGTACTGCGTATCGTCGAGGGTCCAAGGTGCGAAGCGAAATTATGCGACCGCGGCGCGTTGCCAAGGCGGATCGCGGCGCTGCTGTCACGCTGGCAGGTCAACGAATCCCGTTGCTCGATGAGGTCAAACATTTCAAGATCATTGGCACCACCGGAACTGGCAAAAGCACTGCGATCCAGGAACTTCTGGACGGCGCACTCGGGCGCGGCGATCGGGCGATCATCACGGATCCCGACGGCGCCTATATGCGGCGCTATTTCAACGCGCAGCGCGGCGATGTGGTGCTCAACCCCTTCGACCCCCGATCGAAGAAATGGGATCTGTATGGTGAAATCACCGCCCCGCACGACGTCGATCAACTCGCACGCTCGCTGATCCCCGACCACGAGGGGGCGGATCGCAGCTGGCGTGGCTACGCGCGGACGTTGCTCGCGGCCGTGATTCGTCAGACCCATGATCAGGGCATTGACGATGTCGGCGAACTTAATCGCCTGCTGCTGGTCGCCAAGGCTGATGAGTTGCGGAAGCTGCTGGCTGGAACCCCGGCACAGCCATTTCTGGAGGAACACAACAGCCGTATGTTCGATTCTGTGCGCTCAGTAACCAGTTCAGCAATGAGCTCTCTAGAGTACATCGCGGCCCAAAGGGCAGAACCGCTCTCGGTGCGAGCCTGGGTGAGGCAGCGCGCTACTCGGACCGATCGGGGCGCGGTCGCCCAAAGGGATTCTGGAGGGGTGTTGTTTGTCCCCTATCGGGCCGGCGAGATTGCCGCCCTGCGTGCAACCGTGTCGGCATGGATGCGCCTCGCCATATTCGAGAGCATGAATCAACCGGAAGGTGACCAGCGGCTCTGGTTCGTCGTGGATGAGCTTGACGCCCTGGGTAACATTGATGGTTTGAAGGATGCCCTGGCTCGCCTGCGCAAATTCGGCGGCCGCTGTGTATTGGGATTCCAGTCCATCGGACAGGTCTCCAGCACCTACGGAGATGGCGAAGCACAGACCATCGTCGAGAACTGTGCCAATACACTGATTCTGCGTTGTTCTGCCAGTGAACGAGGTGGAACGTCCCGGTTCGCGTCGCAACTGATTGGCAACCGGGAGGTATCGCGGTACACCACGACACGCAGCCGTCATGACACGGAAATTTTTGGATCGACCAGTGAGTCCGAGGGCATCAGCATTGAGCCCGCCGTCATGAGTTCCGAGATCGAGCGGTTGCCTGATCTGCACGGACTGTTGAAAACGGCCTCGACGGCGGATTGGCGACGAGTCGTGCTGCAGCTTGCAAAGCCAGTGAGCGATCGCATCGGGCAGGTGAGCCGCGAGGAGTTGGCAGTGGCCGTCGCCTCTGCACCGGTCGGCGCTGACGCCAGACGCTGTGCAAACTCCAGTCGCACTTGGCAGCTTCCGCGCGTGGCTGCCACTGCAGCGCGGAGCGCGCGACACCGTCGTAATTCAGTGCCATCGGCCAGTCTGGAGCGCGACTGACTATGAACGCAGCGCTCAATACCGAGGCTGTGAATATTGGCCTGCTAATGGAAGCGGCACACACCCAGCAAAAAACTGCGGCCAACTGCCTCAAGCAGTTGCGTCAGCACACGGAAGGGCTGAGCGAGGTAGTTCGCGTAGAACTGCGTGACACGCTCGCATTGCAACTTCGGGAGCTGGAGCGTGAGAGTGAGCGTGCGGTTGGCAGGCTGCGTGTATTGCAGCGCGCGATCAATGCGCGCAGTGCCTTGTGGAGTGCCGGAATCGCCGCAGCGACCTGGATGACGGGGTTGGCGCTGGCCTTGTGGGTCATGCCGACACCGCGGGAACTGCATGACTTGAAGGCTCAGCGCGACGCCCTGGCAGTAACGGTCAGGCAGCTACGCGATACCGGAGGGCGCATGGATCTGCGGCGCTGTGGTAGCGAAGGTCGATTGTGTGTGCGCATTGACCGTAGCGCGCCCAGCTTTGGAGTTGATGCCGACTATAAAGTGGTCAGGGGCTACTGACGCGATGGGCATACAAGTCTGGCAGCCCGCCAATGTGCTGTGGTTTGAGTGGCTTGCTGCTGCTCTGGTGTTGGTGTTTGCCGGCTGGTCACTTCGGTCTCAAGGCGTGGTAGAGGAAATGCACAGGCGCGGTACTGCGATCCGCAGAGGGGGGCGCCGGCGGCGGCGGTGCAAGCTGACTCTCGCCGGAACTGGCATAGCGTTCGCCGACGAGGCCAGGCACTTCAAACTGCTGGGTACCACGGGCACGGGCAAATCAACCGCGATTGCGGAGCTGATGGGCGGGGCACTGGGGCGTGCGGATCGGGCGGTGTTCACGGACCCGGATGGTGGCTACCTGCAAAGGTTCTATGAGCGGGAACGGGGTGATGTGGTACTCAATCCGTTTGAACCCGGCACGTACAAGTGGGACCTGTTCGCTGAAATCCGTGAACCCTACGATGTGGAGCAGTTGGCCAGCGGGCTGATTCCCAATGGCAGCGATGGCAACGCCCAGGAATGGCGTGGTTACGCGCGCACCCTGCTGTCGGCCGTATTGCGACGCTGCTACCTCACCGGAAATCACGACACCGCCGAACTTTGGCGGCTGCTGGTGCGCGGTACCTCGAAGGAACTGCGGTCGGCCGTGGCAGGAAGCCCGGCGCAGCCGTTTCTGGAGGGCGAAAACGCGCGCATGTTCGCCTCCATCCGCTCGGTCATGATCTCATCCATTGCAGCGCTCGAGCATGTACAGGCCCAGCGTGCCCCGCATTGCAGTATCCGCGACTGGATGAGCAGCGGGCGTGGGGTTCTCTTCCTGCCGTATCGGGCGGCACAAATTGCGGCCCTGCGTTCCATCATCGCGACCTGGACGCGGCTGGCCATATTTGCGGCGATGGCTCGCCCGGATGAAAGCCGTTGTCTGTGGTTCGTCATTGATGAATTGGATGCGCTAGGCGCCATTGAGGGTCTCAAGGATGCCCTGACGCGGCTGCGGAAATTTGGTGGCCGGTGTGTACTCGGCATGCAATCCATCGCCCAGGTCTCCAGCACCTACGGCGCAGGTGAAGCGCAGACTATCATTGAAAACTGTGCCAACACCCTGATTCTGAGATGTTCAGGTAGTGAAAATGGCGGGACCTCGAACTTTGCCTCGCGCCTGATTGGGGAACGCGAAGTCATCCGCAAGCAAACCAGTCTCAGCCGTGACGGAGACCGATGGTTTGGAGCGCGCGCGGGCCGACGATCTACCGTCACCAGTAGGCAGCACGTCACAGAGCTGGCAGTAATGGCCTCGGAGATTGAGCAATTGCCCGATTTCCAAGGTTACCTGAAGACCGCCTCGTCGCCGCACTGGTTGCGTGTCGCGCTGCCGCTGAACTAGCAGTTACCAGGGTTGCAGCAGTGGCGATCTACTTTCTGAATATCACCTCCGTTGGTCGCAGTGACGGTCGAACAGCAACGGCTGCCGCTGCCTATCGATCCGGTGAACGAATTCACGATGAGCGCAGCGGCCGGAACTTCGATCATACTGACCGCCGGGATGTGGTCCACAAAGAGATTCTCCTGCCGACGGGCTTGGGTGTTGGAGCCGCTTCGTGGGCGCGCGATCGGGGTCAACTGTGGAATGCCGCCGAACGCGCGGAACGTCGCAGCAACTCCCGGGTGGCGCGCGAGTTCCAGGTGGCGCTGCCCCCGGAACTCAGCGCCGAGCAAAGATTGGGATTGGCTCGCGCCTTCTCGCGACAGATTGCCGATCGCTATCAGGTTGCGGTAGATCTGGCCATTCACGATCCAAAGCCTACTGGCGATCCGCGCAACTTCCATGCGCATTTGCTGGCCACTACTCGGGCGGTAACGGCCATTGGACTGGGTGCCAAGGTCGGCCTCGACGCGGCAAGCGAACACACGCGCAGTGAGCTGCGTCAAGCTGGACGCAGGGAATTTCTTGCCGTGCGGGAGCGCTGGGCGATCCTGACCAATGAAGCGCTGTTCGCCGCGCGTAGCAATGCTCGGGTCGATCATCGGACCCTGGAAGCCCAGAGCATCGAGCGCGAGCCGCGAGCGCGCATTCCATGGGGTGCCTACCGCCAGGAGCAGCTCGGTGTACGCAGCGAGGTGGCCGAACGGGTGCGAGAGCGGTATCGGCAACGCGTGCAGCTGCGGCGCGAGAAATTTGCCTCTCAACAACTGACGGCAAGTCACGCCGGCGCAGATACCAGTGCGATCCGCAAGGCGGCACGCGAACAGTGGGCTGCGTCGCGAGCGCAGTCACGGACACACACACACTCGCCAATCACACACACCAGCGAGAACGAAATGCCCAAGACACTTGAGCGTGAGCGCCGGGACGTTACAGCGTCGGAGCGGGATCATGCGCTGTAGATTCCGGACTGCAAGCCGTGGTTCAGTGGCTTGCGGAATAAGACGATTCGACCTCAGGCGCAGCAACTATGAGCCGCTGACCTATTGTTCCTGTTACGTGTATTCGCCGCGTGGTCCCGGACCGGCGGCGGAGGCGTCGCGGCTGTTGCGACGGCGGCTCAAGGCCGCCGATGTGGATTGGCTGCCGCGCTACGTGACCCGTGTGAGGCAGCTGCAACGGGAAACCGGAATCTATGCGGGACTATTTGGCGAAGACGTTATTCTGGTGCCGGTTCCCGGCTGCCGGTCGGAGAGCTCAGCATCACCCTGGGTTGCCGACCAATTGGCCACTGTGATGCAGGAAGCAGGACTGGGCGGATCTGTCTGGCGTGGGCTGCAGCGCGTCGTGACGATACCAAAATCGGCCAGTGCGCCCGTATGGCAGCGTCCTTTTGTGCATCAACACTACACATCCACCAACGTGGCGACGGACTTGCCGGATGCAGGGAAATTCGTGATCGTGGACGATGTCATCAGTAAGGGACGCACGCTGCTGGGCGTCGCCCAGCGCCTGCGCGAGGCGCTTCCTCGATCACAAGTTCAGGCTTTTGCCCTGCTGCGCACCATGAGTCTGGTGGCCGACATCGGGCAATTAGTGGCTCCCTGCCGCGGTGAAATTCGCTGGCACGCCTTCGATGCACTGCGTGACCCCTGAGGCGAGCTCTCCACCCTGAGCTCGTAACCGATCATCGAGTCATACGCCGCTGCCGCGATCGAGGACACATCATGCCAGACAGACGAGTGCTCATCCTGAGCATAGCCGCTGTTGCTGCGTCCCCGAGGCAATGCGCACGACATAAGAGCGCCGCGCGCGCCCTAGTTCATTTGATATAGCTACTGTTTGGGTTGAGCCTGGTCACTTGTGTGAACAGCTGGCACGTCTTGCCTTCAATCGGGCGAAAAAGACAAAATGAGTGGAAGGGTGGCTTGGCCGCACTCGTCTGTCTGACATAACTCATTGAAATATAAGACTAAGAGTCCGATGTTTATAGGGGCTCGTTTCGCTTCTTGATCATTCTTAATGTGAATGACTATCATCCACAGTATGAATACTCTTCCCAGGCTGGTCAGCGCTGCTCTTGCCGAGCGTATGGGAGTGATGCCCGCAGTCGTCGTCACAGGCGCGCGCCAAACCGGAAAAAGCACCCTGGTCGAACGGCTTGTTCCTGGTGAACGGCGTTACGCCACTCTCGATGACCTCGATGCACTGGATGCCGCTCGCCGCGATCCAGAGGTGCTCGTCGGCGGGCCTGGCCCAGTAACGCTGGATGAGGTCCAGCGCGAGCCGGATTTACTACGCGCTGTTAAGCGCGCCATCGATCGTGATCGAACGCCGGGGCGCTTCCTCATCACGGGCTCGGCGAACCTATTGCTGATGAAGCGAGTCTCAGAGTCTCTGGCCGGCCGGGCTAGCTATATCACGCTTTGGCCGATGACTCGACGAGAACAGTTAGGCCTCGGCCGTAGCGGTCGCTGGGACGAACTGCTCGATACCCCTGATACCGCGTGGCGCGAACTGCTGACCAGTGAGAAAGACAGCGCCGAAGACTGGCGTGCACTCGCTCGCCGCGGAGGCTTTCCGACGCCGGCGCTGGAACTCACGACGGCTGCGGCGCGGCGCATCTGGTTCGACGGTTACGTGCGTACTTATCTTGAACGCGATCTGCAGGATCTAGCCGCTATCAGCGCGCTGCCCGATTTCCGTCGCCTCATGCGCGCGGCCTGCCTGCGCATGGGTCAACTCGTCAACCAGACCGAACTTGGTCGCGACGTAGCGCTGCCGCAGCCTACGGTCCATCGTTGGCTCAACTTGTTGGAGACTTCGTTTCTGCTGGTGCGTCTGCCCGCCTATGCGGTGAATCGCACCAAACGTCTCATCAAAGCACCCAAGATATATTGGGGCGATACCGGTGTGGCGCTGCATCTTGCCGAAGTAGAAGAGCCGGGCGGCGCGCATTTGGAGAATCTCGTTCTGCATGATCTGCTCGCCTGGCGCGATGCGCGCGGCGAGCGGGCGGAATTGGGCTACTGGCGCACAGCCATCGGTGAAGAAGTGGATTTCGTAATTGAGACGGGCGGCAAACTGCTGCCTATCGAAGTGAAATCGACTTCACGCCCGCGACTCGCTGATGCCGCACACCTGCGTACGTTCCGAGCCGAGTATGGCAAGAAGGCGCGCGCCGGGCTGTTGCTGCACATCGGTGATGCGCTTGAATGGCTGGCACCGGATGTGCTGGCCGCTCCCTGGTGGAGCGTTTTATGAAACGCGTCGGTTGATCGGGCATCGGAACTCGCACGACGAATCTGCAATCCTTGCGGAATTCCCACCGAAGTTCTGCCTTCAGCGAAAGTGAGTGGGGCGCCTATCTACAAAAGCTGATTCTCTGCTGCTTGCGCAACGAAGCAACATACAGCGAACCTTATGATGAAGTGTGGATTGCGCTGAATGGGCGTGACAGCAAGGTCTGGGGAAGCGCGACGTCGACGTAGAGTTATTGGCGAGGGCGGCGGGTGCCAATAGAGTCACGCAATCCACTGCAAGCTGTACGCGGTCGATTGCCGATTGCGGAAGAGCGACACGCGTCGAGTGCGCGCCCTAACCCTTCAGTGCTAAAGTTACCTATGTCTCCGGTATAAAACGTCACCCATGTGACCGGAACGAACCGGAAATCAATGGTCGGGGTGACAGGATTTGAACCTGCGACCTATACGTCCCGAAATCCTCTTCCCGCCGTGCGCTCCGGAACGTAAACGTTCGCAAAACCCTATAAAACCAGTATAATACGAGCATTGCTCGTTCGCAATGTTCCGCGCTCGTTCGCCCCTTTCCGCATGAAATTGACACCCAAAGTGACACCCAGATCGGCCGAAGGTGACACCCAGTGAAAAAGCTCTCCGACGTGGCGCGTCGGGCCGCGCTTAAGAAGCCACCGGCGGCGCGCAAGACTCTACCAGACGGTGCGGTGCCCGGTTTGGAGCTGCGGCTGGGCCCGGCAGGCGCCACGTGGTCACTGACGCTGCGGGTCGTGGGCGAGGGCGGAATTACCAAGCGTGGACATGGGAGAAAGGGCAGGCGGCATCGAATCAGCATTGGCGAGTACCCGACTGTGTCGCTCGAAAAGGCGCGCAGCCTCGCCAACACTTACCTCGACCAAGCCAAGAAGGGGATTAGCCCGCTCGCGCGCCTGGAGGGACGGGCTACCGCCGACGGACTGACCGTCAAGGCATTGTCCGAGCGGTTCATCGCCGACTACGTACAGATGAAAGAATTGCGGGCGCTACGCAAATACCAGATGGCCCTCAATGTGCACGTCATTCC
>JAYUZE010000106.1:0-28056 GCA_043752035.1 Gammaproteobacteria bacterium
AACGGTTCCGACATCGAAACCTCACTTCGACCGATAATCAATAGAACGTCACCCATGCATAAACTCCTCAAACCACAGCCTTTTTCAGCAACCTGCTAGTGCGCCCTCGGCCAGGAACTGCTCCGCCATGCTGCGCCCGATTCTCTGGGCCGCACCGCTTGTCAGGCAGGTCTTGCCCTTCAGACGATCCATGCCGACCCCGTTCAAGGGCCTGCCGCGGCAATTCTACGCGATGCCGGCAGGCGCAAGGGGCCTACCGGGGCGGTCATCGCAGGGGCCTGTGCTCGCCGGCAGACGCAGTGACAATATTATTATTTATCAGCTTATTAAGGCATATAATTAATGCGATAACTAACTAATGATCAACCGCCGCCACCTGCTCGAACTTGCCGCGCCCCTCACCGGCACCCCGGCCTTGGATCGATATGGATCCGCCGCCATGACTACACGGCAAGGGCGGCCACCGCACAGGGCTGGCGAAATCACCGTCTCTGTGCGTGACGCAGCCGGGTAACGCTTACAGGTCGGTTGCTCGGGTACGCAGGCGCAGCGATTCCCAGCTGGCATCGGCGCTCCAGCCGCCATCGACAGGCAGCGTGACACCATTCACAAAGCCACTCATGTCCTCGTTCGCGAGAAAGGCGATAGCTGCCGCCACATCCTCGACGCGCGCGAAGCGCGCCAGCGGTACACGGTTGACGATATCCGCATCCGCGTAGCGACCCGGACCGCGATCGCTCTCGTCCATTTCAGTCTTGATCCAGCCGGGACAGACGGCGTTCACTCGCACGCCGCGCCCGCCCCACTCCGCGGCCAGCGTACGGGTCAGGCCGATCAGTCCGTGTTTGGAGGCATTGTAGGCGCTGCGATGACTGATGCCGGCCAGCCCGGCTATGGAAGCCACATTGACGATCGCGCCGCGACGGCGTGCCAGCATTTGCGCCCCCAGGTGTTTGCACAGCAGAAACGGCCCCTGCAGATTGACGTTGATCACCCGTTGCCATTGCGCGAGCGTGGTTTCCTCGGCTGGCACGATGAGACTGATGCCGGCGTTGTTCACCAGCACATCGGCGGCACCATGGTCGTGCGCCACGCGTGCCGCCAGCTCCACTGCGAATGCTTCTTCAACGACATCGCCCTGCAGCGTCAGCACTGCTGCGCCGGCCGCTCGCAAGCGCTCGGCTGCCGCGTCAGCGGCCTGCAGATCCACCAAGATCAATGCATGATTGTGCTTTGCAAGCAGCGCCGCGGTCGCGTATCCCAGCCCCTGGGCGGCTCCAGTGACGACAGCGACAGGCACGGTTGGAAGTACTACGCCAGCGCTAATGGCGCTGCGAGGGCACGAACTCCTCCATCACTGCCGCACGCAGCAATTTCGGTGGCAGCAGGCCCTGCGCCAGCACGAAATCGTTGAAAGCCTGGCGATTGAACCTGGCGCGCAACGCGAGCTGCGTCGCCTGGCGGGTCTCCATCAGGCGCTGATAGCCATAGAAATAGGAAACCGCCTGACCGGGCGCGCGAAACACATAGCGCTGCATTTCCTGTGTCGCCATGCCCTCAGACAAGCACACCTCTTCCATCAGAAAGCTCTTCACTTCTTCTGGTGTGACCTGCCCCATGTTGACCATGGGATCGAGGAACGCACGTGCCGCACGGTGCGCCCGCGCCTGCAGTGCGAACAACTGGCCGTCCAGCGGCTCGAAGGGCTGCATTTCCGCCTCGGCGTACAGCGCCCACCCTTCAACATTCACGCTGTTGAAGGCGAACACGGCGCGCGCAATGGAGACGCCCGACTCCACCATTTTCGCGTACTGCAGTTCATGGCCGGGGCGCGCCTCATGCGCGGTCAGTGTCCACACTGCGGCCTGGTGCGTGAAGTCATCGTAGCTGAGTCCCTTGCCGCCCCCGGTGGGGACAACACCGGTGGCCAATACAAATTCGCCATATTCGCCGGTGTTGCCGATGAGCCGCGGCGGACTCATGTGTGGCGCGGGTTGCTGCGCGTTCTCGGCCGGTGTCGCCACGCGGATCGAGGCTGCACGGTCCGGGAGCGAAACGATATGCTGGGTGCGGATTGCGTTCTCGATCTCGCCCAGGCGCGCCTGGTAGAGTGTCAGCACCTGGTCGGCCGAAATCTGCTGCGCCTTGAGCTTGCGGATCACGGCGTGATAGTCCGCATCGGCAAAGCCTCGCTCCTTCGCAATCAGGCCGGCCGTGATCGTCATCTGGTTGCGGGTCTCGGCAAAGGAGGTCATCGCCTTGGCGACCAGTTCCTCGGGAGGCACATCGACACCGTACTGGTGCAGGTTGTCGGCGTAGACCTCCGGCGGCAGCCGATGATCGGCGCGCGCCCTGGGCAGCAAATCGGATGTGAGCCAGGCGGTGTAGTCACTGAGCTGCTGCTCGAGGCTCGCGTAGCTGCGTTGCCAGCCCTTGACCTTGCTCTTGGTGAGCAGATCCCTGATGCCCGTCAGGTAAGTGGGAAGATCGCCGATAGCCTGCTCGACCTTGCCGCGGTAAGGACCGATCAGCGTCACATCGGCCTGCGCGCGCTCCAGCGTACGCGCCTTGGCCAGCTCAGTGATCGGCTGGTAGCCCTTGGTGAGCCCCGCGTACCTGGCCAGGCGCACAGCGATCGTCTGCTGTCGCACGGCCGGCACGCGCGGGTCGAGCATCTGCTGGACCACACCGAACACCAGCCCGGTGACGTCGATGAAGGGCAGCAGGTACTTGCGATTGACGGCGTTGCTGGAAACGTTGTCGGTCGCCGCACCGACCAGGATCTGCAGGTCCTGGCGCACTTTGGAATCCGTCTCGCCAGCGGCGCGCTGGCGATATTCGCTGATTGCTGCGTTCAGGTCGGTCTGCTGGGCGTCGAACTGGTCTCGCGATAGATCGACGATGGCTTCATCGAATCCGTCGACCCCAAGCTGGCTCGCAGTTTCTGGATTGTATTTGGCCAGTATCTGCAGCAGCACCCTGGCGTTCTCATTGCTGCGTGTCACCCACGGCGCCTCGGCAGCCTGCGCCACCCCGACCGCGAACAGTTCGGACAGCAGACACAAGCCCACCGCACGGATTCCGATCTTCATGCTTGTGATCCTCATATGTGGCTACGCCCGCCCGCAGGCAGGCAGGCAGGCAGGCCCATCAGTAATGATGCGATAGTGGCAGGTCTCGAGTGCGCAGCGCAAATTCAGGCGGACGGGCCCACCGGTGGAAAGCGGGCCATCGCCTCGAGGTCGTTGAGCTCCTGGTCGTTGCGCACGTACAGTCGCGTCGCATCGCGCAGCGGCTGGAAATCCCAGGGCGTGTAGCGACCCTGGCGCAGGGCGCCATACACCAGGTGCCGGCGCTGCTGGCTCGCGAGTACTTCCTGATGCACCTGCACCAGATTCCAGCGCTTCGCTACTTCGGCCCGCAGGCTCGCCAGCAAGACTGCCTGCGCGGGATCGTTGGCGAGATTGCGGCGTTCATCGGGGTCGGTGCGCAGGTCGTAGAGTTGATCCGGATCGGCCGGCGAATGGATATATTTGTAATGCTCGCGCCGGATCATCACCAGCGGCGCAATGGCGCCCTCGCCCAGATACTCGCCGATGACAGTGCCCTTGGATTCGCGCCCCTGCAGTTCATTGACGAGGCTGCGCCCGTCGATCGGCGCGCCATAGGCGGGTGCGCGTCCGCCATTAGCCAGCTCACTCAAGGTGGGCAGGATGTCGAGCAGCGAAGCCGGTGCGCTTGAGCGGCAGGCCGCAAAACGCTCGGGACTCCACACGATCAGCGGGATGCGGCACGCGCCTTCGAAGAAGTTCATCTTGTACCACAGGCCCCGCTCACCCAACATGTCGCCGTGATCGGCCAGCACCAGCACGATAGTGTTGCGCTCGAGCTGCGCATCGCGCAGCGCATCGAGCATCACGCCGACCTGATCGTCCACATAGGACACTGCGCCGCAGTAGGCGCGGCGTGCAGCCTGCACCTGCGCCGCAGTCGGTGTCTGCAGCCCCAGGCCAATGACGTGTCGCAGACGACGTGAATGCGGATCATCGGGCACCTCGCTGCGCGCTACCCGCGGCATCGGGATCTCGCTATCGCTGTAGCGATCCCAGTAGTTTTTTGGCACCGCGTAGGGATCGTGCGGATGAGTCATCGACACCACCAGGCAGAAGGGACGCCGGTCGCGGCCGCGCGCGATATCGAACAGTTTCTGCCGCGCGGCATAGATCACTTCATCGTCGAAGTCGATCTGGTTGGTGCGCACGCAGGGGCCGGCCTGGGTTACCGAGTCCATCGTGTGATACCAGCCTGGCCGCGCCTCGAAGTTCTGCCAATCGGGTGTCCAGCCGAAGTCGGCCGGATAGATATCGGTGGTCAGTCGCTCTTCGAAACCATGCAGCTGGTCGGGCCCGCAGAAATGCATCTTGCCACTGAGGGCGGTCTGGTAGCCCGCGGCCCGCAGGTAGTGGGCCAGGGTCGGCGTGGCGGCAGGAAATTCCGCCGCGTTGTCGTAGGCGCCTATGCGTGAGGGCAGTTGCCCCGCCAGAAACGAAAACCGCGAAGGCGCGCACAAGGGACTGTTGCAATAGAAAGAGTCAAACACTACTCCCTGACTGGCCATTGCATCGAGCCGCGGCGTCCGGGCACTACCACCATAGGCCGGCAGTATGCCGGCGCCCAGCTGGTCGGCCATCAGGATCAGGAAATTTGCTTGCTCCGTCATAAACCCTCATTGCTGCCTGTTACTCTGACTACTTCGACTGTCGGCCGACCGCGGTCCTGGCTGACTGCTGCGACAGCGCGGCCACGGGCGGCAACGGAAATTCGCGCGCCGCAGCGAATATCCACTCGCGAAAATGTGCCACCTTGGGCATCGCGAGGTAGGGCATCGGGCACACGAAATAATAGGCCAGCCCGTAGGGCATGACCTCGGTACCCGCGAGTTTCAAGGTACCTTTCTGCAGCGAGCGTGCCACGATGCTCCAGCGCGCCAACGCAAAACCCATACCCTCCTCAGCCGCAGCCAGCAAACCGGCTGAATCATCAATATTAGGCGCCCGCGTTTGCCAGGCATGCTGTGCATCCAGCTGCTGCCAGACCCGCCAGGGTTCGTCGTCACTGTCGAGCAGCGGCATTTTGTCCAGGTCGCTCTCGCGTGTCAGCAATCCGTACTGCCTGATCACATCCGGGTGCGCGACCGGCACCAGCCATTCGTCCAGCAGTTTTTCCACATGGAGGTTGGGATAGTTCCCGCGTCCAAGCCGCAGCGCGACATGCACCGGGGCGCGCGAGAAATCCACCGGCTCACGCGAAGTGTGGAAGCGCAGTGTGACCTCAGGACACTGGCGGCGAAACGCGCGGATCCTAGGCAGCAGCCACATCTGCAGGAATGAAGCGATCATCGTGATCTGCAGCGGCCCGCCGCGCCGATGCTGTTTGACGTGCTGCATGGCTGCCTCCAGCACATCGAGGCCAGAGCGTACGGCCGGCAGCATTTCCAGGCCTTCGTCCGTCACCGCCACCGTCCTGCCGCTGCGCCGGAACAGCGGCACCTGCAGATATTCCTCCAGCGACTTGATCTGCTGGCTGACTGCGGCCGGCGTCACATTCAGTGCCTCAGCTGCAGCGCTGAAACTCAGCTTGGAAGCGACTGCTTCAAACACGCGCAGCGCCCCCAAAGGCAGGCGGTCGTAGGCCCTGGCCACGATTAGTTTTCCTTAAGCCTGAGTCATTTTTTGCATTTGTTGAGTGTGCAGGCCGGGCGCATCTTCTCACCCATCGAAGCAGACCACAGGAGTACACGCATCATGACTTTCACACACTACGTCGCACGTTTTGCCTACTTGACACTCTCCGCAGGCATCGTCCTGGCGGAGGGCCTGATCTTCAAATTCGGCGCCGCATAGGCCCAAAGGAGCAACCATGAACATTCATCAGCTGCATCTGCATACCCCGGGAGCCGCCGCTCCCCGGCTCGGCGCCACCAACCAATCGAGGTTAGCGCGCGCCGGTCAGCGGCTCAAGCTCGCCGGCGCGAAGTTCGCCGTTGGCGCACAGTTCATCCCGCTGGGGGATAACGACCAACTGCTGTCCAGGCTTGCAGCACGCGTGCGAGCCGCACGGGATGCTGGCGCCTAACGAGCGCGCACGAAGTCGCAAAACCCCTGCAGGAACTGGCGCAATTGCTGCTGACTCGCGGTATCGGTCATTTTGCCGGCCGAATCGAACACCGCATTCGCCCGCGACATCAGCAGCTTGCCACCAGACCAGGGTTGGGCGCCCAGTGTTCGCAGCACAGCGAGCCAGGCATTCTGGCTCAGAATCGTGCCGAAGCCGCCGGGCGATGCGCCCATCAGCGCGAAGGCCTTGCCGGCGAACACGCGGCGCGTGTCAGCCGGCGGTCGCGAAGCCCAGTCGATCGCATTCTTGAATACCCCAGGAATCCCATTGTTGTACTCAGGCGTGGCGAGCACCACGCCGTCCGCCGCCGCGATCAGCTCCTTCAAACGGGTCACGGCCGGAGGAATGCCCTCGGCGGTCTCGAGATCCGCGTCATAGAGCGGAATGCCGTGCAACGTCTGGATATCAAGGCTCACGCCTACTGGCAGCAATTGCGCCGCTGCCTGCAGCAGCATGGTATTGAGGGACCCGCGGCGCAGGCTCCCGGAGATCCCCACCAGCTTGGTCATGCCACGTCTCCAATTGATGCCCTGCTCACCGGGCAACGCCAGCCGCCCCTAGATCGAGCCTTAACCCGTCTGCGCAGCGCGCCCCCTAGCCCTGGGGTGATGCAGTCCCGGGCTTCGGATCAAGACGCGAGAGGTAATCGGCGACGCCCATGATCTCATCGAGCGAGAGCTCCCGTATGGTCATCTCGTGCGTCGCCGCCATGTTGGGCCGACGCCGGTCACCGGCAAAGCGGATCTGGCGCACCAGGTAGGCATAGTGCTGCCCGCCCAGTCGCGGCGTCAGCCGCGCGGCGCTGCCCGCGCCCAGCGCGCCGTGGCAGCTCGCGCAGGCGCGAAAGTAGACATCGGTCCCGGCTTTGAGCGCACTGCCGTCGCCCACATTGCGTGTCACACGACGCGGCAGCTGGCAGGCATAGCCCGCGATATCGGCAAAGTCCGCGGGTTCGGTGAGATGGCGCTGGTAAAGCACCTTCTCCATGCGCAGATTCCAGCGCCGATCGTCACGAAAGTCGGTTAGCTGCTTGAGGATCACCGCGCAGTATTGCCCGGCAATCGCCGGCACCGATCCATCTTCCAGCCCGGAACCGTCGGCGTTGTGACAGGCCGCGCAAGTGATGTACAGCTCGCGGCCACGATTGAGATCCGGTGTGCGTGTTGAGGCGGCGATGCTGCCCAGTAGAGCCAGCGCCACGATCACGGCGCCTGACAGACGGGTACCCGGTATTCCGATACGCATGGGCTCAACTCCAGTCGCTACAGGGAATCGATACTGCCGCGCCCGTCAGCGGTCCGCCGCACTGTCGCCCCGTACGCCGCCCTTGTGCATGGTAGCGTGAGCTGCGCTCTGGCACACTCAGCATTCACCGCCGAGGACAGCCATGATCGATCGCGAAGGACTGAAATTCGCGGTAGTGCTGGATCGCTTCATCGAGCGGCAGGCGCTTCCCGGTACCGGCGTGGAGCTGAACCACTTCTGGCGCGGGGTCGCCGCGCTGTACGCGCGCTTCGCGCCCGAGAACCGCGCACTTCTGGCTACGCGTGACGCGCTGCAGGCACGCATCGACGACTGGCATCGCCGGTACCCTGGCGCAATTGGCGACCAGACGGCCTATCAGGCCATGCTGCACGAGATCGGCTACCTGGTCGCGGAGCCCGCCACATTCAGCGTCGCGCCCACCCGCGTCGATGAGGAAATTGCCGCACTCGCCGGCCCGCAGCTGGTGGTGCCGGTGGCCTGCGGCTCACATGCGCAGGTCAGCGGCTACAGCGTAGTTCGGGGAGTGCTGGCGCCCGCACTGGCGACACCGGCAGCCTTAGCGGGGTATCGCGGCAATGCGGCCGCGCCCAGCGCGATCCTGCTGCGCCATCACGGTATACACATGGAATTGCTGATCGATCGCACTCACCGCATTGGGAGCCAGGACCCGGCGGGCCTCGCCGATGTGGTGCTCGAATCCGCGCTCTCTACGATCGTCGAACTGGAAGACTCCATTGCCGCAGTCGATGCCGAGGACAAGGTGGCGGCCTACAGCAACTGGCTGGGCCTGATGCAGGGCACGCTGAGCGCGCAATTCGACAAGAACGGTCGCGCACTGACGCACACGCTGGAGGCCGACCGACGCTATATCACTCCCGATGGTGGCGAACTGACATTGCCCGGACGCAGCCTGCTATTGGTGCGCAACGTCGGACACGTGATGACGACTCCCGCAGTGCTATTGGCGGATGGTTCGGAAGCGCCCGAGGGCATCCTCGATGCGATCATCACCAGCCTCGTCGCGATGCATGACCTGAAGGGCCAGGGGCGCTTTCGCAATAGTCGCAGCGGCTCGGTCTACATTGTGAAACCCAAGATGCACGGGCCCGCCGAAGCGGCCTTCACCAACCGGCTCTTTGATGCCCTCGAAGATCTGCTGGGATTGGAGCGTCACACGATCAAAGTAGGCGTGATGGACGAGGAGCGGCGTACCTCCGCTAATCTCGCCGCCTGCATCCAGGCGCTGAAGGATCGCATCGTCTTTATCAATACCGGCTTCCTGGATCGCACCGGCGATGAGATACACACTTCAATGCAGGCCGGCGCGATGGTGCGCAAGGGCCAGATGAACTCCTCAGTCTGGATCAAGGCCTATGAAGATCGCAATGTGCGCATTGGCCTCGGCTGCGGACTGGCGGGCAAAGCCCAGATCGGCAAGGGCATGTGGGCCGCGCCCGATCGCATGGCGGAAATGCTCGAGCAGAAAATCGGGCACCCGCAGGCCGGCGCCAATACTGCCTGGGTGCCCTCGCGCGATCTGCTGCTCACTTTGCCACTGGCTGGCTCGCTTAGCTGGAGTGCAGCGCCATTGCAGGACGAGCTCGACAACAATGCCCAGGGCATCCTGGGCTACGTCGTGCGCTGGGTGGATCAGGGCATCGGCTGTTCGAAGGTGCCCGACATCCACGAGATCGGGCTGATGGAGGATCGTGCGACGCTGCGCATTTCCTCGCAGCACATGGCGAACTGGCTACTGCACGGCGTGGTCACGCCAGCCGCTGTCGAAGCGGCGTTCCGGCGCATGGCAGCCAAGGTGGACGCACAGAACGCGCTCGATCCACTGTATCGCCCGATGTCCGGCAACGAGCACCAGCCTTGCCTTCCAGGCAGCACGCGCGCTGGTGTTCGATGGTGTCGCGCAGCCCAACGGCTACACAGAACCCGCGCTGCACCGCTTCCGACGACGCGTAAAGGCAATTCCCGCCAAGGCGTCGGATTAGGCGACCTGCAACAGAATTTTGCCAAGGAACTCGCCGCTCTCCATCACCTGGTGCGCACGCGCCGCCTCTGCTAAGGGATATACCGCGTGCACGTGGCTGCGCACACGGCCATCGCCGAGCGCGGGCCAGACCTCGCGCAGCAAGGCATCGCGGATCGCCGTCTTTTCCGAAATGCTGCGCGGTCGCATCGTCGAGCCTGTAATCACGAGACGACTACGCATCACCGTGCCGAAATCCACTTCAGCCTTCGCGCCGCGTTGCAGGGCGATCAACACCAGGCGGCCGTCCCGGCGCAGCAGGCTGAGATTCCGCGGAATGTAATCGCCACCGACCATATCGAGCACAAGGTCGACGCCTTCGCCATGCGTAAGCTCGCGCGTGCGAGCAACGAAATCTTCACTCCGGTAGTCGATGGTTTCTACACCGGAGAACTCTCGGCAGAAACGGGCCTTTGCCTCGCTGCCCACAGTAACAATGCAGCTGGCACCCACCAGCCGCGCCAGCTGGCTCGCCGTAATGCCGATACCGCTCGAGCCGCCGTGTATGAGCGTGCGCTCGCCGGCCTGCAGGCGCCCATGTAGCACCATGTTGGCCCAGACCGTAAACCAGTTTTCCGGCAACGACGCCGCCTGTTCCAGTGACCAGTGGCGCGGTAGCGCTAGCGCCTGCCCGGCGGGCGTTGTACACCACTGTGCATAACCGCCGCCGGGCGTGAGCGCGCAAACAGCATCACCTTCCCGCCAGCTCGTCACCTCAGCGCCAATCGCAGCTACTTGGCCCGACACCTCGAGCCCAAGCACCGGCGAGGCATCGGGAGGGGGCGGATACGCGCCCTGGCGTTGCAGGATGTCGGGCCGATTGACGCCGGCATAGGCGACCTTGACGAGCAACTCGCCAGATTTCGCTATCGGTACGGGGGCCTCTATTTGGTAGAGAGACGCGGCGCTACGATCAGCACCAACTGCGATCTGTAACATAGCTGCAATGTCGGGACGCGCCAAGGCTTGTGGGGCTTCACTCTACTCCGAACGCCATCGACCCACACCTAGAAGAATGGGTGGCACCCACAACGGTTTCGATCGGCGCGTCGTGCTCAATCCCGGTACAATCCACAATCTGGCCTTGATCTCATACGGAGTCATGCTATGCGCATTGCCGGCGGCTCGGTATCACGCTGGTAGCGTTCTCGCCGCTGGCACGCGCGTCCGGCTACAGCAGTGCGCAACTGGCATTGGCGTGGCTGCTGCACAAGGCACCCGTGCAGGCGGAGATCGATACCGAGAAGTTCGCGGCGTGAAGCCCACGCTGCTATTGCTCCCGGGCCTGCTGTGCGACGAAGCTGTGTGGCGAGCGCAGATCATTGCGCTGGCCGATCGATACGAATGCCGGGTAGCCGACTACCGGCAGGTCGATTCGCTGCCGGCCATGGCGGAGCTGGCGCTGGCTTGCGCGCCCGGCAATTTCCTGCTGGCAGGTCATTCAATGGGCGGCCGGGTCGCTTTCGAAATGCTGCGCCACGCGCCACAGCGGGTCAGCAAGCTCATCCTGATGGACACCGGCTATCTGCCGCGCGGACGGGGCGAACACGGCGAGCGCGAGGCTGCGGAGCGCCAGCGGCTGGTGGCGCTCGCCTACAGCCAGGGCATGCGCGGCATGGGCCGCGAGTGGCTGAGTGGCATGCTGCCCAAAGCGCGCTGGCAGGACAGCGAGCTGATCGAATCCATCCTCGCGATGGTGGAACGCAAAACGCCCGCGATTCACACGGCGCAGGTACGCGCACTGCTCGAGCGCCCCGATGCCAGCGACGTGCTGCCCGGCATTGCCTGCCCCACCTTGCTGCTGTGTGGGCGGGAAGACCGGTGGAGCCCGCTCGCGCGTCACGAGGAGATGGCGCAGCTGATCGCAGGTGCCCGACTGGTTGTGATCGAAAACGCCGGACACATGACGACCATGGAACGCCCTGACGAAGTCAGCGCTGCGATGCGCGAGTTTCTCTGACGCACTAACTTCTCGAGGTCTGGGCAGCGCCGACCTCGACCAGGATTTTCAGGCCTTCCGGCGGCGCAGCGGTTGGCGGTGTTCCAGGCCACTGCCAACGGCTCGATCAGTGCGCCCTGCTGCGCAGTCATGCCAGGCGCGTGCGCCAGCCCCGCTGGTAACCCTCGCGCGCGTCGCGCGCGTCGTGCGCATGTGGCGCGCACGCGCTGTCACAATCCTGCCGCAAACGCGCACCGTCGGTGACCTCGTGCACCACGCCCAGCACGCCGGGATTGCCGGCCGGAAAGGTGGCGATCCGGCCAGCGCACGACTCGGCCCTGCCGGAATTAAAAAATCGAATTTCAGCGCACGGACCAGCGCCATTATCGCGCTAGACTATTCGCGCCAGACTCAGCCGACCCACCAGCCACGAGGATTCTCCATGATCGACCTCTACACTTCCGCGACACCCAACGGCTGGAAGGTCTCGATCGCGCTCGAGGAGTTGGGCTTGCCCTACACCGTGCATCCCATTGCGCTGTCGACGAACGAGCAGAAGGCCGATTGGTACCTGAAGATCAATCCGAACGGGCGCATTCCAACCATTGTCGATCGCGACAACGGCGATTTCGCGATCTTCGAATCCGGCGCGATCCTGATCTACCTGGCCGAGCGCGCCGGCCGCCTGATGCCCAGCGACGTCAAGGGCCGCTCACGCGTGATCCAGTGGCTGATGTTCCAGATGGCGGGCATCGGCCCGATGATGGGGCAGGCGAACGTGTTCTTTCGCTACGCGCCGGAAAAAATTCTCTACGCGATCGATCGCTACCAGCGTGAAGTGCGCCGCCTGTTCGAAGTGCTCGAGCGCCAGCTCAGCACGAATGAATACGTTGCCGGGAGCGAGTATTCCATTGCCGACATTGCGCACTGGTCGTGGATCCACGGCCACGAATGGTCTGGCGTGAACATCGACGGCTTGCCGCAGCTGGCGCGCTGGCTCGCGTTGGTCGGCGCACGCCCCGCCGTGCAACGCGGCCGCGCGGTGCCCGAGGCCGGCGACATCGGCAACAAGGACAAGACCACTGTCGACTCGGGCCGCAAGATACTGGTGTAGCTCCGGCCCGCGCCACCGTGTTCTCAGTGCACTTTCGCCGCCGCAGCCTCCGCCTTTTTGTCTTCGGTGGCGCGATGGATCACATACGCGCGAATCTGATCGCTGTCCCCAGGGCTCAGCTCTTGCTTGAAGCTGTTCATGCCAGCGACCTCGCGGAATCCTTCGATCACGGTCTGGCTCCACAGGCCTGCGTCCTTGAGCGCCGCTGAATAGCGCAGGTCCGGCAGGATGCCGCTGCCGGTCGCAGCATCGCCATGGCAGGTGCTGCAGTAGCTGTGATACAGCCATTTGCCGTGCGTGACGACGGCGGCCGTGGCCTTGTCGGGCGGTGGGTCGAGCACCGCGGGTGCTGCGGCCGGGAGCGGGGGCAGGCTGCCGCGGGCCTTGAGCTTGAAGGCCAGTACGCGCGGCAGGTTCGAGGCGATGTGCGTGTCACGCGCGAGTTCGCCGGCGGCGAGACCGAAGGCGCCGCCCCAACCCACTTCGATCACCACGTATTGCTCACCATCCACTTGGTAGCTGATGGGCGCGGCGAGTACCGCCGCCTGCGTCGGCGCAGACCAGAGCCGCTCACCCGTATCGGCGCGATAAGCCACCAGCTCGCCATTTGAATTGCCCTGGAATACCAGGTTGCCAGCAGTCGCGACCACGCCGCCGTTCCACGGCCGGCCGAGCTCGGCGCGCCACACTTCCTTGCGCGCCACCGGATCCCAGGCGCTGAGGTGCCCCTTCAGACCGGCCTTGATCTGCGCCTTGATCTTCGGATCCTGCGGCAGGCTGCTGGCGTTGAAATCGACGCCGGTATTCCAGCCGAGTTCGCGATGCTGCGGCGCCGCTTCGGCGATGAACGGGAACGCTGCTTCCATCACCGGGATGTAGACCAGCTTGGTCAGCGGACTGAATGCCATCGGCTGCCAGCAATGACCGCCGCCCGGACCCGGCACAGCCATGAACACCCCGCCGTTGGCACCGTAGTTTGCAGCCGCCTCAATCACTGGACGACCAGTCTTCATGTCGACGCTCTTGGCCCAGTTCGTGGCCGTGTAAGGGTCCGCACTGAGCAGCTCGCCGGTGGCGCGATCGAGCACGTAGAAGAACCCGTTCTTCGGCGCCTGCATGATCACTGCTCGCGCACCGCCGCCGATCGACAGATCGGCGAGCATCAGCGGCGAGTCGGCGTCGTAGTCCCACTGATCACGCGGCGTTGTCTGGTAATGCCACACGTACTCGCCGGTATCGGCCTTCACTGCGACGATAGAAGCCACGTACAACTGATCGTCGCCAGCCGGGACATCCTTGCCGTGCGCCCAGGGCGTGCTGTTGCCAACCCCGAAGTAGACCAGGTCGAGTCTTGAGTCGTAAATGATTGAATCCCAAACAGGTCCACCGCCCCCGAGTTTCCACCAATCGCCGCTCCAGGTCTTCGCTGCTTTCTCGAGTGCGGGCGTCTCGAAGGGCTTGGAAGGATCGCCGGGCACCGTGTAGAAACGCCATGCGAGCTTGCCGGAATCGGCATCGTAAGCACTCAGATACCCGCGGATGCCCATCTCTGCACCAGCGTTGCCGATCAGCACACGGCCTTTAACGACGCGCGGCGCGCCGGTAATCGTGGCCCGGCTCCCAGGATGCAGCGTATTCACTTCCCAGGCCGGCTTGCCGGTCTCGGCATCGATTGCGATCAGGCGGCCATCGAGCGTGCCCAGGTACAACTTGCCCTGCCACGCGGCAACGCCGCGATTGACCACATCGCAACAGGCGTTGACCGCGGCGCGACCGGGCACTTTCGGATCGTAATGCCACTTGAGCGCGCCGCTGCGTGCATCGAGTGCGAACAGCTCGCTCCAGGCACCGGTCACGTACATCACGCCGTCGATCACCAGTGGCGTCGACTCCTGTCCGCGATGCGCGGTCGGCAGATCGTAGGACCAGGCGAGCCCGAGGTCCTTCACGTTGCTGGCGTCCACCTGTTTCAACGGGCTGAAGCGCTGCTCGTCGTAGGTACGACCGTAGCTCAGCCAGTTACCCGGCTCGCGATCGGCGGCCTCGATGCGCGCGCCGTCGACGGCAGCGGCTTTGGGCATAGCCGATGCCGCTGGTCGGCCGCCGCAAGCCGCCAGAGTCAGCGTTGCCGCGAGCCATGCGGCGCAAGCCTGGAAACGATCACTCACGGTGCTCTCGCCCAGGCGCAGTGCAGACAACGGCGTCTGCCCGGCGGGCTTGAGGATGCAGGTGCAACCGGCCGCCAGCGCCGGCGGGAAATTCCACGGCACGATTTGCGCCACCACGCCCACCGGCTCGTGCGCCAGGAAATTGCGCACCAGGTTCGAGGGCGCGGGCTGCATCGGGATCACATTGGGATTGGCATTTACGGCGGTGCCTCCACGACTAGGGGGGGTGGCTGGAAGCCCACATCTGGCCCCGTCGGGAGGCCACAGGCTCGACTGACGATGATATCCGAACCCATCACCAGCGAACCCTACACAAAGCCGTTGGGGCTAAGATTCGAGCCCCTTCCGGAGAGCCACCATGAACGACGTCAAACTCCTGGTCGCTGGCCATCAGCGTGCCGCCACTGGTGGCGCCACGTTCGAGCGTTGCAACCCGGTCAGCGGTCAGGTGGTCAGCCGCGCTGCCGCCGCCACGCCGGCGGATGCACGCGCTGCAGCAGACGCAGCGGCGGCGGCCTTTTCGGCTTGGTCGGCGCTGGGCCCGAGCGCGCGGCGCAGCCGGCTGAACAAGGCCGCCGAGCTGCTCGAGGCGCATACCAAGGACATCGCCACGGCGGTGCGCGACGAGACCGGCTCCACCGCCGGCTGGGGACATTTCAATGTGCGTTTCGCGGCGATGCTGCTGCGCGAGGCCGCCGCACTGACCTCGCAGGTGGGCGGTGAAGTGGTGCCCTCCGACGTGCCCGGCATGATGCGATGGCCTATCGCCAGCCGGCCGGCGTGGTGTTGGGCATCGCACCGTGGTGCTTAAAAGCTCCGAGGTCTGCCCTGCCACCCATGCGCTGATCGGTGCCGTGCTCGAGGAAGCCGGCGTCGGTGCCGGTGCGGTCAATGTAGTAAGTGCCAATCTCAAGGATGCCGAAGCCGTCACCGAAGCACTGATCGCGCATCCGGCCGTGAAGCGCATCAATTTCACCGGCTCGACCCGCGTCGGCCGCCGGCTGGCGCAGCTGGCGGCGAAATACCTCAAACCCATCGTGCTGGAGCTCGGCGGCAAGGCGCCGCTGCTGGTACTGGCCGATGCGGATATCGATGCGGCAGTGAATGCCACGGTGTTCGGCGCCTATGCCAACGCCGGACAGATCTGCATGTCCACGGAACGCGTAATCATCGAGCGCAGCGTCGCCGATGAGTTTGCCGGCAAGCCCGCAAAACGCGTGGCCGCCCTGCCCGTGGGGAATCCGAACGAAGGCGAGTTCGTGATCGCGTCCGTCGTGGGCCCGGCCACTGTGGAGCGCGTGCGCCGGCTGGTCGCCGATGCTGAGAAACAAGGCGCAAAAGTACTGGTGGGCGGTGGCGCTCAGGGCACCATCATGCAGGGCATCGTGGTCGATCATGTGACGCCGGCGATGGCGCTATTTAGAGAGGAATCGTTCGGACCGCAGGTGTCGACCACGCGCGTCGACTCGGTGGACGAGGCTGTGCGCCACGCGAAGGACACCGAGTACGGCCTCTCGGCCGCAGTATTCACCCGCGACATCGCACGCGGCTTCGAGGTTGTACGCCGCATCGAATCGGGCATCTGCCACATCGACAGCCCGACCGTGCAGGATGAGGCGCCGATGCCCTTCGGCGGTGTAAAAGCCTCAGGCTACGGGCGTTTCGGTGGCCGGGCAGGCATCGAGGCGTTCACGGAATTGCGCTGGATCACGGCTCAGTTGACGCCGCGGCAGTATCCCTTTTAGCGGCGCGCCAAAAACCGCCCACGGTAAGGCCATGCCAGGCCATGGGCACCCAGCGCACCAGCGCGAAGGCCAGCCACAGCGCCCATAGCAGCATCGCAAGCTTGTACCACCACAGCGAGAGTGAGAGCACCCAGGGCGTGGGCAGCGCGTCAGCGGCAAGATCGTTGAACCACGAGAGCTCGCCGGCCGACTGACCGCTTCCGGCGATGCGCATGTCGGGCGTGGCCAGCAGCGCATTGGGTATTGCGGCAACCACCGACACCACAGTCGCTACCGACAGGCCGATCAGCAGCACCTGGGTCGCATTAAAACGCCTGTCAGTGAAGGCTGCAGTTGCCGCCTGTTCGCGCCAGCGAATCGCATACACCCAGGCCGCAAACAACAGCAGCACGCTCCAGGAAAAAGTGCTGAGCCCCAGGCCGAGCAGCAGCCACTCGTGCATTTTCAGCGGCGATCGCCCGCTGCGGGCCAGCAGCACCGCGAGCGTGACGAACACCAGCAACTCGCCCCAGTAGAGTATCGCCGGACCCACGCCGCGGCCGCCCGCAAACAGCACCCAGCGATCGGCGGGCAGCCGCAGCGTGACATTGATATTGCTGCTGGCACTGCCCAGGTTCACAGCGGCTGAGCGTGTCCGCAAGCTCGCTCCCGTGTCACGCTGCCAGTCGACCTGGATGCGATGCGCACCGGGCAGCACTGCCAGGGGCAGCTCGCCCTGATCCGGCCGCATCGGAACCGAGTTGCCATCAACGCTCACTTGGGAAACATGCGCGTCGGCTGGCAGGTGTATCGAGTGGCGTCCTCCCTGAGTACTGCGGTAGCTCAGGGTCAGGGAAGATTCGGTGGCGCGCTTGCCGACAACCGCTGCGAGCTGCACGTTGTCGATTGCCAGAGTTCCGCCGGGCGCGGCACCAGGCCGCGACACCTTGAGCGTCAGGGTTTCGCCGGGGCGTGGGTGGTATTCAAAACTCCAGTTTGCCGGATCGAGGTTCTCGGGCATAACGGCTGGCAGACCACTAAATTGCACGCGCCACATCGGGCTGACGTTGAAAATCCAGATTTCGGTCCACGCGGCAGGCTTAGGTGCAGTGAGCGTGAGAGTGTCGGCCTGCGCCAGGCCTGATCGCCAATTGGCTCTGTCGGCACTGCTGTCGAAACCCACCAGCACATTCTTGCCACCACGAGCTTCCATACCCGGAGTGAGCACCGATTCGCCGGCCAGCATGGGCAGTTGCAGCGTGAAGCCGCCCTTCTCCGGCGCCAGACGCTCGACCGTAGTCGCGATCGACCAGTCCAGGTCGAACTGAAACTCGCGCCACACGCGCACGAAGGGCGGAAATTGTGCTGCCGTTTCCGAGCCGTCGGCGCCACCGGCCGCTACATGCCTACGCACCAGCTCGAGCGTATTGGCCACCAGCCTGCCGTCGTTGATCCCCGAAACATCCCAGCCGCTGCCGCCGACAGCGATGCTGTGCGGTATCTGCGGGAACAGCAGCTGAATGGAATCAGCCGGCGGCAGTCGACCACTAATCCGAACCTGATGCGCGCCGGGCTTGAGCGCAATCCAGTACTGGTGCGAGTCGTCACGAAACACGCCCGCGACCGCCGCACCATCGACGCTCACCGACTCCGGTTCGAAGCGGCCCGCGGCCGCCGGCAGAGCCACGGCCACGGCTGCCAGTGCCGAGACCTGCAACTGCGCCTCCAGATTTCCGGGCGCCAGCGTGAGATGTGCACTCTGGATATCAGCACAATTGGGCGCGCACGCTGGCGCGCGCAGCAGGCGCTCCCCAAGCTCCTTCAGCAATGCCGGGTCCGGCGTGCTCGCGGCGCGCGCTGCAGGTGCGGCCGACAGTAACAGCAGCAGCATCGCCGCGACTGCGCCGGCGCGCCGCCAGTTCAGCAGGCGTTGCCATCGGGCAGGCAACTCGCCCCTACCACGCGCCAGCGCCGCGACGATCCAGACCATCAGCACCACGCCCAGCACTCGCCACAATGATACCCAGAATGGCCTCAGCACCAGGAAATGCACCGCCTGCGCGGCTTCGACCGGTCCGTTCCAGGAATATTCGTAGGCGACGTAGTTCCATTGCGGACGCCCTGGGCCCGACTGAACCAGCGTGCCTGGTGCGTAACGCTGCATGCTCTGCGACGCATTCCGCAATGACGATATCTTGTATTGACGCGGGGCCAGTACGACCGGCGGCGGCGCAGCAGCGATTGCTGGTGCCACTTCATTTGCAGCAGCGCCCACGGCGTCTGGCGGCATGTTTGCTGGCGGAGGCCGATCGGTTCGCTGGCCCGTAACAATGACCTCATTCAGTTGTGGCGGCGCTGGCTCATCCCGCGCCAGCCCGGCAAGGACCGAGCCGATATTCACGCCCACCGTGTCCGCCAGTTGCGGATACACGGCGTAGCGTACCTGTGTCGCGGCGAAGGGCACCAGCACCAGCACCAGCAGTGCGAACAGCAGATTGCGCACCCAATACAGCGCCCTATGCGGCCAGCCCCGCGGCACCACGCGCAGCGCCGCCTGTGCCACCAGCACATACAGCAGCAGCCACACCAGCAGGGAATTTTCCTGGTGCACCAACGCCACGGCGAGCAGCGTGATCAAGGCGAACGACTTGCCGTGCAGGCGCAACGCAATGGCTCCCGAGATCAGCAGTAGGAACAAGTCGAGCAAGCCCCAGCGCTCGATCCACGCGCCAGGTGCGGCGTCGGCACCGAGGGCCGCCAGCAGCCGATGACCGGGTGGAAGATTGAGCACGCCGGAAACCTGCTCGAAGCGCTCGCTCCAGCCTGTGGCCGGCACGCTGCCGCCGCTGCGCTGCAATCGCCCCAGCGTCGTGAGCAACAATTGCGGAGCGCGCAGCTCAACGCCACTGAGTTTCGCATTGGCACCGGCCGTGACCAGCAGGTTGTCGGTGCCACGAGCAGCGCTTTCGAGGCGATAGGGTTCAACCATGTCGAGCCGCCAGCCGGTACGCAACTGACCCGAGAGCTGATCGACCACCGTATAGCCCGAGTGATCGAAATCGAGATAGAGCAGCCGCATGAGTTTGAGCTTGTTGCCGTCCTGCACCGACAGCCCGCGACTGCGCTCAGCCACCTGCAACACGCCTCCGGGCGCCAGCCTGAAGGCCGGGTATTGACGCCACTCTCCGGGCACATTCGACTGCACGGGGTCGATGCCTTCGGCGCCCTCCACGGCCGATACCCTGAGGCGATCGTGCGCGCTGTAACTCCACACTTCCTGTTTCGGCCACACGCCATTCACCGCCGGCAGCGCGACTCTCTGCACGCTGTCGATGCCACGCGCCCTGAGCGTAATCTCCCAGGAGCCCGCACGCACCTGCACGCGCATGCGCCCGTCAGCGTCGACGCGCGCCGGCAACGTACTGCTCAAAGCCAGTGGCGTAAAGCCTGCGGGCAGCACCGTTGAGAACAGCTCCTCGCGCCCGTCGCCCGCCACCTGCAGTCGCAAACGCGTCACCAGCAGCGCCGGCAACTGGTCCTCGAGCAACCGGTACACCTGCACATCCAGGGCCTGCGCCTGCTCGGCGCCGCGGCGCTTGCCGAGCCATACCGCGCCATCCGGGCGATCGGCCTGTGGCAGCGCGTGACCGTCGAGCAGCAGCGAGACGAGTCCGGACTGCGCCGGCACCGGGAGCGCTTCGGGACGCGACTCCCAGGAAAAATTGCCCACCACCAGATAGCTACCGGCCGCGAGTCGCAGCTGCGGCTTGCCCTCGTGCGACACAACGGCCGCAGCCTTGCCGTTCACGGTGACGCTTTGCGGCCAGTACTCTGCGCTGCCGGGCAACGGTACCCAGGCTTCGCTGTACAGTTGCCAGGCTTGAGTGAACCGCCCACCGCGCGCATTGAGATCCAGCGCCAGGCGCGCCGGCCAGGCGCACACGCGACTGTCATCGTCGACGGGGTTGGCATTAGAAAAATACGGGCAGCTGCGCGCCTCGTGGCCATCCATGGCCCAGGGCTGCCAGTCCTGCAGGTCCTTAGGCACCACCACCGGGGCTGCAAGCAGCGTGGGTGTCACCAACAACGCCAGGGCCGTGATCCAGTCTGCACGCTTCATGGCTGGACTCTCCTTACCCGGGTCGCTGCAGCATCTTACATGGGCGCAGCCGGAACAGCACCGAGGCCCGGCACCGAGCACCGGCCGGCAACTGGCCGTGGTTCAACCGCCGGACTAGAGGGGTGGCAGCGCAATGACACGCCGCTGCGCTGCGCTCTCGCGCGCCGCTTCGATGATCCGCAGCACCTTGCAGGCATCCATCGCCATGACCGGCACCGGCGCGTCACTTTCAATTGCCAGGCGCATCTGCCGGTAGAAATTGAGCCACACGCCACGTTGCGGCTCGACGCGCTCAGTGTGCGCCGTTGCGCCCACCGTCAGCCTGCCCCACTGCATCTGCGGTTCGAGGCCAAACTGCCGATCGTTCGGTGACAGACCCGCCTTGAGCTGCGCTTCCTGCTGGTCGAGTCCCGATTTGCGAAACGATGCCAGCGTGCCATTGAGCTGGTAGCGAAAACCGTGATCGGCGGCAAGCGAGCTGGCACCCAGCGCGATGCGCAGCGCGCCGCGACCCATTTGCAACTCAAAGGCGTCATCGACGTTAGCACCGGCCCGCTGTGTGAAGATATCCGCCTGCACCCACTCGGGCGCGCCGAACAGGCACAGGGCCTGATCGATCAGGTGCGAGCCCAGGTCAAAGAGAATGCCGGCGCCCGCTTCCTTGCGCTCGCGCCAGCGCACCACCACTTCCGGCCGGTAGCGATCCCAGCGCGCACGGAACAGCTGCGGTTCGCCGAGCGTGCCGGCCGCCAGCAGTGACTGCAGCGTCAGGAAATCGCTGTCCCAGCGCCGATTTTGAAACACACTGAGTTTTCGCCCGACGCGCTCGGCCGCCGCTACCAGCAAGGCGCCTTCGGTGGCGCTGACTCCTAAAGGCTTGTCGACCACGACATGCTTGCCGGCCTCCAGTGCCAGCAGCGCCTGCGGGAAATGCCAGCGATTGGGGCTGACCACCACGACGAGGTCGAGCGGCCTGACCTCCAGCAGCGCCTCGATGCTGCTCTTGACCTCGGCATCGGGAAAGCTGGCGAGCACCGCCTCGCCCTGGCGCGTGACTACGGCGGCAATGCGCATGCCACTGGCAACGATCAGCGGTGCGTGCAGCGTCCGCCCTGCCAGCCCGAAACCCACCAGACCCACATTAATTTGCGACATTTGAGTCCTGTGCGCTCAGCGATGCGCCACGCTGAAGGAGAGATAGAACGCCCGCCCCGGCTCAGGCTCGAAATAGCGGCTGTTGCTCTCGTTGACGATCACCGAACCCACGTAGCGCCGATCGGCGACATTATCCATGCGAGCGAATTCGCCGTAGCGCCAGCCGCCGCGCTGCTGCTCGAGTGCCAGGCTCAGGTTGCCGAGCCAGTAGCCACTTGCGGCGGCGGTGTTGGTGTCGTTAGCGTAGATCTGCGCGCGCCCAATCAGCTCGGCGGTCAGCGTTACTCCGGCGCGCGCCGGCTGCCAGCTTAAGGACGAGTAGAACGAGTGTTGCGGCACCGCCGGCAATCGACTATCGCGCGCCACGGGGGTGGTGGGCAGCGTACAGGGTACCACAGTGCAGGTGAGGTAAGCCTCGGCTACCACCGCACGCATCCACGTATAGGCGATACGCGCATGCAGTGTCTTGCCCAGCGGCTGGTAGGCGCCGAGCTCCAGGCCACTGCGCGTCGTGGCATTGATGTTCTGGAACACCTGGCGGCCGCCGCTGTTCTGCAGCACTGCCAGTTCGTCATGGGTGTCGATGCGAATCGCACTGAGATTGGCGCTGGCTGCGCCTGCCACGCCCTTGAGCCCCAGTTCGTAGCTGTTGCTGCGTGCAGGTCGAAGCTGCAGATTGAGGCCGGGTACGCTGCCGTTCACCGAGGCATAAGCAATATCGTTCAGGGTCGGTGTTTCGAATCCGCGCCCGAAGGCACCATAAATCGACAGCGTCGGCGTTGCCTTGTAGGTCAAGCCAGCCACGGGATTGGTCGCCTGATAGCGCACTGGGCTCACCGGATTCGTACGCGGCGCGCTCAGCAGATCGAGCGAGCGCACCTCGACGATGCTGTGCCGCACACCGGCCAGCATCCGCCATTTGGGCGCCGGATCCCACTGCGCCTGCAGGTACTGATCGAAGTCATAGACGCGATTGCTGAGCGACCGTCGCAGCGCGCCCATTACACCCAGCGTAGTGCCCACATGGTTCAGATAACCGCGACGATCCTCATCGAGATTGTCGTAGGCGATACCGGCAGTCAGCTGCAGTGGAGTGCCGGCCAGCTTCGGCTCGGCACTGACGCGCAGGTCGGTACCCCAGAAGCTACGCGCCAGATCGATGACTCCGCCAGGGTGCGTGGCCGGGTTCTGGCTCGCCACCGGAATGGACTGGAACTGCGTGGTTGCGCGATGCCCACCGTAGAACTGCGCAGCAAACTCCACGCCTTCCAGCGGCTGCCGCTCGTACAGCACCCCGAGCTGCCCCTGCTCAAGCGATTTGCGGGTGTTGAAGCTGATGGCATTGCTGCCGGCCTGCGCAGGGTTCGCGAGCTGCGCCTGCGTGAGGCCCAGCGGGTCCTGTACAAAAGGTGTCTGCACGGCATTGGCGATTAACGTGAGCGTCGATATCGCGGAAAGCTCGATGCGCCAGCGCGAGTTGAGATTGTTGCGCTGGGCCGAGCTGTGATCGCGATACCCGGCGGTCGCGAAATGCGCGAGGTCGATGAAATAACTGGCGCTCGCCGATCCGCCACTGAGCTTTAGCGATTCGCGCTGCACGCCAAAACTCCCGGCGGCAAACTGCGCCTGCTGCTGCGGGCCCGGCGCCGGGTCTTCACTGTAGAGCGCGATCACGCCGCCCGAGGAATTCCCGTAGAGCGCAGAAAAGGGTCCGCGCAGCACTTCGATGCGATCGGCCGAGCCCAGGTCGAACTGCGAAAACTGACCCTGGCCATCGGGCATTGTGCCCGGAATGCCATCGGCATAGAGCCGCACGCCGCGCACGCCGAAGCTGGAACGGGCGCCGAAGCCGCGCACCGATACTTGCAGATCCTGGGCGTAGTTCTGGCGATTTTGCACTGAAGCGCCGGGCACACTGGCGAGCGATTCGGAAAGATTGACCTGCAGCTGCCCGCCTCGGATGCGCTTGGCGTTCACACGATCGATTGCGACTGGCAGGTCTTGGCTGGGCTGCGGCCGGCGCGTGGCCGTCACTACGACTTCGCCAGGCTCCGGACTCGCCCCGTTGCCCGCAGCGCTCTGGGCGCACCGGGCGCCGCCGCATAGCAGCCCCAGTGCCAGTGTCAGTGCGCAACTGGCGTACGTACGCCTGGAGTCGATCTGCATGAAATCCGTGCCACCCATTGCGCCGCAAGCGGCACCAGGCGTCGGATTCTAGAGGATTGGCTCGCGGGCCGCCCCGGATCTCGCAACCGCTGGCCGCGTCAGGCCGCGAGCGGTGCCGTTGTCGACAACTGGCTGAGCGCTGAGACACCTGGTGATGCGGCGGTCGATGTGTCAGGTGCAGCCGCGTTTGACGGATTCGCTTTGGTCGCTTTGGCGGTGTGAATCACCGCAATCAGCAGCAGCTGTAATTTGGCTTTCATCGACATCTCGATTGAGGCCACGTTCTGCAGTTGCGACAGTGCGTTGCCCAGATAGTCGACCGCGGGCTGCACGCTGGCCGGCGTTGTCGCTGTCGTGACCGCTGGCGCTGCAGGCGCCTGGGACACGGAGTTCGCTGTCGATGCCGTCGGAACACTGGCCGGTGCGCCATCGGCGGCGGCGCCGTCGGCGACAGCACTGGCCGTGCTCTGGGCTACGCCACGCAGGCGCAGGCTGGAACTGAACTCGAGTGCCATCGAGGCCAGTTGCGTGCTGTCGATATGCAGCGAAGCTGAAGCCGCAAAGGCTGCCTGTACGTCACCGCCAAAAAATTTGTCTGCCAGCGTTTCCACTTGCCCAAGCACATCCTTGATCGCGGCCATCTCCTTGTCATTGAGATCACCATGCACCTGCACCGAGAGCCGCGAGCTGGCAATCACTGTGGTTTTAGTGGTGGTGGCGCTGCCACTGGCATCCTGCACGCTCGCGGCACTGCTGGCGATCGAGGCGCGGCTACGGACGGTCAGCTCAACGACATCGCCTTCCTGGGTGACGAACTGAAAGCTGGCACGTTGGCGGATGCTTGCAGACACGAAACTCGCTACGGAGCTGGAGCCACTGGCATCGCCGAGCATCGATTCCAGCTGGGCCCGCAGCGTATCGGCGACAGCGCGCAAGCCCTGCAGCGAGGCCGCCAGCTCCTGCAGGCCACCGGTCACGCCCGATCCCGGCTGATCGACAGCCTGTGCGCCCGCCTGTACGCCAGGCTGAGCGGCGGTACCGGCCGGCCGCGTCGGGCCACTACCGTTGGCTGGCTGCCAGGCCTGATAGGGCAGCATGCTGCGCAGCAGATCAATTCCATTCATGGCCACACCCGGTTCCACGTGTCTTATCGACACTGAACGGCCGGACCTGCAAAAACTTAAGGCCCGGGCCGTGGGTGTCCTACCAGCAAGCCGGTATTCTGCCGGGCGTAGACCTCATTCCACATGTCCTCGGCACGCCGGTCGCGCCGCCACAGTGAACCGAGGAACACGGCTAGAAAGCCCAACGGAATGGAGATGATGCCGGGGTTCTTGAGCTCGATCAGCGGCTTCTCGAGGCCCAGGAACGAGGTGGTCTCCTCACCCCATGTGCTGAGCTCAGCGCGTGCCTTGGCCACGGCCTTGTCGAGCGCAACCCGCTCCTGCGGACTGTGCGCCGCCGCGCGCTTAGTGGCCTCGGCGTCGAGTACCTTGTGTGCGGCCGCCTTGATCGCCAGCGGATAGCTCAGGGTCGGTGAGACCAGCGTCAGGCCAACCGCCGCCAAGGTGCCCACCACCATGCCGGCGACGATACCGCCGGTATTGCAGCGCCTCCAGTGCAGCGTGAGCAATACACAGGGAAAGTTGGCGCTCGCTGCCACCGCAAAGGCGAGCCCGACCAGCACCGCGACATTCTGTCCCTTGGCAGCGATGCCGATACCGATCGACAGCGCACCGACAATCAGGGTGGCAATGCGCGCCGCACGCACTTGCCCTTGCGGCGTTGTCTCCTTGCCTGCGCGCACCACACCTACATAAAGATCGTGCGCCATTGCCGAGGCCGCAGCCAGCACCAGCCCTGCAACCACGGCGACGATGGTCGCGAAAGCCACTGCTGAGACGAAGGCCAGCATGAAATTGCCGAAGAAGGAATCTGCGCCGCCGCCGATGTACTGCGCGAGCAATGGACCGGCCATGTTGCCGCCTGCATCCACTGCAAGGATGCTGGACGGGCCGACATGCAACGCCGCGCCGAAGCCCAGGAACAGCGTCAGCACATAAAAGCCGCCGATGATCACCATGGCCCACACGACCGAGCGTCGCGCCTGCTGAGCGGTGCGCACCGTAAAGAAGCGCATCAGGATATGCGGCAGGCCGGCGGTGCCAAACACCAGCGCCATGCCGAGACTGATCTGATCGATCGGCGCCTTGAAATACAGGCCCGGCTCCAGGAAGCGCTGACCGAGTTCTGCGCCCGACATGGTTTTGGCTGGGTCGCCGAGCAAAGTGGCTACGCGCGCCTGCACTTTGGGATCTGCCACCACATCCGCAAGGAAAGCCGGGAGCGAAAAACCGTAGGGCGCCCACACCAGCATCACGACCAGGAGCGATGCACACACCAACAGCACGGCCTTGATGATCTGCACCCAGGTGGTCGCGACCATGCCGCCGAACAGCACGTAGCTGAGCATCAGCACACCAACGCCGGCTACCGATACTTCGTAGTCGATGCCGATCAGGTTCTTGACCAGCACTCCGCCGCCGACCATCTGTGCGGTCAGGTAAAACGTCGACACGGTGATCGTGGAGAGTGCGCCGACGACGCGGGTTTTGCGCGGATCGTTCCGGTAGCAGAGGATGTCGGAAAGTGTATAGCGGCCAATATTGCGGCAGGGTTCAGCGATCAGCAGCAGCACCGCCACGTAAGCCACCAGCCAGCCCACCGAATACATGAAGCCATCATAGCCATAGAGCGAAATCAAGCCGGCGATACCCAGGAACGAAGCGGCCGACAGGTAATCGCCGGCGATCGCCCAGCCATTCTGCCAACCGCTGATGCCGCCGCCCGCGGTATAGAAGTCACTGGCCGAACGCACGCGGCGGGCCGCAAGGTACGTGACGAACATCGTCGCCGCGATCACGATCGCGAAGATGCTGAAGGTCAGAGCGTGGTGCGCGGATTGACCGTCCATGGGCTACTGCCGGTGATCAGCAGCGATCAATGCCGCCAGGCGATCGAAGTCGCGGCCGGCACGCCGCGAGTAATACCAGGCGATCAGCCAGGCGACCACAAACTCGCTGAGCGCAAACAGCAACCCGACATTGACCACGCCCCAGACGCGTTGCCGGAACAGCGGCTGGAACCAGGCAGCGCCGATGGGCAGCAGAAAGTAATAGCCGACCGACAGTGCCATCAGCCCCCACAGGAACCGGTTCTTGCGACGATGCAGATCCACGAAGCGTGGATCGCGCACGATAGCGTCCCAGTCGACAGCGTCTGCGTCAGTCATGGTGCCCCCAGCACTGGCACCCACTATAACGCGATTTATCGTTGCGCCGGTCGCCTGACGATCTCGTTGCGCACGTCGGCAATTTCCCGCGCCTGCGAAAAGCTGCTGCCGGTACAGGCCTCAGCACGCTGGCAGTTGGTACTGCGCGGACAGATGATGCTGGCTGGATTCGCCAGCGCGTCCTCGAGCCAGGCGATGTTGAGCACACGGGCAATCGTGGCAATGGCACGCGCCGCCCCCGGCGGGATCGCCGCCTGACCGCAATTTGCAAGACAGGCTGCGCTCACCTGCGCCACCTGTTCCGCGGCATCGATGCCATTGGCGCTCATGGCCGGCATCAGATCGATACCCACCGAGAGCACGTGAGGATTGCGTGCCATGTCGTGGGTGCGGATCGAGTGGCAGCAATAGAGAATCGAACGCCGACCATCGCGCAGTACCGAGATCTGCGTGCTGCGCTCCTGGCGCTCATTGAGCATCCGAAACACCGCCCAGTGCGGACAGGGATCAGTGACCTGCGCCATGTTGCCCCAGGGCAGCGGAATATCATTGCCCCGGTAGACGGCGCGCAGGTAGCCAGGCGGATAGGCATCGAAAAAATGCCCGTGCGGGTACGGCGAAACCTTGGTCATGCGCCGCATCACCACCGCAGGCGTCAGGTCGATCTTCCTGCCCGCTTCGACCCGATAGCGTTCGCTCGATAGAAAGCGGCGGAACGGAATCTTCGGGCACAGCAGCGCGCTGGCGCCGCTTTCCGGGCTGCCGCCCATCTCACCGCCGGTGGCGTGCACAGTCTTCAGGCCATCGCCACCGTGCAGCACCTTGTGCCCAAGGTGCGCGGCTAGATCGAACTTGAGCCGTGCAATATCACCCTGCAGTTCGCGATTGAGATACACC
>JAYUZE010000107.1:0-10290 GCA_043752035.1 Gammaproteobacteria bacterium
GGCGAAGCCGCGGCCGTGGCCGCTGGCGCCGCGCAGATCGGGCACGATCACCGCGAGCTGCAACTGCGTGACCAGGTACTGGATGAACATGTCGAGCTGCGCGCGCGCCTGGTGGGCGCGGCCGGCCAGCATGATCAGCACCGCGTGCTGCTGGCTGTCGGCCGGACGATACAGCTGCGCGATCAATTGCCGCGGCTGGCCCTCGGGGCGATCCCAGGTCGGAAAACGCAGCGTTTGGGGCATCACCAGCGCGCTGGCACGGGCTGCGCCCAGGGCGCTGCGCGTCCAGCGCACGGCACTCGCGCTGCCGGGCTCGTACACGTAGACATCGCGTACCGCGGCGCTGCCGGTGAGATCGATCGCGAGCCGCGAGCCCTGGCGCGCGAACTGCAGATCGTGCACTACACCCACCGGTAGAGCGGGCACGCGCGTCTCCTGCAGCGTTGCGCCATCGCTCTGCGGACGCTCGATGATCGACACGCGGCTGTAGCCGTTGTCATTCCAGCCATAGGCCAGGTAGCGGCCGTCGGCGCTGAGGTCGAATTGCTCGATGTCGTGACTGATCGCAGGGCCCACATCGCGCAGGTCGTCGCCAAACAGGTCGGCGTAGCGCAGGCGGGTGTAGTCGCTGTCGCGATCGCTAAGGAAATACACGCCGCGATCATCGTTCGCGAGCCGCGCCTGGCCGATATGCGCGCCGGACTGCGCGCGTGCGCTCGCGCTGCTGCGGGTGGTTCTGCGCTGTGGCGCGCCGCCCGGTGCGGTCGGCTCATCGACGCGTCGCTGCGCGCCGCTGTCCACGTCGATCAACCACAGCTCATCGCCGCTGATAGCGCTATTGGCGGTGTCGGCGCCCGCTGTGCCCGCGCTGCCCGGTGAGCGCCGCGCCAGCAGCGCGCGATCACTGCGTGTCCAGCCCAGCACCTGCCAGCGCTCGCCGGTGCCGCTCAGCACGCGGCGCGGCGGTGCAGTGCCGGCGGCGTCGGCGACATAGAGGCCGGCATTCGCGCTGCCGGCAAGCGTAGCGCTGAAAGCGAGCCGCAGACCATCGTGCGCGAATACCACGGCACCGGGCTGGGTGCTGGCAGGCAGAATTTGGTGCTCGCTGCCGCCGCCGGCTTTCTGTACATAAAGTGCCGCGGCACCGCGCTCGCCCTCATCGGCAAGATAGGCGAGCAACTGTGAGTGAAAGGGCTGCGTGGCGGCGCTGCGCAGCGCGCCGCCTGCGTGGCTGAGCGCCAGCTGCACCACACCGGGCGCCAGCAGGCGCTCGAGCTGCTCGCCCTGGTCGAAGCGGGTGCCCACCAGCAGTTCGCCGCTCGCGAGCCACCCCAGCAGCCGCGATTCGCTGCTTACGCGGTATTGCAGCAGCGCAGCGCGCAGCTCCTCGCTGGCCACCGGAACGCCGTCGTACAATACCGTGCCATCGGTGCGTCGCTCGGCCCGCAGTGGCGGTGCCACCAGCAATGCGCTCAGCGTCGCGGTCAGCGTCAGAAGCAGCGCTGCGGTGGTACGGCAGTTGAAATGGGTCATTGGTTTGCTATGGTTGAGTGCACGGCTGGCAACTATTCTGCCTGCAGTGCTACACAAGGCAACCCATGCCGAAATCCCCGGCCCCAGGCGAGGCGACCAGCGAGGCGGAAAGTATGGCGCTGCGCGCGCAGGCTGCGCAGATGGCTGTCGCCATCGACACACACCAGGCCGCAAAACTGTTGCAACTGCTCGACGAACTGGCGATGTGGAATCGCGCCTACAATCTGACGGCGGTGGCAGCGCGCACCACGATGATCACGCACCACCTGCTCGACAGCCTCGCGGCAAGCGCGGATCTGGTGGGCGCGCGCATCGCCGATCTGGGCACTGGCGCGGGTTTCCCCGGGCTCCCGCTCGCGATCCTGCACCCCGAGCGGCAATTCACGCTGATCGATGGCACGGCCAAGAAAATCCGTTTTGTGGCACACGCGGCGCGCACGCTGGGCATCGCGAATGTAAAGGCCGTGCATCAGCGCGCCGAAACCCTGGTGGTGGATGAACCCTTCGATACCCTGCTGGCGCGGGCGGTGGGCACGATGCCGGCACTCGCACAACTCGCGTGGCCGCTGGCCAAGCCCGGCACGCGGTTGATTGCCTACAAGGGCCAATGGCCGGAAGGCGAACTCGTCGCCTGGCCGGAGCGCTGGCGCCTGCTCGAGGCGCGTGCGGTCACGGTTCCCGGGCTGGGTGCGACGCGGCACCTGGTGCTGCTCGAGGCGCGCGCCGCTCCAGCAAAGTCGCCGGCAGCTTGAGCGCGCTGGTCAACGAGACCAGCACTGCGGCCATATAGGGAATCGACTGGATCACCAGCGCGATCACCCACACACGCCGATCGGGGCTCGTGAATTCAGTCGGTGTTTCATGCAGCGCGAGCGCGGCGCCCAGCAGGGCCAGCATCAACGCGGCCTCTTCCCAGGCGCCGGCCAGTGCCAACCACAGCGCGTGCTGCCCGGCGCGCTTTGGCGTGCGAAAGAAGGGTTCGCTGCGCGTCACCAGGCCCTTGAGCACCGCGCGGCCGATGGTGTGCGCGAGCGCCAGGCCGGCCAGCGCGGCGGCGAAAGTCTGGCGCAGACCGACGCCGACGCGATGCGTGTACAAGTGCACCAGCTTCACCAGCTTGAAAGTAAAGAGTGACAGCGGCAGCAGCGAGAAGATCAGCAGCGGCGGATCGATGCTGGCCGGATGCAGGAACATCGCCACCGACCAGCCGATCGCGGCAAGATTGAAAATCAGGTTGAAACCATCGGCCAGCCACGGCAGCCAGCCAGCGACGAAGTGATAGCGCTGTCCCGAACTCAGGGTGCTGAGGCCCGGCCGCAGCAGCGCGCCGGCGTGATGCCGCAGGATCTGCATCGCCCCATAAGCCCAGCGGAAACGCTGCTTCTTGAAATCGACGAAGGTGTCGGGCATCAGCCCGCGGCCATAGCTGCGCGGCAGGTAGGTGGCCTGGTAGCCAGCCTCGAACACGCGCAGACCCAGTTCCGCGTCCTCGCAGATGCACCACTCGGCCCAGCCATCGAGCGCTGCCAGCACGCGCCGGCGCACCAGCGTCATCGTGCCGTGCTGGATGATTGCGTTGCGTTCGTTGCGCGTGATCATGCCGATGTGAAAGAAGCCGCGATACTCGGCGTAGCACATCGACTTGAAGGCGTTCTCGTGCTCGTCGCGATAATCCTGCGGTGCCTGCACGATCGCCATGTTCGGGTCGGCGAAGCAGGGCACCAGGTCGCGCAGCCAGCGCGGTTCCACGCAATAGTCGCTGTCGATCACCGCCACCACGTCGGCATCGCGCGCGCTCTGGTGCAGCGCGTAGTTGAGCGCGCCGGCTTTGAAGCCGGCCAACGGACTCACATGAAAGAACCGGAAGCGCGCGCCGAGCTGCTGGCAATGCGCTTCGACCGGACGCCACACGGCTTCATCGCGCGTGTTGTTGTCGATCACCAGCACCTCGAAATCGGGATAGTCGAGGCGGCTGAGCGCGTTCAGCGTCTCGATCAGCATATCGGGCGGCTCGTTGTAGGCCGGCACGTGCACCGAGACTTTCGGCAGGTAGCTGCCATCCTGACGGCTCGGATCGAGCAGCCGCTGATGGCTGCGGATCCAGTGCGCCTCGGCCCATTCGTGCGCCTCGGCGAACAGCACCGCGATCACGCCCAGCATGCCGAGGATCAGCAGCGCACCGACGATCACGGTGGTGACGGTCAGATACTGCTGCGTGTAATCGTAGATCACCCACACCGCTGCCGTGGCTGCGGCATACACCACTACCGCCATCATCGTGCGGCCGCGCGTGCGCAGCGAGCCGCTGTGCACATAGAACAGCGCGAGCAGCAGCAGCGCGATCATCACCGAGGTGCCGGCCAGCAGATGCCACTCGGGGATGCGCACGATCGGCGCGGTGAATTCGAATTTCACCTGGCGGTTGACGTCGAACACACCCCAGTAGGCGCCGACGCCGCCTTCGTCCTCGGCCTTCCAGGGCTGATCGAAGGCTTCCATGATGTAGTAGCGTTTCTTCTCGGCGTCCGCGCGTGCCAGGAAACGGCGCAGGAACAGCGCTTCATTGGCGGCCGAGGCCTCCGCATTGCCGCGCGTGCGGCCATCGGAGGGCCAACCCACTTCGCCGATGATTACCTGGCGATCGGGATAGGCCGCCTCCACGCGCTTGAGATTCGCGAAGCTGGCATCGACGGCTTTCTCGACATCCATGCCTTCCCAGTAGGGCAGCAGGTGCACCGCGAGAAAATCGCAGTGGTGCGCGAGCTCCGGATATTTCAGCCAGGTCGCCCAGGTCTCGGCGGTACCGACCGGAATTTTCAGCGCCGTGCGCGCAAAGTCCAGGTGCGCGGCGAGCTCCTCGAGCGGCAGATCGTTGCGCAGCATCACTTCATTGCCAATGAACACGCGCACCACGTTGCGATTGCTGCGCGCCAGCTCGATGGCCTTGTTCACCTGTACCAGGTTAGTGGGGCGATCCTTGTCGAGCCAGGCGCCGACCGCGACGCTGATGCCATATTTGGCCGCGAGCCGCGGTATATCGGCGAGCGTGCCGCCGGTGCCGTAGGTACGCAGTGCATGCACACGCCCCGTGAGCAGCTTGAGGTCGGACTCGAGCTGCTCGTCGCTCGGGTACTGGTTCAGCGTGCCGCTCTGGTCGGCCTGGAAGGGCGAGAAAGCCAGGCCCTGCACTTCCTTGGGCCACGCCGGCTCGGTGCTCGGGCGGTTGGCCCAGGCCCAGAGCGCAATGGTCGCGGCCGCGCACAGCGCAGCCACGAAGATCGCCGACACCCATTTCATCGCCCGCAGTTTACCCGCAACCGCTGCAGCGGCCACGCGCATTAGCGGCGACAGGCCGGCAGGGCTTGGCCTAAACTTGCACGATGAAGCGTGTGATCGCGGTAGCCAACCAGAAGGGCGGCGTGGGCAAGACCACGACGGCCGTCAACCTGTCGGCTTCGCTGGCGGCAACGCGGCGGCGGGTGCTGCTGATCGACCTCGATCCGCAGGGCAATGCGACCACGGGCTGCGGCATCGATAAATCAACGCTGGCGTGCGGCACGCTCGAGGTGATGCTGGGTGAATCCGCGGCCGCCGATGCGATCGTGCCAGTCGAGAGCGCCGGCATGGATCTGCTGCCCGCCAACCAGGACCTGACCGCGGCCGAAGTGCGCCTGCTGGCGATGCCGGCCGGACGCGAGCGGCGCCTGCGCGAGGCGCTGGTACCGGTGCGCGAACATTACGATGTGATCTTCATCGACTGCCCGCCCTCGTTGAATATTCTTACGGTGAATGCGCTGATCGCCGCCGACAGCGTGCTGATTCCGATGCAGTGTGAGTTCTATGCGCTCGAGGGCCTTTCGGCGCTGGTGGCGACCATTGAGCAGATCCGCACCGCCGCGAACCCGGAGCTTGAGATCGAAGGCGTGCTGCGCACCATGTACGACCCGCGCAATAACCTCGCCACCGAGGTCAGCAACCAGCTGCTCAGTCATTTCGGTGAACGCGTGTTTCGCACGGTAGTGCCGCGCAATGTGCGCCTGGCCGAGGCGCCGTCCTTCGGCCGGCCGGCGCTGGTGCACGACAAGGATTCGCGCGGCGCGCTGGCCTATCTCGCGCTCGCCGGTGAAATGCTGCGCCGGGCCGATCGCGCGCAAACGCCGACCGGTGCTGCGACGCCCTAGGCGCGCCGCCGCTGCGCCCGCTATCATCGAAGTCATGAATCAGAAACGACCAAGCCTGGGGCGCGGACTCGCCGATCTGCTGGGGCAGGCCCGTCAGCCACCGGCGCCGATCGCGAGTCCGAGCGCCGCGTCGGGCGGTGGCCCAGTCACCGCTGCAGGTGAACGATTGGCACAGCTGCCGGTCGAGCTGCTGCAGCGTGGCCGTTACCAGCCGCGCGATGACATGCGCGCCGATACGCTGGCCGAGCTGGCCGAGTCCATCCGCAAACAGGGCGTGATTCAACCGATACTCGTGCGGCCGGTCGGCGGCGGCGCAGGTGGCGTTGGCGGCACGGGCGGCGGCGAACAGCGCTACGAGATCATTGCCGGCGAGCGTCGCTGGCGCGCCGCCCAGCAGGCCGGCCTGCTGGCCGTGCCGGCGGTGATCCGCGAGGTGCCGGACGAAGCCGCGATCGCGATGGCGCTGATCGAGAATATCCAGCGCGAAGACTTGAATCCCCTGGAAGAGGCGCGCGCCTTCGAGCGCCTGATATCGGAATTCAAGCTTACGCATCAACAGGTTGCGGAGGCCGTGGGCCGCTCGCGCACCGCCGTGACCAACCTGTTGCGCCTGCTCGAGCTGGCGCCGGAAGTGGCCGGGATGGTGGAGAAGCGCGAGCTCGACATGGGCCATGCCCGCGCCCTGCTCGGTCTCGAAAATCGTCGAAAACAGGTCGAACTTGCTGCCTTAATCGTCAAAAAGAGCCTATCTGTACGCGAAACGGAGGCTCTAGTGCGCCGGATGGCGGCGCCCGCGGGTTCACCGGCCCCACATGCGGGTGGTCGTGATCCCAACGTCTCGCGTCTCGAGACTGAGTTGGCCGAAAAACTAGGTGCCAAAGTACAGATCCAGCACGGTGCGAACGGTCGCGGCAAGCTCGTGGTGGGCTACGGCAGTCTCGAAGAACTGGACGGGATCCTGGAGCACATCAGCTAGTTTGGAGATTCGTTCAGCCAGCAAACTCCTGCCCTGGTGGCGCTAGTGCCAGCACGCGGGAAACTGACTGGCGTCAACGTCAATGCACTGGTCGAAGTCGCGATTTTTCCACGCATTGATTGGCCCCGGCATTTGTTGAAGACCCGCACCTTCGTCTCTATAATCGCGCCCGCTTGAATCGCGCCGGCCTTGGCTGACTGCGGGATAAGCAATACCGACACAGCTCGCGGGACCATTCGGGCTCCGGAAGAGCCGCAGCGTCAGGTGTCCGGAGATCGCGTATGTCGAGCAGCAGCGGGGACCCTAGAACGCTGTACTCGAAGGCGCTCTTGTGGCAGGCCGCAGCTGGCGTTTCATTGGCGCTGATCTTGAGCGCGCCTTGGGGCCTGTACGCCGGAGTATCGGCGCTGCTCGGGGCGGGCATCGGATTGGTTGCCAACCTCTACATGACGCGCAAGGCCCTGCTGCCGGAGCGGACTGCCCCGGCCGCGTTGCGGAGGCTGATCGTCGGTCAGACGGTCAAGGTCGCTGTGACGATCGGGCTGTTCATGGCAGCGAGCCGTTTGCCGCATGTCATGTGGCCGGCGCTGCTGGGCACCTACGTGGTGACGCTGTTGGTTTTCTGGGTGCTGCCTGCGACGATGCAACGTGCAGGGCAGTAGTCACAAGGGCGAGTGCTCGGCCGCAGTGCGATGACGAGAATGAAGTGGTAAGGGAAAGAATATCGAAATGGCTGCCGATTTAGCCGAAACGCCGAGCGATTACGTCAATCATCACATGACCCATCTGCGCGTGGGGCATGGATTTTGGACCTTTCACATCGACACGCTGGCGATGTCTGCGGTACTTGCGGCATTTGTCGCCTGGTTGCTGTGGCTGGCAGCGCGCGGAGCGCGCAACGATCGGCATCCGACTGGCGTCGTGGCCTTCATCGAATTTGTCTATGAATGGATCGATACTGAAGTCAGTGCGATCTATCATGGCAACCGCAGATTTCTCACAGCATTGGCTGTCACACTCTTCACGTGGATCGTGTCGATGAATGCGATGGATCTGCTGCCACTGGATGCGCCAGGCAAGGTCGCTGGCTCACTAGGGGCTCAGTTCTGGCGGGTATTGCCCACTGCTGACATCAACGGCACCGCTGCGATGGCAGTGTTCGTGTTGATTCTGGTGGTAGCGACAGGCGTGCGCTCCAAGGGTGTCGGGGGTTATCTGCACGAGTGGATCTCGGCGCCGTTCGGGGCGCATCCGCTGCTCTGGATTCCAAACGCGATCCTGAACCTGATCGAGCTGGTGGCAAAGCCGGTCTCGCTCGCGATGCGACTGTTCGGCAACATGTTTGCCGGTGAATTGATCTTCATGCTGATCGCACTGCTGGGCCTGAGCGTGACGCATTTCTCCGGCTCCGGCCTGGTGTTGATCGCGGCGCAAGTGCTATTGGGCAGCATTTGGGCAGTCTTCCACATATTGATTGTGTTACTGCAAGCCTTCATCTTCATGGTTTTGCCGATCGTCTATATCTCAATGGCCGAAGAGCATCACTAGATCCGGTAGATTCGTTTTCCACTGAGCAAGCAACGAGGAGTATTCAATAAAATGGACGCCCACAGCCTTATTCAAGGATGCACGGCCCTGGCGATCGGACTCATCATCGGGCTCGGCGCCGCTGGCGCCTGCATCGGCATCGGCATCATGGCATCCAAGTTTCTGGAAGCCGGAGCCCGTCAGCCTGAGCTTGTCCCCATGCTCCAGACCAAGATGTTCCTGGCGATGGGCCTGATCGACGCGGCCTTCCTGATCGGCGTCGGCCTGGCGATGTTCTTTGCCTACGCGAATCCGCTGTTGTCGGGACATTGATAGCAACATTGCGGTTCCTGCACGGTAGGGAGAGGTAGGCATGCTCGACATCAACGGCACATTTATTGGGCAGCTGATCGTGCTGCTGCTGCTGCTTTGGTTCATATACAAGGTGGTGGTACCGATGTTGGCTATCAAGATCGAGGAGCGTCAGCAGAAGATCGCGCTCGGTCTGGCTGCGGCAGAGCGTGGGCAGAAGGAACTGGTGAATGCCGAAGCTCGTGTGGAAGAGCTTGTAAAGGCGGCGCGCCAACGCGCACTGACCATAGAGCAACTGGCGCAAGTGCGGGCCAACGAAACCATTGATGCGGCCAAGCAGGCGGCGCAGAGTGAGGCGGCCAAGTTGATCGAGGCGGCGCGAGCGCAGTCAGCGCTCGAGGCGCAGAAAGCGCGCGACGAACTGCGCCGTCAGGTGGGTGCGCTCGCCGTCAAAGGTGCCGAGCAGATTATCGGCCGCGAGATCGATGCCGGCGTGCACGCGCAGCTGCTCGATAAGCTCGCCGCGGGCATGTAAGGCCAGCGGACAACGGCACCATGGCAGAACGCATCACCATCGCGCGACCCTACGCCAAGGCAGTGTTTCAGCTCGCGCGCGAGAGCAAGCATCTGCCCGCGTGGTCGACCATCCTTGAGCGCGCAGCCACTGCGGTGCAGGATCCGCGCGTCGCGTCACTGCTGGGCAGTCCGCATGTCACACCGGCGCAGCTCGCACAGCTGGTGGCCGGTATCGCTGGTGATGGCGCGGCCAAGGCTGGCGCTGGCGCGTCGCTGGCGACACTGGCGCAAAATTTCTTTGCGACATTGGCTGCTTACCGGCGGCTGGCATTCCTGCCCGAGATCGCCGCGCGTTTCGAACAGCTGCGTGCCGATGCCGAGCGCACGCTCGATGTCACGGTGACATCGGCGATTGCATTGAATGAGGCGCAGCGCGAGCAGTTCACACGCGCGTTGCGCAAGCGGCTCGATCGCGAAGTGCGATTGCACTGCGAGCTCGACCCGACATTGATCGGTGGCGCCGTGGTGCGTGCCGACGACCTGGTCATCGATGGCAGCGTGCGCGCCAGCCTGAATCAGCTGGCGGCCGTAGCGGCCAGTTAAAGCATCAACGAGGATATTCTTCATGTCGATCAAAGCCTCTGAAATCAGCGACCTGATCCGCCAGCGCATCGAGAAATTCAGCGCTGCGAGTGAGGCCCGCAACGTCGGCACGGTGGTCTCGGTCACCGACGGCATCTGCCGCATCCACGGTCTGGCCGATGTCTGTTACGGCGAGATGATCGAATTTCCCGGCAATCTCTTCGGCCTGGCGCTGAACCTCGAGCAGGATTCGGTCGGCGCCGTAGTGCTGGGCGACTACAAGTCGATCACCGAGGGCGCGCCGGTCAAGACCACCGGCCGCATCCTCGAAGTGCCGGTGGGCCCGGAGTTGCTCGGCCGCGTGGTCGATGCGCTGGGCACGCCGATCGACGGCAAGGGCCCGCTCAATGCCAAGGCCAGCGCGCCGATCGAGCGCGTGGCGCCGGGCGTGATCTATCGCAAAAGTGTCAGCCAGCCGGTGCAGACCGGCTACAAGGCAGTCGACTCGATGGTGCCGATCGGCCGCGGTCAACGCGAGCTTATTATCGGCGACCGCCAGACCGGCAAGACTGCGCTCGCGATCGACACGATCATCAACCAGAAGTCTTCCGGCATCAAGTGCGTCTACGTCGCCATCGGCCAGAAGCAGAGCTCGATCGCCAA
>JAYUZE010000108.1:0-3477 GCA_043752035.1 Gammaproteobacteria bacterium
GAAGAGCGGGACTCGGCTGGGCATCGATGATTGTGTATCTGGCGGCCATGATCAGTGTGTTCGCGTGCGCGCTGGCGAGCATCATTGCCGTTGCGCGGATTTTGTACTCCATGGGTAAGTATCAATTCCTGCACGGCTCCTTGGGTCGGGTACACGATACTCATCGAACCCCGCATCGGGCGGTGCTCTATTGCGGCGGCCTGCTCGCCGTCCTGTGTCTCGGGCTGCTGCCGGCTGGGCTGTTGACGGCATTCGGTTGCGCGGGCACGTTCGCAAGCTTCGGCTTCGTGGTGTCCTTCCGGCAAGCGTGTATGAAATCCTCGGTTCGAGTGGGTAACGTCGGAGCCTCAATTCATTCATTGAGGAGACGATCCGATGAAGCAGAAGAAGGCAATCGAGGCGAAGCCGCTGCAGAGGCTACAGCGACGTTTTGAGCAGTGGCGTGGAACGAAGAAGGGCTGGGCGCGGATACCGCCGGCGTTATGGTCGGCGGCGGTGGATTCGGGCGCCAAATACGGCGTGTACCGCACGGCGCGTTCGCTGGGGCTGGATTATTCACAGCTGAAGCGTAGCATCGGATCGAAGCCGCGGACGGTGAAGGTGGCAGCCAAAGCGGCGGTGGCGGTCAAGTCGGCGCGCTTTGTGGAACTGCAGGCACCGACGGCACTGGGCGCTGGGGAGTGCGTGGTGGAGATGGAGAATGCGCGCGGCGGGAAGCTGCGTGTGCAGATCAGGGGCGGGGATTTGGCCGGGCTCGCCGCGCTCACCAGCGGATTTTGGGGTGGCGTATGATTCAACTGACAGCGCAGATGCGGATCTTAGTGGCGGTGCAGGCAATTGATTTTCGAGCGGGCATCGATGGCCTCGCGCGGCTGTGCCAAGCGCATCTTAAAGCCGATCCCTTCGATGGCGGATTATTCGTGTTCCGCAACCGCCGCAATACCGCCATCAAGGCCCTTTGCTACGACGGCCAGGGGTTCTGGATTTTTCATAAGCGTTTATCGTCGCATCGCTTTCCGTACTGGCCGCAGAGCGCGAGCGAGGCGGCGAGTCTGCAGGCGCATGAACTGCAAGTGCTGCTGATGGCCGGGGATCCGGGGGCGACCAAGGCGGCACCGGCGTGGCGCAGACTCCCGGCACTGCCGACACCAGAGCCCTACCGCCCTGCGCCGGCTTGATCCGAAGGTGTGCCTGGATGCCGTGCGGCTCACGTGGTGTTCAACGCGGCCAGCGCCGTTCTGTAGTTCCACGGCATCCAGGCTTGCTCGTTTCCCGTCCAAGCGGCGCGATGTTCCAGTAAGGCGGTCAGATAGGCAAAGGCGTTGACCCCGTTCAGATGGCAGGTATGAATGAGGCTCATAAAGATGTCGCCGACGTCGGCACCGGCCTGGGTGCGATAGAAGAGCGAGTTTTTCCGACATAAAATTGCCCGCTTGAGGGCTTGCTCGCACACATTATTGTCGAGAGGCGCGCCGCTCGTTCGTAGAAACAACGTCAATGGCACCCAATGCTTGCACAGATATTTGATTGCCTTGCCGAGACCGGAGTTCGGTTCGACCAGGCGCTGCTCGAACTGCTCGGTGCACCAGCGCTGCAGCTCCTGCATCGGCCCGGCACTGTGCGCCTGATGGTAAGCCAGGCGCGCATCGTTAGACAGTGCGTGTTCTTTGGCGTGCGCATCGTGCTGGTAGACCTCGCCGAGCAGGGTGAGTATCCGCGCACACGCGTCGGGAAACCTCGGCGCCACATCGACGACCAGGCGTCGCGCGTGCGCCAGGCAATGCGCGATGATGACTTGCAGGTTCTTCGGTAGATTACGCGAGAGCGCATCGCACATTTGGATGGGGGCCGGCAGCTGCGCGTCGCGGTGGGCCAGCACCTCGGCGAGGTTTTCCCCAGCGTGCTGAGGGCCGGTAAAGAACAGCGCGATCTTATGCGGCCCATTCAGCGCCACGATGCCGGTGGTGAAGATCCCGGTGCGCGGCTTGTCCTTGTTCGCCGGCACCAGCAGCGCGGCGGCTGCCTTCGTAGCGGCCATCAGCGCCAAGATCTTGGCGGGCGTATCGTCGTTGTGAATGATCTGGCCCTGACCGGCGTGATGAATGAGCGCGCCGTGGATCGGTTTCACCTCGCGCGCCGCCGGCGCCACGATATCCCATTGAGTCGAGGCGGCCAGTGGGATGCCGAGGTTATCTTGGAGCTTTTCCTGTCGATAAAAGGGCATACCGCTGCCGTATCGGAGCGAGGCGATCATCGCCGCGGCTTTGGCATCGTACTTCTCGGTGCCCATCTGCGCCGGGGCTGGTGCGGTAAAGAGCTTGCCGCACAGATGGCAGCGCAGCTTCCCCAACTCGTAAATGCAGGCATGCAGGGGCGCGTGGCCGGTCACCCGTACCACGACCGTGGGGGCGACGGGATAGACTTTGCCTTCCTCACACTCAGGACAAGCGGCCCCGGCGCTCAAGAGCGGATGGGCGATGCCGATTCGCTCGGCACCCGGATAATCCTCCACGCTATGCCGGCCGTGTCCGGGCGCCGGTGGCTTCGCGGTGCGCGCCGCGGCGGCCAGGGCGGCATGGGCGATGGTCGCGGACTTCAGGACCTGACGGGTCTTCTCCGAGGAGGCGCCGAAGAGCCAGCGGCACAGTCGCTGGATGGTCATGCGCTTGCTATCGAGCAGCAGCATCATGTGCATCAAGGTATCGAACACCGCTTTGATCATCCGGTAATCGCTATCGGGCAACCGCCCCTGGATGCGCAGTACCAGGGCGGTCAACTCCTCGCGACTCACGTTCACGGGCGTCACCTCGCTCTTCATGCCGCCGCGATGTGCCTCAGGCGCTCGCGAAAATCACGCACCAGCGGATAACCCAACACCTCCTTGATCGAAGTCGTCGCGGCACGGGTCGGCGCATCGACCCCACGTCCCTCGGTACGCCCGAGCGAAATCCAGTTGGCCGCTCGGTAGCAGGTGCCGCGAAAACGCTCGGTGTCCACGAACGTCTCCAGGTAGTACAGCGGATGTCCATACACGCTCTGCCAGTCCGCCGACAGCCGCCGCATCACGCGCCCCAGCACATGGGAGGCCAAATGCTCGACCCTCACCCAGGGCAATATCAAAAATCTCGTGTTGTAGGTGACCATCGAGATGTTCCGCAGCCGTGCCTCAGGGCTCCAGCCGATGTAGCGGTCGCGAATCCCCAGCCGGCGCGCCGCCGAGCACCACGACAGACAGGCAATCGGTCGACCGTGGGCACTGACCAAATACTTCAGATGCTCACCGACCGTGCGGCTATACCCCAGATAGTGATGCTGGTGCATCAGGCTGTTGAACAGTCCCTCATGCACTGTGCGCCGTACCAAGCTGATTTGCAGCGGCTGCAACTCGGCAAGCCGTACCTGCACTGGCTCGGCATCGATGTCGATGAACTCGGGGGCGGGACGCTTCGCCAGAGGATTGTGCCGCGCGTGCGCAAC
>JAYUZE010000109.1:0-6577 GCA_043752035.1 Gammaproteobacteria bacterium
GCGGTGACTGGCGCACGCAGCACGGTGTCGCCAGCGCTGCACTGTACCCCTACCCGGTCGCCGTTGTTGGCGTCACGTTCCTCGGCATTCTGCGGATGAGTCTCCAGCCGGTCCTCATCTGGTCACGCGGTCCAGGGCGTCGTAGCGAAAATGTCCGAGTGCCGGAATTCCAACGACTTCTGGGACCAATGACGCACAAACTAGTCGCTGGCTAAGTTGATTGCTTCATGCTGCGGCGTACCTGCGCGGCGTACCCGCCGTATGAGGGCCGCGTCGCAATTCGAAAACACGAAGGCTGGATTTTACCTGCGGCGTAAGCGTGTACTAGTGCTGGAAAAGCGCCGCATCCTGAGCCCGACGCTCGAACCGCGGACCGATATGCTTGTTTGCGCCTGAAATGGTGCCGATTCTTTACGGTGCCGTTACCGTATGGCGACAGCTCACCTCGCAGTGCGCGCACCGGTCGTGAATTGGCGACGATTGGCCTACCACGCGCTCGTGCCGTAAAAAGTCGGTCAACACACGCACATACACGAGCGCGAAACAGCAAGGAGCAAATCATCTACTGCGAAGTCTTCTGTGTTCCGGGGCGTGGCGCTTTCGTTCGTCGCACTACTCACCGCCGGATGCGGAGTAGTATCGGGCAATGGCGACAGCTCGACGTCGCTCGCCGCTGCAGACGGCCGCGGTACGGTCGGCACGCCCACGACGCCTTCGGGGACGCCTACGCCAACCACACCGTCACCGGCAGCACCGCTCCATCTCAACGGCGGAGCGCTGCCGACCGGACGCGCGCTTAATGCCGGCGACGGACAGATTTCCGGTACGCCAACCGAGGCGGGCACATTCAACCTGGCAGTGACAGTGGCCGCCTCGAGCTCACCGCAGAGCGTAACGACCACGGCCAGTGCCAGCCTGGCGGTTGGCCCTGCTTCTACACCGGCAGCTCCTGGACCGCCGCCGATCGGCGGCAACAGCGCTTTGAGCGCCGTCTGGGCCAATGATGGCGGCGACAAGGTAACGCAGGACGAACTGCGCGCCTCGAGTGGCAGCGATGTTCGCAACAACATCTGGGATGGCAACACCATTCACCTGTTCGGCGCGCAGAACGAGGTGATCGAATTCAACCTGGTGCTCGAGGCCGCCAAGAGCGCCGCCAGTGGTGTAAGCGTCAGCATCAGCAATCTGTCTGGGCCCTCTGGCGCCACCCTGCGTTGTGCGCAGCGAAGGGCCGGCGGCATGTTCGACTGGAGCACCACGGAAATTGAGCTCTTCTACGTGCGCTACCTGCAGATCAAGGGCATCAGCTACTTCGGCTTCGGTCCGCTGGAGGGTTTCGCCGACGCCGCGCTGCCCGGGCATGCAGCAGTCCGATCCCAGGCAACGGCCAACTGCCACGGATTGCAAATGGACCGACCGGCCGATTGCCAATCGCTATATGCCTGACATTGGGGTGCCACTTGAGCTGACGCCTAAGTTCGCTTTTGCCTCAGCAAGTAACCAGTCGATCTGGTCCGATATGTATATTCCGAAGTCGGCGCCCCCGGGCCTTTACACCGGAACGGTCACGATTGCCGAGAACGGCTCGGTTACGGGCAATGTGCCGGTGTCGCTGACGGTCCGTAACTTCGCGCTCCCCGATGTGCCGGATTCGCGCACCATGCAGTACGTTTCCTACCATGATCTGGTACCTCGCTTCGGCTCGGAGAAGGCGGCACTAGCGGCTTACCGGAACGAATTGCGCGTTGCGCACCGCCACAAGATCGCCATCATCGGTGACAACTTCAACTGGGAAAGGAGTAGCGGCAAGCCCAATGACAACTGGCTGCCGTTCCTCGATGGCTCTGGCTTCAGCACCGCCTCGGGCTATACCGGGGCCGGCGCGGGGATAGGCCAGGATGTGTTCTCAATCGGTACTTACCGTGGCCTGACGCGCGATGCGACTCAGGACGCCTTCACCACACGGTTAAACAGCTGGGCAACCTGGTTCGAGAGCAAATTCCCAGCGGTGGAGCGCTTCGTGTATCTTTGCGACGAATCAGTCTGCAAGGACGCGCAACCGACCCTCGCCAAGCAGCTCGAACGGTTGCGGGCCATCAGTGGCGCCGAACGTCGTCTGCCGACCCTGGCGACCCAGGGACTCATCGATGCTCCGCCGGCGCTGAGCTTCCCCACTTCGACCTGGGCAATGAGCGGGGCGGCAATTCGCACAACGAGAACGGCACTAGCGCCGTGGACCAGGCGGCCATTGACGCCCTGTTGGCGGCCTCACCGACCCGCAAACCCTTCTACCACAACGGCAATCGGCCCGGTGCGGGCTCCATGGCCACCGAGGATGATGGCGTGGCCATGCGGGAGTCGCCCTGGGGCCAGTACAAGAAGCGCCAAGCGCGCTACTTCAGCTGGCAAGGCACCTACTACAACAACTATCAGCATGGTCGCGGCAAATAAGACCTGTTCGACAGCGCGGAAGCCTTTGGTCCGAACCCCGATCATATGCACAACAGCTCCACCTACGGACTGATTGGCGGCTCCATGAGCGACGGCAACGGCGTGTTGTTCTATCCGGGCACCGAAGTGCTGTCTCCCTCCAACTCCTACTGCCTGTCCGGACCCATCGTGAGCCCGCGGCTCAAGCACTGGCGGCGCGGCGTGCTGGACGTCGACTACCTGACTCTAGCCCGGGCCATCGACCCGGCGGCGGTTGACGCCCTGTTGCAGAAGTTCGTGCCGCGCGTACTTTGGGAAGTGCAATGCTTCACGCGTGCAGCGGACTGCTCGTACACTTTCGAGCCGGCGAGCTAGAGCAGCCACCCGAACGACTGGGAGGCGGCGCGCGAAGCTCGCACACCTCATCGACGGGCAATAGGCTTGGCGTTCAACGCCGCACCGGCGTCACAGGGCAGGGGGTGGGGCGCGGGGATGAACTGTGCAGATCAGGGGCTGACAGCGGCCGGCTGGCCGGAAGGCCATTTGAAAGTACTATCCGCCCGCCGGACCTCGTAGCCGAAACTTCGCCTCCAGTTCTGCGTCCAGTATGTGCATGAAGCATATATTTGACATATCCTAGCGCCCACTGCAGTAAAATGTGGGCTTCAGCGTATGCCTGGCCTGTTCGGCGCAATCAATCTGCAACTCACTGCTAATCCCGATTGCGAACGCGTACGCGGGAACCTTGCGCGCATGCAGCGCAAGCTTACGCACGCAGACCACTACTGTTCCTCCGAATGGCGAGTAGCGGACAAGGGGGCCGAGATTCGACAGCTCGGGCCTGGCTCGCTCATATGCGATTATCACGATGCGCAGCTGCGGGTTGCCGGGCAGTGTTTTGGAACCCTGGAACGCGGCGACCCGCAGTTGGAATGGCCCAACTGTCTCAGCGGCTTTTTCAGTCTGGCCTGCCTAGACGATTCACGGCAGTGTTTCTGGCTCGTTTCCGACAAGCGCGCTGCCGAGCCCATTTACTACACGGTGGTAGCGGGGATTTTGTATTTCGCTCCGGAGGTCAAAGCGCTGCTCGAAGTGGCAGGCGTGGTGAAGAGTGTCGACTACGCCGCCCTGGGTGCCCTGCTGGCGTGCGGCCACCTATATAACCATCAGTCGCTGTTCGCGGGTATTCACCGGCTGCCAGGTGGGCATGCAGTGCAGATCATCGACGGCAGAATTGTCGTCATCGACTACTGGCGCTTCCAACCCGGAGAAAGTTGTGGCGAGCTTTCATCGCAGGAGTTGCAATCTGAATTAGCCACGCGCGTCACAGAGTCCGTGCGACGGCACCTCGGCAATGACGGCAAGGCAGTGATACTCCTAAGCGGAGGATTCGACTCCCGTTGCATCCTGGGCGCGGCGCTCGAGGCAGTCGATGGCGAGGGCTGTCGGCTGAACACAGTGTCCTGGGGACTGGATGAAGGCGAAGATGGAACCGACGCGTACGTTGCCGCCAGCATTGCGCGCGATCTGGGTGTCAATCACACATTCATGCAACGCTGTTCGAAGCGCTACGGCGAGCAGTTCGCAATAAGCAACTACTTAATAGATGCCCAATCGGAGGTCGTGGCCTATCACCCGCAGGAATTCCACTTCATGTCGCAACTGCGCCAGCGGGGGTTCGATCGGGTGATTCGCGGCGACGAGGCATTTGGATGGAGTTCGCGCGCTTACACTCTGGCCGGTGCATTTGCCAGGGTAGGACTGCGGCCGCTCGGTAGTATTGACGGACTGCGAGACTACTTTGACCCGAGCTACTACTCGACAATGGCCGATGCCAATCATGAGGAACACACTCGCTGCTGGCATCAGTGCAAGAACATGGAGCCGAACACTGCCAAGGACTTCTTGTATTTCACTCATCGTGTGCAGACCTATCTGGCGGCGGCGGGCTATTTCAAGCAGGTTTTGCATGATCACCGCAACCCACTGATCGACGATGCGATACTCAATATGCTCGGCCGCGTTCCCAGCGCTCTGCGAATCAACAAGAATTTGTTTACCAGCATGTTTAATTCACGCTACCTGCAGCTGGCCGCATACCCGATAGCAAGGAGCAGCGGGGAGGAGAACTGGGGGCAACTTCTCGACACGCCGTCGCCATTTAGAACCTATGTGTCCGCACAGATTGCGGATCGGCACAGCAGCGTGTGGCAAATATTTAATCAGCGGGCGATGAGCCAGGTATTGGACGGTCCTCTCGGCGCTCCAAGTAGGTTCGCATGGAAGTCGCGTACCAGAAAGGTTGTCTTGGGCGCCTGTCGGGCTGCACTTCGCAAGGTGTCGCCGACTGCAACGGATCGCAATGATGGGGCACGCATCCTGCGCCGCAAATTAGATCGTACTGAGTTGCTGATGCGCTTCCTGGTAGTGAAGAACTGGCATGACACGTTCCTGTGAGGCACCGGGATGTTCTCGGCGCGCTCGGCCGCGGCAGCCTGAATGCGCCGAATCACTTCAAGGCGCGCATCTGAGCATTCCCGCTGCCGCACGGGCCTGGCAACTGGCTGCGCGAGCTTTCACTCGGCTTTCATCTGGCGGCTCGGTGAAACTCGTAACCCCTTGATTTATTGGCGCTCCCTACGAGATTCGAACTCGTGTTCCAGCCTTGAGAGGGCCGTGTCCTGGGCCTCTAGACGAAGGGAGCGATTCTTCGGAGGGTGAGGCGAAAAGGCGCGGTATTATAGGCGGCCTCTCCGATTGCTCAAGTAATACAGGGTTGATTTGAACGAACCTTTGCCAGTTTCCGTGGTGCATGGCGCGCCACGCGTCATTCCGCGCGCCGAACATCCGGTTTCGCGGTCCGATATTTCCCCCAACGCGCTGCGCGTGCTCTATCGCCTCAAGGAAGCCGGTTTCCAGGCCTTCCTGGTGGGCGGCTGTGTGCGCGATCTGATCATCGGCCGCCATCCCAAGGATTTCGACGTCGCCACCGATGCGCTGCCGGACGAGGTGCGCCGGCTGTTCCGCAATTGTCGCCTCGTCGGCCGCCGGTTCCGGTTGGCGCACGTGGTTTACGGGCGCGACGTGATCGAAGTGGCGACCTTCCGCGCTGCGAGTGCACCGCCGCCCACCGAAGACCCGGTGCCCACCCGCGATGAGGACGAGGCCGAGCTCTTGAGCGAAGCGGTCGACACCGACGACGAAGTCGACGATGACGACGAGGGCGAGGGTGACGGCGAGGAGGCTGACGAGTCGGACTCAGTGGCGCCTGCTCCATCAAGCATGGCTGGCGCCGCGAGCTCGGCCAGCGTGCACCGCGTTCAGGACGACCACGGCCGGCTGCTGCGCGACAACGTCTACGGCACCATCGACGAAGATGTCTGGCGTCGCGACTTCACCGTCAACGCGCTCTACTACAACATCGCCGATTTCTCGATCTGGGATTACGTCGACGGGCTGGCCGATATACACGCGAAGCGCCTGCGGCTGATCGGCGATGTCGAGACGCGCTACCGCGAAGACCCGGTGCGTATGCTGCGCGCAGCGCGCTTCGAGGCAAAGCTGGGGTTCTCGCTCGATGCCGAAGGCTCGGCGCCGATTTCACAACTACGCCAGTTGCTGGCGGGTGTGCCGCCGGCGCGATTGTTCGACGAGACCGCAAAGCTATTCCTCGGCGGTCACGGTGTGGACAGCTTGCGCGTGCTGCGCGCGCGCGGCCTGTTCGGCGTGCTGTTTCCAGCCGCCGAGCAATATTTGCAAAAGCATCCCGGAAGCCTGGTCGAGGCGCTGCTGGTGCAGGGTCTGCGTAACACCGATGCGCGCGTTGCCGAAGACAAGCCGGTCACGCCCACCTTCGTGTTCGCCTTGCTGCTTTATGGGCCGATCGCTGCGGCGATCGAGGCCTTGCCGCAGCAGCGTTGGCACGAGCCGCAGGCGATACTCGAGGCCTGCGATCAGGCGCTACGCGATGTACAGCAACGTGTGTCGATTCCGAGGCGCATCGCGCTCGGTGTGCGTGAGATGTACGCGCTGCAGCCGCGACTCGAAGGCCAGCGCGGGCGACGCTCGTTGCGTCTGCTCGAACAGCCGCGCTTTCGTGCGGCTTTCGATCTGCTGGCGTTGCGCGCCGCGATCGGCCTGGCGCCGG
>JAYUZE010000110.1:0-5665 GCA_043752035.1 Gammaproteobacteria bacterium
TTTGCGATCTGCTTGCCATTGAGCCAGATGTTGGCCCGGTAGTTGATGCCGCGGAAATTCAGCCAGATCGCCTTGCCGTGCTCGGCAGCCGGGATCACAAAGGATTTCCGGTACCACCACGACACCGCGTAAGGGCTGTCCGCCGGCATGGGGAGGTTCGAGAAGTTCTCCCCGATCGGATAGCTCATGCCCGGATAGCTGCGGATGTTCTTGCCGAAGAACGGGTCTGGCAGCTGCCCCAGTTTCACCTGCGCAGCCACCACCGTCGTTGGCACCGTCACGCCCATCCAGCCAGTCGCCACATAGCCAGGTTTTGATATCAGGTCGCCCGCCTGCTTGACCTGCCTCGACGATTGCAGTTGCCAGCCATCGGCCAGCATCAGCCGGTTGGCGGCTCGCACAGGACTCACCGACAGCAGGATCAGGAATGACGCGAGATTTATTTTGATCATCGACGGGCCCCGCGCAGAGTGCAGTAGATTGCACATTTCGCCAACCACCTTCAACGCCTGCGCCCGTGACTTGCAGTGCCGAGGCAAATTGGTATCACTCCTGGAGTCCCGCGCCAACCAGCTCGGCGCGAGACTGCAGGGGAGCGGATGGACTAGAACTGGCAGTAACCCGGATTGGCGACATCGATACGACGTGCTACCCCCGTGGGCATGATCTGGAAGGCAACAGTCACCAGCGGAGCGGCGCCTGCGTTACGCACCAGGTGCACGTGCGTGCCGCCGGCGTCGATAAAGCCGGTGCCAGCCGGATAAGTGACCGGCGTGCAGGAAGGATCCTCGCCGTCATAGACCGAAGCGGTGCCGCTGGTCACCATCACAACGCTGGGGCCGGGGTGCGTATGCCAGCCACTGCCGGCGCCCGGCGCTACCGTATTCCTGACCATGTATACGTCGGAGGGATCCTTGGCCAGAATCTTCACGAGGTTGGCGGTAACGACGTCATCGTCACCATATGCGGTGCTGACACGAATGCGCTCGAAGAACGATCGACCCAGGATTTCGCTGACGAATCCTGCACTTGCAGGTGTCGCCAGGGCGACGCCCGAAACATGCAGCGCGATAGCCGCCCCGAGGGCGATCGAACCGGTGACCAGGGACAACTTGAAGGTTTTGAGTCTCATCTGATTTCTCCCGTGCGGGCAGTTATTTGCCGCCGCCGGACCATCGGGTGAAATCACCTGGCCTGCAAACGGCATTGCACGGCATTCGGCCATGAACGCCGGGGGCGCCGTACAATGCCGTACCTTGCCGTCGCGGCAAGCGCAGCTGGAGAAGCATGGACGAGCATCGCACTAGCACCGCGGAGTCGCCTGGCAGTCCGGCGGATGACCGCCTGAGCTCCTGGAAGCGCATTGCGCAGTACCTCAAGCGCGATGCCACGACCGTGCAACGCTGGGAGCGGCGCGAGGGCATGCCCGTGCATCGCCACCAGCACGAAAAGCTGGGCTCGGTTTATGCTTTTCGATCGGAGCTGGATAGCTGGTGGGCGAGTCGCGGCAGGCAGCTGAGTGAACGCGAGGCGAGTGACAAGCCCGCGGTCCCCGCCAATACGGCTGCCGCTACGCAAATCGCGCCCTCGACGCGAGCCCGACCAGCGCTACGCTACCTGCTGGTTGCTGGCATCGCCGCGTTGCTGGTGGTAGCAACGCTCTGGTATCTGCGTGACGCGGGCAACACGTGGCGCAACCCGCTGGCGGAAGCAACGGTGACGCGCCTGACTCAATTTGGCGGCACGGAACAGGCGGCTGCCATCTCACGCGACGGCCGGCTCGTGGCCTATCTGGCAGATCGCGACGGACCGCTGGACGCGTGGTTGACAGAGATCGGCAGCAATCGCTATCGCAACCTGACCCGGGGCCAGATACATGAGATGAGCAATCCCTCGCTGCGCACGGTCACCTTCACTCCGGATAATGCGCTGGTGTCGATCTGGACACGACATGGCGACGGCTCCAAACCCGAGGACATCAATCTCGTGGGCGCACCTGTGGGCGGCGGACCCACACAGGTTTACCTGCGCGAGGCTGCGGAGATCGACTGGTCCAGCGATGGCAGCAAGCTCGTATTCCATACCACCGCGCCTGGTGATCCGCTGTACATACGTTCCGTGGGCGAAGCGAGTGCGCGCCAGATCTACGTTGCGCCGCGCGGCATTCACTGCCATTTTCCGACCTGGTCGCCCGAGGGCGACTACATCTACTTCGTCCGTGGCGAGCCACCCTCGTCGAACTGGGACCTCTGGCGAGTGCGCCCTTCCGGAACCGGACTGGAACGCCTGACTTTCCACAATGCCTGGGTCGGCTATCCGGTGATGCTCGGCCCCCATGAACTGCTCTACCTGGCGAACGATACCGACGGCTCGGGGCCCTGGATGTACGCGATGGATCTGCCTCTGCTGCGCACCCACCGCATCAGCTTCGGATTGGAGCGCTATACATCGCTGGCCGCCAGCGCCAACGGCACGCGACTGGTTGCCACCATCGCCAATTTCCGCACCGGCCTGTGGCGTGTGCCGGTAGTACAAAACGCGCCTCCGCAGACCGCTGCGATACCCGTGGCGCTCGCGGCGCAAAATGCCGCTACGCCGCGCTTCGGACCCGACTACCTCGCCTATGCAGCGACCAACGCCGCACGGCGCGGCATCTGGAAGCTTTCGCACGGCACCGCTACCGAGCTCTGGGCCGACACCGGTATCGATCGGATCAGCGCTCCGGCCGTTGCACCGGACGGCCATCGCCTGGCATTCATCATTGGTAGGCACGATCAGACCCAGCTCTTCATCATGGATAGCGACGGCCACCACGTGCGCGTGCTTCCGACTATGGCAATTCTGCGGGGCGATGTAGCGTGGAGCCCCGATTCGAAATCAATCCTTGGCGCAATCGTGCGCGACGGTGAGCCGCGTCTGATAAGAATTCCGCTCGATGGCAGCCCGGCACAGCCGATCGCCGCAGAATATTCCGTCGATCCGGTCTGGTCACCCGATGGCAAGTATTTTGTGTACTCCGGCGCCGATGTCGGCACAACTTTTCCGCTGCGCGCCGCGGGCCCGGATGGCAGGCCCTACACCAGGCCGAACCTGATCATGACGCGCGGCGCGCGGCGGGTCGCGTTTTTGCAGCGCTCGGGTTTGCTGGTGATCCTCCGCGGCGACATCAGCCACAAGAATTTCTGGCTGGTCGACCCCGCCGGTGGCGCCGAACGACAACTGACTAATCTGCCGGCCAACATCGCGATCGGCGACTTTGACTTATCGCCGGATGGCACCGAGATCATTTTCGATCGGGTGGAGAGCGACAATTCGAGTATTGCGCTGATCGAGCGCGCGCACTGAGTTTCAAGCCTTGGCCTGAATTTGCCGATCTGTCTCAAGCGGGCGACGATGCCAGAGGACTGACGTACCCTCGCTCACTCTTTGGGTTCTACGCGGCCGCGCGATTAGTGCCGCAATATTTTATCGCAAGGGACACAGCCATTTTACCGATGCATTTGCAAGCAGATGCTTGCGACGTAGATTGGCGACAGTTTGTTCCGGAATTGCATTGTGTTCTCCTGGTGTCGCGAGCGTGCCGACCAACGCGCTGTGCACTATTGCTCCAGTGTGGGGCGTTTGTAGTGAGGAACTGCGATGTCTAAATATCTTTCACCGATACTGGTAATCCTCGTGGTTGCCATTGCCGTGGCCTGCTCGGGCGGCGGCTCCGCTTCCAGTCTCACAGGCTCTTCCTCGGTTGTGGCGACCGGCACAATTACCGGGTTTGGAAGCATCTTTGTCAACGGGGTACACTTTCAGACCACCGCAGCCACGATTCGCAAGAACGGTGTCGTGGTCACTCAATCGAAACTCGCGGTCGGCGAAATTGCCCGCATCAAGGGCAGCAAGGCCGCCGATGGCACGGGCATCGCAGAGAGCATTGACGTCGATGAGAACGTAGTAGGCCCGATTGCCGCCATCGACAATGCAAACAGCATGTTGACCGTGCTGGGGCAGTCAGTGAAGGTCAACGGCGGCACATCTTTCAGCAGCGACATTCAGCCGTCCGACATCACTGGCCTAAAGGTTGGCGACCTGGTGCGCATTTGCGGCTTGGTCGACTCCGCTGGAAATGTGGTCGCTACTCGCATCGAGTTAGGCGCGGTCGATAGCGTGTTGCAGGTCATGGGTGCTGTAACAGGCATCGATACCACGGCACATACTTTCATGATCAATGCACTGCTGGTCGACTACACGAGTGCCGCTGTCAACGGATTTACCAGCGGTATGCCCGCCAATGGCGACCTGGTAGAAGTGCAGGGCACGGCTTTCGATCTCGCCTCCACAATGCTGACAGCAACTCGTGTCATCCGGATGACACGCGATCACGAGGATGCGGGCAATCATGAGGATACGGAACGTGAAGGTCTAATTACCCGTTTTGCAACCAGCACCGACTTCGATGTCGCTGGCAGCCCGGTAACGACAACCAATAGCACGGTGTTCCGCAATGGCACGGCGGCCGATCTTGCGCTCAACGTGAAGATCGAGGTCGAGGGCACCTTTGACGCCAACAACGTGCTGGTCGCCAGCGTGATAGCTCTCCATCGTAATGGCAATGTTGAATTCGAGGCCTCTGTAACCGCGGTCGACGCCACAGCGGGCACTCTGACCTTGCTTGGCGTACCCGTCACCGTGTCTTCAAACACCCGGTTTGAAGACGAGTCGTCGACTCAAGTGGAGATGTTCAGTCTCGCCAATGTGGCGGTTGGTGACACGGTACGCGTGCATGGCTATGAGAGCCCTGCCGGTAGCGGCATGGTTGTGGCAACCCGAGTCGAGCGCAGGCCGCCAGGCACCACGGTCCTGATCGATGGTCCGTTTGCCGCTGGGACGTCGCCAGCGTTTACGGTGCTGGGAATTGCCATCGACGGATCGACTGCAACGCTGACAGGCAGCGACAATGCGGCCTTGACGCTCACTGATTTCCTCGCGCAGGCGGTCGGGCAGGAAGTGAGTGTGCAGGGCACGCTCGCAGGCAACAGCGTGGTCGCGACAAGAGCCCGCATTGACCATCATCACGATGGCGGCGGGGACGACTGACCGACCGATTGCAGCCCGCGGGGCCAGCCAGTCAATTAGACTTGGCTGGCCCCGTGCTAAAGGCGAGACGCACGCGGGTGACCACCGCACCCTTGGGCGGCTCCAGCTTCATCCGCAACAAACGCCGAGCCTTCCACAGCACCAGAATGACGAACACGAGGTAACCGTACCCGAGCGTCGCTGTTCCCATCACCCGCGTTCGATATGCCGCAAAGACCCCAGGGACTGGGTGCTGCAACCGTCCCCGGAGTGGCGACGACTTCTCAAAACATCAGGATATGCCAGGCAATGCACAGCTGTGCACCAACGCCGACCACAAAGGCCACCGTGCGAATCCACGGAATACCGAACGTGTAGACCGCCGCGTGCACGACGCGCGCCCAGAAATAGACCATTGCTGAGCTGGCGATTGCTTCGTTGTGGATGCCCGCGGCGTGCGCGGTCAACACCAGCGCCGCAAACACCACCAGGTTTTCCACCGCGTTATAGTGCGCAGCCTTGAGGCGCTGTGCCCACTTCGCCAGTGGCTTCGGGTTCTCCGGATAACCGACGGCATCCATCACGCCGCGAACCATGA
>JAYUZE010000111.1:0-8356 GCA_043752035.1 Gammaproteobacteria bacterium
AAGCCGATGGCAAAAGACAACCAAGCACGTAACAGCGATATGCCCCCGCCGAGTGATACCCCGCCGCGGGTCGATGTGCCGCGCGCCAGCACCGCAAAGCCCGGCCTGCTGACGCTGACGATCAAGGACAAGAGCGCCTTGTACCTGGCTTACATGCCTTTCGTAAGCAACGGCGGCCTGTTCATTCCCACCAACAGCAACTATCGCATCGGCGATGAAGTATTCATGCTGCTGAACCTGATGGGCGAGGATGAGAAGCTGCCGGTGGCCGGTCGCGTGATCTGGGTGACGCCCAAGGGCGCGCAGGGCAAGCGTACCGCCGGTATCGGCGTGCAGTTCAGTGACCAGGATCGCGGCCAGACCCGCCACAAGATCGAGAACTATCTGGCTGGTGCGCTCTCGGGCGACAAGGCCACGCATACGATGTAGTGCCTGGCTGCGCGGATACGCGCCGCCTATCCTCTTCCGCCTAAAGAATTTCTGGCCTACTCAGCGACGGCCGGATGTCGGCACGAATTGCCCTTGCTGGCGGCATAGCGCAATATGATCGTCGCATATGTTTTCACGGCTGGCCGGCGGTGGCTGGTGCGGATATTCCTGGGGGAATCGATGAGCAAATCTGCTGCGCAGTTTTTACGGTTGATCGCGTCGATGAGATTCATTGCCGTGCTGGCGGGTGCCGGCGTGCTTCTCGGTTGCGCCACGACGGCACCCAAAGTTCAGCAGGTGGCGGCTCCCGTGTCCATGGCGCAGCAAGTGGCCGCGCAGCAGCAGGCCATGGCAGTGGTCACGAAAACCCTGAAGCGCAAGGTGGCCATAGGGCGCTTCAGCAATGAGACCCGTTATGGCAAGACCTTCCAGGTGGACGCCAGCCAGGATCCCTTGGGCAAGCAGGCTTCCGACATGCTGGCTAATCGATTGGAGCAGTCAAAGAAATTTCTGGTATTCGAGCGCCCTGATCTGGAGAAAATCAAGGCCGAGCAGGGCATCCTGAAAGAGTCGAATCTCGTAGGTGTCGATGCGTTAATACTGGGATCGGTCACGGAATTCGGCCGCAATACCACAGGAAAATCCGGGTTCCTGAGCGCCACGAAGGTTCAGACGGCTCACGCCAAAGTCGAGATCCGGCTGGTCGACGCGCGAACCGGCTATGTGTTTTTTACCGCCAGCGGCACCGGCAATGCGAGCACCGAGTCCGGGGAAGTGGCGGGTTTTGGCAGCAAGGCAGACTATGACGAGGCGCTCAACGATCGCGCGATCGGCGCGGCAATCTCCGACCTGCAGGGTGCGCTTATTACCAAGCTGGAAGAACGTCCCTGGCGCACCGATATTCTGAAAGTCGACGGGCAAACACTCTATATCTCCGGCGGCGAACGCCAGGGCCTGAAGGTAGGCGACCGCCTTGCAATCTTGCAGCAAGGAGGCACCGTCAAGAGCGCCCAGACTGGCTTCGATATTGAGTTGCCTGCCAAGCGTGTCGGGGAGGCGCAGATAGCGAGCCTGTTCGGGGACAACGAGACCAATGAAGGCGCTGTGGTGCAATTGCTGAGTGGCGCGGTTTCGGACGCTACCAAGGGCGGAATGTACGTGAGCGAGATCAAGGAGTGATGCCCATGAAATCCTTCATCGCGACGCTGCTGCTCATTTCACTGGCGGCCTGCACGTTGCCGCAGACGGTTGTCAGCACCGGCTCCGCACAACCGAGCCTGGTGGTCAAAGGGGCGCCGGCCGGGTCAATCCTGTATGTCGATGGGCTGGCCATGGGTCCGACCGAGAAATACAACGGCAATCCCGGCGTACTTGCCGTACTGGAAGGCGTCCATCAGGTGGAAATCCGCCAGGGCGCTGCCGTGCTGTTTCACGACAAGGCGTTTGTAAGCAGTGGCGAGACGCACGCGATCGTGCTCCCGCCCGATGCATCGCGGTGAGCCGGCACCTGACGCTGCTTTGCAGCGGCGTTACGCTGACGTTGCTTGGCGGGTGTGTGACCTCTCACGATAGGTATGCATGGGGAAACTATGATCGTTCCCTGTACGCCTACTACAAGGCTCCCGCCAATGCCAACGACTTTGCGCTAAGCCTGGCGGCGGTAGTGAAGGGCGCGGAGCAGACGCACGCGACCGTCGCTCCCGGCATCTATGCCGAATATGGCTACCTGATGTTGCAGCAGGGCAAGACCCAGGATGCCATCAAGGCCTTTCAAAGCGAGGAAAAGCAGTGGCCTGAGGCCACGATCTTCATGGATCGCATGATCAAACTGGTGTCGGCCGAGCCAAACCCAGCGGCCAAACCGGGGTCTTGATCATGATATTGCAGCGAACAGTGTGGATCCTGGCAGCGGCGCTGCTGGTGAATATGGCTGGATGCGTGAACGCGCCGCGCAAAGCCGATTTCACCAGGCTCAGAACCGAGAGACCCAGTTCAATTCTGGTCGTACCCGTCATCAACAAGAGTGTGGATGTCAACGCGCCAGAGTATTTTCTGGCTACCATTTCCAAGCCGCTGGCGGAACGCGGTTACTACGTGTTTCCGGTGAACATGGTGCGCTCGGTACTCGCCGATGACGGCCTCAGCGATGCACACCTTGTGCACACTGGCGACCCGCATCGACTGGGTGAACTATTTGGCGCTGATTCGGTGATGTACATCTCCATCGAGCGCTGGGACGCCCGGTATGTGGTCTTGTCCACAGCTGTGACTGTAGAGCTCAATTACAGCCTGAAGAGTACCAAGACCGGTGCCGAGCTCTGGACGAACCATCAGCTGCTGGTGTATCAGCCGCATAACAACAATAACAGTGGTGGACTGGCCGGCTTGCTTGCTGACGTGATCGCTGCCGCTATTACCAAGGCGGCGCCGAACTACGTTCCGCTGGCTCAACAGGCCAATGGACTGGCGATCAACACCAAAGGCACCGGGCTGCCCGCCGGGCCGCACGATGCCCTGTATCTGAATGATACCGGCGACTTCTGAGGTTGCTAGCCCGGCCGGCGCAGCTCAGATTCCGCGCTCGCCAGGCCGCCGCGCAGCACGTAGGCGTCGAAACCGCGCTCCAGCAGGATGAAGGCGCCGGCCGAACTGCGCCGGCCGGTGTCGCAATAGACCACGTAGGGAACGTTGCGATCGAGCGTAGCCAGCTTCAGGCGGATGAAATACAGCGGGATGTTGAGCGCGCCTTCGATGGCCAGGTTCTGGAATTCCGAGGGCAGGCGTACGTCCAGCCAGCGACCGCCCTTGGCGATGATCTCGCGCGCCTCCGGGTAGGAAACCCACTGCTGCAGCGACTCATTCATGAGATCGCGGAAATCCTGTTTGCTGAGGCGCATCAGCACGCCGTCGGTGAGCATGGTGATGGTGGCGTTGCGCTTGGCTTCGGAGATCAGCGCCTCTTCGCCAAAGGTGTCGCCGACCGTCAGCTCGGCCAGGCGGATGCCTTCACGGTTCAGCGGTGTCTCGCGCGTGACCACGCATTTGCCGCTGACGATCGCGTAGAAGTAGTCGCCCTCGGTGCCCTGCTGGATGATCACCTCGCCGGTGCGGCAGGCGACGCGCTGCATGCGCATGAAGATGGCCTGGATATTGGCCGGCGGAATGCGGTGAAAGGCCTTGGTCTGCAGGAGCGTGGTCATCCAGTCGTCGCCGCCGGCGCCGCTGCCAAATTGCGCCTGCAGCTCGCCGACTTCGTAGGTGCCAGTCTGGTCCCAGGTGATCATCATGTCGAGCAGGTCGGCATCGACCACCAGGTATTCGATCGTATCGACCGCGCGCGCCGCCTGACGGCGCGGCATCTTCGGCGACAGTGGTACGCGTGCTTCGGGCGTGCCGCCGCGGATCATGGCGGCGGTGCGTTCACCTTCGCGCAACTCAACCATGCCCGAGATCAGCCAATAGGTGCGCCGCTCGGTGTCGCCCTCCTTGAAGAGCATGCGATTGGCCGGCAATTCCCGGATCGACACCTTGCGGGCGAGCGCCGCCAGGTTATCGTTCTTCATTCCGTCCAGCGGCGAGAGCTTGCGCAGCAGTGCCACGTCGGCGGATCGACCTTCGCTCATTGCAATCCTTCAGGGCCCGTTAACGCTTGATGGTAGCACAGGGCCCCGCGGCTACCGTGCGTGCTGCTCGTCGTTCAGACCCGCGTTGCTAGGAAAGCGATGACCAGTACGCGTCCGGGCGAAAACGTGAACCATGCCTCGCTTCCAGCTCGCCCAGGCGTGCCACGACGTTGGCGATGCCGCGATCGCGCGCGTATTGCATGGGTCCGCCGCGGAAGGGCGCGAAGCCAACGCCGAAGACAATGCCGGCATCGAGCAGGTCGAGATCGGCTACCACCTGCTCGCGTAGGCAGGCCGCGCTCTCGTTGAGCATCGGCAGTATCAGCCGGTCGGTAAGGTCGGCCGGCGCCGTAACAGTGGCCGGTGTGCGCTGTGGTTTGCCGTCCTGCCACAGATAAAAACCCTGGCCATTCTTGCGGCCGAGGTGCTTGGCCGCGACCAGTTCGCGCATGCGCGCAGCGAACGGTGGCAGCTCACGGCCGAGCTCGCGCGTGATGATGTCGCCGACATGCAGGCACACATCCAGCCCCACCACATCGGACAATTCGATCGGACCCATCGGCATGCCGAACTCGACCGCGATCTGATCGATCAGCGCCAGCGGCACGCCTTCGCCGGCGGCGTACAGCGCTTCATGCAGGTAGGGAAACAGTACCCGATTGACCAGGAATCCGGGTCCGCTGCGGCACGGCAGTGGCAGCTTGTCGATGCGGCGCGCGAACGCCATCGCCGCGGCCAGCGGGGCAGCATGGGTATTTCCAGCGTGGATCACTTCGACCAGCGGCATCTGCGCTACCGGGTTGAAGAAATGCAGTCCGATCAGCCGGCCCGGATCCGCCAGCTCTTTGGCCAGCACCTCCAGCGTAATACTCGAGGTGTTGGTGGCCAGCAGGGCTGCCGCCGGCAGGCGCGGTTCGGCCTGGGCGTAGAGCGCGCGCTTGGCGTCCGGGTCTTCAAAGATAGCCTCGATCAGCACATCGGCATTGGCGACGCCGCTCCCGGCCACATCGGCGCGCAGGCGATCGCGCGCCTGGGCGCGCTCACCGGGGTCCTTCAGCCGCTTGTCGAACAGTGTGCTCGCGCGCAGCAATGCCGGGTCGATGAATTTCTGCTCGCGATCCTGCAGCGTGACCTCAAGACCGCGCAGTGCGCACCAGGCCGCAATGTCGCCGCCCATCACACCGGCACCGATCACATGCACGCGCTTGATTGGCGTCGCAGGCTTGCCACCCAGTGCCTTGAGACGATCCTGCAGCAGGAACACGCGTACCAGGCTGCGCGCCGTGGTGGTCGTGAACAGCTGCGCGATCGATTTGGCCTCGGCGTCGAAGGCGGCGCGACCGTGCGCGCCGTATTTCACCCACAGATCGATGATCGCGTACGGCGCAGGGTAGTGCTCGCGGCGCGCGTGGCGTGCGACCCGCGCCTCGAGCGAGCGGCGCACCAGCGCACGCACTCCGGGCAGGTTCAGCAGCCGGTCGGCGAATGGCGCGCGCTGTGCCGGCGGCGCCTCGGTGAGGATCCGGCGCGCGACAGCGTCGAGCTCGCTGGCGGCGACCAGTCGGTCCACCAGGCCGATCGCCAGCGCGCGATCGGCACGCACGGGCTTGCCGGTCAGCATCAGGTCCATCGCCGCGCGCATGCCCAGTGCCTGCACGCTGCGCACCGTGCCGCCGAAGCCCGGATGAATGCCCAGTTGCACCTCGGGCAGCCCAAGTGACAGCCGGCCATCGTCGACACCGATGCGATAACGACAGGCCAGTGCGAGCTCCAGCCCGCCGCCCAGCGCGAAGCCCTGGATCGCGGCCACGGTCGGGCAGGGGAGCGCTGCCAGCTGGTCGCACACCTGCTGTCCCCCGCGGATCAGCTGCAGTGCGTCGGCCTGGTTCCGCAGTTGCGTGAATTCGCGGATGTCGGCGCCGGCGATGAAACCGGAACTCTTGCCCGAGCGCACGATCAGTCCCCGCGGGGGCTGCGCCTGCAGAGCTTTGAGCTGCTCGCCCAGTTCCTGCATCACTGCTCGACTGAGCGAATTGGCCGAGCCGCCAGGGCGATCGAGCGTCAGGGTGGCGATGCCATCGGCAGCGCGCGTCAGTTGCCAGGCGGCCGGTTCGTTCATGTCGCACCTTCACGTTTGATTTCGAAATCGCAGATCAGCGGACGATGATCCGAGTAGCGCACTTCCGGAATGCGAAAATCCTTCACCTCGATACCGGCGCTGACCAGGATGAAATCGAGCTCGACGCGCGGCCGGCGCGAGGGATAGGTGGGGAGACCCTGGCTGTTGGCGCTGCGCAGACCGGAGGCGCGCATGAACAGGTAGATCTCGTGCGTCCCCCAGAAAGTGTTGAAGTCGCCGGCGACGATCACCGGCTTGGTGGCGCCGGCGATCAGGTCGTGCAGGGTGCGCAGCTGGTATTGGCGGTGCCGGTATTTGAGCGACAAGTGGACGAGAAATACGCATACCTCGTCGAGCTCGAGCTCGATGATCAGGCGCTTGATGCCGGTATCGAAATAGTGAAAACGCTCGCCGGTCACGCGCGGCGCCGCCAGCAGCGCATTGGCCTGCTTGCGCACGATCGGCACCAGGTTGTTGATCGAGCGCGAGCCGTACTTGCACTCGTAGGCGGTGTAGTGCCCCAGTGAATCGGCGATGTGTTCGGCCTGGTTGACCATGCCGCTGCGGATCGAGCCCGTGTCCACCTCGACCAGGCCGATTAGGTCGGGGTCTTCGCGACGGATGAACGTAGTGATCTCATCGAGCACCCGGCGGCTGCTGCGCAGGTACCCCGCGCCGGGCACCGGCAGGTGAAATGCCGGTCCGGTGCCGGTGGCATAACGGATGTTGTAGACCAGTAATCGCAAAGATTTCCAACCTCCGGGGGCGCACAGTACACTGTGTCCATGTCACAGCGCGATCCCATCCGCGTTTTCGTCACGCACGACTACCAGGCCAGCGAAGATTATCTGCGGGTCTTCGAGTATCTGGAAAGTGCCCGCAACTTCTATTATCGCAATTGCAGCACACCGGATAAGCCCCCGGCGGGTACCGGGATCGAGACCAGGCGCGAGGATCTGCGCTGCCAGATCAACGGCGCCGAGGTGGTGGTGGCACTCGGGTGTCTGGCGAGCACTCAGTCTGAAATGCTGGTATTCCAGGTCAACTATGCCAAGGCCAGCGACAAGCCTGTGGTACTGCTGAACGGCTTCGGCAAGGAGATCGTCGTGCCGAAATATATCACCGACCTGGCCGACGAGAAGGTGAGCTGGGACGAGCGGGCGCTGGTCGATGCCATCCGCCGCCAGGCGCGCCACGAGGAATCGACGCGCTGGGATATAATCGAGTTCAAGCTGGACTGAACGCCAACCGGAGTTAGATGCGCTGTGCGCGGCTCGCTATCTTGCTGTGTGTACCGCCGCCGGCACCCGCACTTTCGAGTCCGAGCAAGGCGGCCAGCGGTGTGGTGCCGCGCGGTGCTGGCGCGCGCAGCGGCGTGCGAACCGCAGCCAGATCGGCCATGCGCAATCCATACATGCGCACTACCAGTGCGGCGTAGCGCTGCGCTTCTTCGTTGGAGAACTTGCGTATCGAGGCGCGCACGATGTTGTCGCCCGGCAAAGCACGCGCGCGATGCATGGCCTGCGTCATCTGCGCAAATTCATCCTGCACTTCTTCGGGCACGTCGTGTTCGTCGAGCTGCTCCAGACAATCGCCGTAGGCGAGAGCGAGCCGATCCTTCAGTGCGCCGTGACCGATCAGAATCGTGACTGCCGTTTCCAGTTTGTGCGTCAGTGTGGAATCCATGAGTGTTTCCTGTCTCCGGTCAGGCCTGAATCGTTGGAGCGCTGTCGCTGGAAGTTCAGGTGCTGCCTTAATTGTTCTTAATATGGAAAGGCTTTGCTGTCAGGGGTCTAGGCTCAGGATATCGCGCAATGCATGCGATTATCAATGCAAGATTTGGTGTGGTCGGCAGTGCCCGGAAGCCCGCTTCTTGAATTCCTGACACATCGGAATATGATGCACTGGGCGGCAGCTATTTTAAGGTAATTAGAAAGTTAGCTACCTAACCTCACAGAGAGGATTAGCGATTTTCGCTTGAATTGGCCTATGGCAGAGACCTGGCGCGGCATCTACCCGATCACCAGCTTCGTCCTGGAGGCCCTCGGTCGCAAGCGCGATGGCGGTGGTGAGAACGCGCTCACCGAAGCTGAACAGCTGCTTTTACAGGCTGTTGAGTTCTGGGCAGCCGCAGCGCATGGCACACTCGAGAACTATCTGAAGCCCGATCCGGCGGTGAAGCTGG
>JAYUZE010000112.1:0-4412 GCA_043752035.1 Gammaproteobacteria bacterium
GATCTCGACTTCGGTGATCGCCGCACCGGGCATCGAGGAGAGCAGCACGCGCCGCAGTGCGTTGCCGAGCGTATGGCCGAAACCGCGCTCGAAAGGTTCAATGACTACCCGCGCCTGACGCGGGGCCACGGGCTGCACCTTGACTACACGAGGCTTGAGAAATTCGGTTACCAGGGACTGCATAGGTGCTCCACCGTTATTTCGAATACAACTCGACCACCAGGTTCTCGTTGATGTCCGGCAGGACATCCTCGCGCGCCGGTACGGTCTTGAAAATTCCGCGCATCTCTTTGTCGCTCACCTCGACCCAGTCGGGCAGGCCCGCCTGGGTGGCCGAGGCCAGCGCGCCCTGGATGCGCAATTGCTTGCGCGAACGCTCGCGCACCTGCACCACATCGCCGGCGCTGCATTGGTAGGAAGCGATCGAGACGATATGGCTGTTAACTTCGATGGCCTTGTGGCTCACCAGCTGGCGCGCCTCGGCGCGCGTAGCGGCAAAGCCCATGCGATAGACGACGTTGTCGAGGCGCGATTCCAGCAGCTTGAGCAGCGTCTCGCCGGTGGCACCGGTGCGGCGCGCCGCCATTTTGTAGTACCCGTGAAACTGCCGCTCGAGCACGCCGTACATGCGGCGCAGCTTCTGCTTCTCGCGCAACTGCAGGCCGTAGTCGGACAGCCGCTGGCGGCGCTCGCTCTTGATGCCGCCGGGCGGTACTTGGAACTTGCACTTGCTCTCGATCGGCTTGGCGCCGCTCTTGAGAAACAGGTCGGTGCCTTCGCGCCGGGCGAGCTTGCACTTGGGGCCAATATATCGCGCCATGTTGTTCTCTATTCCTTAGCTTGAGTCTGCAACCGCGTCAGACGCGGCGCTTCTTCGGCGGCCGGCAGCCGTTATGGGGAATCGGGGTGACATCTTCAATGCTGGTAATCTTCAGGCCGCAGCTGTTGAGCGCGCGTACCGCCGATTCACGACCGGGACCGGGGCCGCCCACGCGCACTTCGACATTCTTCACGCCGTGTTCCTGCGCTGCCACACCGGCCTTCTCGGCGGCGACCTGCGCCGCGAACGGCGTGCTCTTGCGCGAACCGCGGAAGCCGCAGCCACCCGAGGTCGCCCACGAGAGCGTGTTGCCCTGGCGGTCGGTGATCGTGATGATCGTGTTGTTGAACGACGCGTGCACGTGCGCGATCGCATCGAGCACGTTCTTGCGGGCCTTCTTGGGCTTCTTGGCGCCGCCGGCCGCGGCCGCCGCGGCGCTCGCGCCGGTCTGCTGTGCTTTCTGTTCAGCCATAATGATTGCCTGCTATCAAACCTTGCCCGGCGGGGCGTTGAGCTTCACGGCCTGCTTGCGCGGGCCCTTGCGGGTACGCGCATTGGTGCGCGTGCGTTGACCACGGACCGGCAGACCCTTGCGATGGCGGATGCCGCGCCAGGTACCCAGGTCCATCAGTCGCTTGATGTTCATCGACACTTCGCGGCGCAGGTCACCTTCCAGCGGCCAGCGCGACAGCTGGGCGCGGATCGCCGTGACCTCGGTCTCGGTCAGATCCTTGACCTTGGTGGTCGGGTCGACGCCTGCGGCGGTGCAGGCCTCGAGCGAACGGGTCGGGCCGACGCCGAAGATGTGGGTCAGTCCGATGACCACATGCTTGTTCATCGGAATGTTGATACCGGCTATGCGTGCCATGTGTGCTCTCCTAACCCTGGCGCTGCTTGTGGCGCGCGTCGACGCAGATCACGTAGACCACGCGACGGCGGCGCACGATCTTGCAGTTCTTGCAGATCTTCTTCACTGACGGACGTACTTTCATCTCTCACCTTGACCTGGGGCACCACGGCCCGCTCCCAGCAGATTCGCCTTTTTCATCAGGCCCGGATATTGATTGGACATCATGTGCGCCTGCAGCTGCGCCATGAAATCCATGACCACCACCACCACGATCAGCAGCGAGGTGCCGCCGAACTGAAACGGCACGCCCTGCGAGGAAACCAGAAATTCGGGCAACAGGCACACGGCCATGATGTAGAACGCGCCCCACAGCGTCAGGCGCGAGAGCACCTTGTCGATGTATTCGCCGGTCTGCTGGCCGGGGCGGATGCCGGGAATGAAGGCACCCGACTTCTTCAGGTTGTCGGCGGTATCGCGCGCGTTGAACACCAGCGCGGTGTAGAAAAAGGTGAAGCCCAGGATCAGCGCCGCGTACAGCACCAGGTGCAGCGGCTGGCCGTAGTTGAGCGCCGCCTGCACGCGCTGCATTGCCAGGCTCCACCTGCTGTCGGCGCCGCCGGTGGCGAAAAAGCTCGCCATCGTGGCCGGGAACAGCAGCAGGCTCGAAGCAAAAATCGGCGGGATCACGCCCGACATGTTGAGTTTGAACGGCAGGTGGCTGCTCTGGCCCGCATACAGGCGGCGCCCGACCTGACGCTTGGCGTAGTGCACGGTGATGCGCCGCTGTGCGCGCTCGACATAGACGCAGAAGGCCGTGACGCCGACCACGATGATCACCAGCACGATCGCGAAGATCGGCAGCATCTCGCCGTTGTTCACCGAGGTGAAGGTGCGGCTGATCGCGCCGGGAATGCCGGCGACAATGCCCGAGAGAATCAGCATCGAGATGCCGTTGCCGATGCCGCGCTCGGTGATCTGCTCACCCAGCCACATCAGGAACAGCGTGCCGGTGGTCATGGTCACGGTGGCGACCAGCATCCACTGCACACCACCAGCCAGCACCATGCCGCCGTTTTGCAACGCGGCCGCGGCACCAAAGGACTGGAACACCGCCAGGCCCACGGTGGCGTAGCGCGTCAGCTGCGTAGTCTTGCGCCGCCCGGCCTCGCCTTCCTTGCGGTATTCCATCAGCGTCGGCACCACCATCGACAGCATCTGGATGATGATCGACGCCGAGATATAGGGCATCACGCCCATCGCGAAGATCGACAGGCGCTGCAAAGCGCCGCCGCTGAAGGTGTTGACGACGCCGAGAATCGTGTTCGCCTGGTCGTTGAAGAATTTCGCAACCGCTTCCGGGTTGATGCCCGGCACCGGAATGAAGGTGCCAATGCGATAGACCACCAGTGCGCCCAGCAGGAAGAACAGGCGATTGCGTATCTCGCCGAGGCGGCCGGCCTCGGCAAAGGTCGCCGCCGGATTGGTGGGCGCGCTGGTTGCCATCAGTCTTCGACCTTGCCGCCGGCCGCTTCAATAGCCGCGCGCGCACCCTTGGTGACGCCGATACCCTTGAGCTGCACGGCCTTCTTGATATCACCCGACAGCACGACCTTGGCCTTCTCCGCAAACACCGGGATCAGCTGCGCAGCCTTCAGCGCCGCCAGATCGATCGGCGTCACGCTGACCAGCGCCAGCTCGTGCAGGCGCACTTCGGCACGCACCTTCTTGATAGCGGAACGGAAGCCGACTTTGGGCATGCGGCGCTGGATGGGCATCTGGCCGCCTTCGAAGCCGACCTTGTGATAGCCGCCCTTGCGGGCGCGCTGGCCCTTGACGCCACGGCCACAGGTCTTGCCTTGTCCGGCAGAGGCACCGCGGCCGACGCGCAGGCGCACCTTGCGCGAACCAGGGCCGGGTTTGATGGTGTTCAATCGCATGTCAGTTTCGCTCCACCTTCAGCATGTGGCTGGCCGTATTGATCATGCCGCGATTCTCCGCGGTATCGGCCACCGAGACGGACTGATGCGGACGGCGCAGGCCCAGGCCGCGCGCCGAAGCGCTGATATGACGCAGCTGCCCGAAGAGGCTGCGCATCAGGGTCACCTTGATCTGTTTGCCTGAGATCTGTTTGCTAGGAGCCATGCCGCTCACCCGAGTATGTCTTCGAGACTCTTGCCGCGTTTGGCGGCAATTTCATCCGGCGAGCGCACGCCCGCCAGTGCCTTGACTGTTGCGCGCACCACGTTGATCGGGTTGCGCGAGCCGTAGCTCTTGGCCAGCACGTTGCGCACACCGGCGCATTCGAGCACCGCGCGCATGCCGCCACCGGCGATGACGCCAGTACCGCTTGAGGCCGGCTGCATGAAAATGCGGGTCGCGCCGTGCTCGCCCTTGACCGCGTAGTGCAGCGTGTCGTTGGCCAGGCTGACATTCACCAGGTTCTTACGCGCCTGCGCCATCGCCTTGGAAATCGCCACCGGCACTTCACGCGCCTTGCCGAAACCGAAGCCGACGCGGCCGGCGCCATCGCCCACCACGGTAAGTGCGGTGAAGCCGAACTGGCGGCCGCCCTTAACGACCTTGGCCGTGCGATTGACCGCGACCAGCTTTTCAAGCAGGTCGTCGGCGCTCTGGTTCTTTTCGATTCTTGCCATGCGATGCGATCCTGGAGGAATGCCTAGAGTTCAAGCCCGGCTTCGCGGGCGGCGTCGGCCAGCGCCTTGACGCGGCCGTGATACTGGA
>JAYUZE010000113.1:0-7631 GCA_043752035.1 Gammaproteobacteria bacterium
CCCGTCATGGCCCTGGCCCACAGCCATGATGCGATCACTGGGCTTGATGGTGGCCGCTGCAGCCGCCGGGCCACCGGGCAGCAATGAACTGATGGTGACGTAATCGTCTGCCAGCTGCAGTGAAGCGCCGATGCCCTCGTAACTGAGGCTCATCTGGATGCGATATTCCTCCGAGCTGCGCGGCGAAAAGTAATTCGAATGCGGGTCATAGACCGCCGCATAAGCATTCATCATCGACTCGAATACATCATCACCAGTGACCTGACCTACGCGCTGCAGCACGTGCGCGTAGCGCTTGCGCAGCGTGTCGGCCGCCTCCTGCCAGCTCTTGCCGGTGAGCATCAGCGAGAGCGCGTCGCTCTTGACCCGCAGGCGCCACAGCTCGTCGAGCTCGGCGCGATCCTTCGGCCAGGGCGCCTTGTCGCGATCGAAGTTGAAACTCTCGTTCAGCTTGAAATCCGGTTCATTGTCGAGCTGGCTGATCGCGAATTTGATGCGTTCGCGATTGCGCTGCTGCAGCTTGGCGAAAATCGCGAAGGCCGGCTCGATCTGGCCGGTATGGATCATGTCGTCGAAGGAAGTGCGCAGGTTCTGCAGCGCGGCGATATCGCTGGCCATGAAATAGCTGTGCTGGCCGTCGAGCGCGTCGAGGTAGCGCTCGAAGACCTGCGCCGAGAACGCGTCGTCGATCGGTCGGCGGCTGTAATGCCATTGCTCTAGAATGCTGGCGATGCGCGGCGCGAGCAGCTGCTGTTTGATAGTCGGCTGCAGCGCGCCATCGGGCAGTGCCAGGGTGGGGACCGGCGCGCCGCTGGAGCCGGTGGCGGCCAGCAGCAGCAGGCAGGTGGCGCCCATGCCTATGGGCAGCAGGGCTCTGAACAGGCGGGTTGGAACTCGGGCCATGCGGCGTACTGCTCTCTCAGGAAAAATAGGTTGTGTAGGCTGAGTCTGACATTTTTGCGCCCAAACGGGCAGTCACAGGCGGCTGAACTGTGGACAGGTTAGATAATCGCATGAATATCCCATGAAACCCCTGGCCGTGATACTTGGCATCATCACCGGCTCGGCCGTAGCCCTGGCCGTATCGCTCGGGATGACAGCAGTGGTGTTTGTGCTGCTGCCCGAATACGCCGTGCGCCTGGCTCCCGAACGCGCGCCGTTGCTGACCGGGCTGGCCTGGTCGTGGAGCCTGGCGGCACTGGCGGGCGCCGGCTTTATCGGCGAGCTGCGCGGCACGCGCTGGCGGCACGTTTGCCAGATTCTGTTGCTCATTGCGCTGGCCGCGTTGGCCTGGCGCTACTGGCCCCGGCAGGGGCCCTACGCATGGCCGTCAACGGTGGCGGCCCTGCCAGGCTGAATAGGGCCGCTTGCCGAGGCGGCTGTCATAAGGGTCGACGCCCGGGTTGCTGGAGCTCAGCGTCAGCCTCGATGTCACCAATGCCGCCTTGATATTTGCCATCACGTATTCGCGCTGCCGATCGGGTTCCGCCTCCTCCTCAGGGCTGAGGTCCGGGCTGTTGACATATACGCTGTAGCGGTCGTACGGCACTGGCACAAGTCCTGCGAATTCACCTTGACTGGGGGCATCTTGCACGCCCGTGACAAACACTCCAATGGGGGTCTGACCAGCAAACTGTGACGGAGTTCTATTTCCCGGCGCGCGGCGCGGGCCGCCACCGGCTCAGTTCCGGTGTCGCCAGCCCCAGCGCAGTGCCCGCCACAGCCACACGGCGAAGTAAGGGCCCAGTACCACCAGCCAGAAGGCGAGCGAGCCATGCAGCAGGCCGACCAGATAGTCGCGCCACAAGCTGAAGGGGCCGCCATTGGAATAGGCACCCAGCGTGTTGCTGCCCACCGCCCAAATCAGCCAGGGCATGATCACGAGCCCGATCGCTAGGCACAGCAGCAGCGTGAGCAGCTCACGCGTGGCACCACGCGTGCGCCGAAAGCCCCTCCAGGATTGAATTAACGACACCATGCGCGAAATTTCCCTTGGTCTGCCCGCGACCCGCAAGGTCGATAGTCGATCAGGGCATAATACCTGTCATGGATAAAGTGCGCGCTGCGGTGATTGGTGCCGGGTATCTCGGCAGGTTCCATGCCCAGAAATACACCACGCTATCCACATGCGTTCTGCAGGCAGTGGTCGACCCGCAGCCGGAAGTCGCCGCCAGGGTGGCTGCTGAGCTCGGTGTGCCGGCAGTCAGTGACTATCGCGAACTGCTGGGCAAGGTCGATGCGGTCAGCATCGTCACGCCGACCGCGCTGCACTTCGAAATTGCCCGCGCCTTCCTCGACAGCGGCGCGCATGTGCTGGTGGAAAAACCCATTACCGAATCGGTGGCGCAGGCCCAGCAGCTGATCGATCTGGCGCGCCGCAAGGGTCGGGTGCTGCAGGTCGGGCACCTCGAGCGTTTCAATCCGGTGGTGATCGCCGCCGAACCGGTACTGCGCGCGCCACGTTTCATCGAATGCCAGCGACTGGCGCCGTTTCGCGAGCGTGGCACCGATGTCAACGTGGTGCTCGACCTGATGATCCACGATCTGGATATCGTGCAGAGCATGGTCGGCAGCGAGATCGTCGCAGTCGATGCGATCGGTACGCCAGTGTTTTCCAGCGAGATCGACATTGCCAATGCGCGCATCCGCTTCGCCAACGGCTGCGTGGCCAATGCCACGGCCAGCCGGGTGAGCCTCAAGACCGAACGCAAGCTGCGCGTGTTCCAGGATGATGCCTACCTGTCGCTCGATCTGCAGCAGAAGATCCTCACCGTGATTCGCAAGCAGGCTGTGCCTGCGGGCGAGGCGCACCTGCCGGTCAGCATCGAGGAGCGCTCCTTCGAGCAGGGCGACGCGCTGCGCAGCGAGATCATCGCCTTCATTGCCAGTTGTCGCACGCAGGCGCCGGTGATCGTCACTGGCGAGGATGGCATGCGCGCGCTGCACACCGCCGTGATCATCAGCAATGCAGTCAAAGGAGGAGCCTCGTGAATCAAGCCACTTCCGCCTCCTCGCCGCTGGTGGCGGCGGTGACACAGTTTGCGTGCAGCTGGGATCTGGCCGCCAATATCGCCAGCGCTGAGCGCCTGGTAAGGCAGGCGGCTGCCGGTGGTGCGCGGCTGATTCTGCTGCAGGAGCTGTTTGCCACGCCGTACTTCTGCATTGAACAGGATCCCGCCTACCTCGAACTCGCGCAGCCCGCAGGCGATTGCGCGCTGTTGCGACAGTTCGCGGCGCTGGCGGCCGAACTCAGGGTCGTGCTGCCGGTGAGTTTCTTCGAGCGCGCCAACAACGCCTATTTTAATTCGATCGCGATCATCGATGCCGACGGCCGCAATCTCGGTATCTATCGCAAGACCCACATACCCGACGGGCCGGGCTACCAGGAAAAATTCTATTTCAGCCCCGGCGATACCGGCTTTCGCGTCTGGGATACCGCAGTGGGGCGCATCGGGGTGGCAATCTGCTGGGATCAGTGGTTTCCGGAGAGCGCACGCGTGATGGCGCTCAAGGGCGCGGAAATTCTCCTGTATCCGACTGCCATTGGCAGCGAGCCGCCGCCGGCGCCGCCCATCGATTCTCGACGCCACTGGCAGCGTGTGCAGCAGGGCCATGCGGCGGCGAACTTGATGCCGCTGCTGGCATCGAATCGCATCGGCACCGAGCACTCACGGCAGGATCCCGCAGGACTGCATATCCGATTTCATGGCAGCTCGTTCATTGCCGATGAAACCGGAGCACTGGTAGTGGAGGCAGCCAATAATGAAGAAGCGGTGTTGCTGGCCAAATTTGATCTGGCGCAACTTCGCCGCCGTCGCGACGGCTGGGGCCTGTTTCGCGATCGGCAGCCCGAACACTACGCCGCGATCGGCGGCCGTACCGGTGAAACTACCGGTTGAATCTGAATGCAGTGCAATATCTGCAATCATTTGCAAGCCCAACAATAACGAAACTATACTGTTCCGAGCGACGCGCATGCCGGCCAGATCCGGTTGCTGTGAGGTTCGAACATGGTGGCGATGGCACTGAGTGAGCGGGCGATCCCCGCTGCGACGCGGGCACGGACCCGCCGCGCGAATACGCGCGTCGAACGCGCCGAAGGCGCCAAGGTCGATCTGGGTTGCCTGCCACGCCTGCTCGGCTACACCCTGCGACGCGCTCACCTGGCCTCATGGCGCCAGTACGTGGCGGTCATCGGTGAACAGAAATTGCGCCCGGGGCTCTTCAGCCTGATGGTGCTGGTGGGCTCGAACCCCGGCATTGCCCAGTTCGAACTCGGCACCCATCTCGGCATCGACAAGGCGAGCATCGTGGCGCTGCTCGATCGGCTGGAAAAAGCCGGATTGCTCGAGCGCTGCCGTTCAGTGCGCGATCGGCGCCGCCAGGGAATTTTCCTGACCACGAAGGGCAGCGCCGAACTCGAGGCGCTGATCGTGCAGGTGCGCTCGCTCGAGCGGCAGATGGCCAGCCGCTTCACGCGCGCCGAGATGGAACAGCTGCTGGGCTTTCTGCAGCGCCTCTACGCCTGATTCAACGCCCGGCGAGCAGGCGCGCCAGCTCTGCCGACAAGGGCTTCATCGACCAGCTCGATTGCGGCATGGCATCGACGCGCACAGCGCGCTGTTGCAGTGCCTCGGCCACCACCGGGCCCACGACCGCCACCTGCGTGGCCGCCAGCGCTGCGCACACCTGATTCTGCGGTGCGACCGCGAACAGCCGATTGATCTGCGCCTTGCTGGTGAAGGCAATGGCATCAATGTTGCCAGTGCGCAGCTGCTGCAGCAGTGCCAGCACCGCAGCGTCGTCAATGGCGCTGGCATAGACGTAGGGCGCCACCGCGGCTAGCTGCGCGCCCTTGGCGCGCAGGAACTGCTGTAGCTTCAGGTTGGGATCACTCCCATACAACTGCAGTCCGATGCGGCGGGCCTGCAGATCCAGATCGCCAAGACTGGCAATGACGCCGTCGGTGGTCGCTACCGTCGCCTCGATGTCTGGCGCCAGCCCCAACTCGCCCAGCGCACGCGCTGGCTTGGGTCCACGGGTGATCTTGCGCGCCTGCGCCAGCGCCTGCAGGAACTGCGGGCGCAGTTGCGGCTGCCAGCGCTCCAGACAGGCCAGCAGGCGGCGCAGGCCTTCACCAGTCAATAAAATCAGATCGTCGCAGCCACCGGCGCAGAACTGCTGCAACCACGCCAGCACCGGCTCGGGGTCGGGTGCCTCGTGGATAGCTACCAGCGGCACACGCAGTACCCGCGCACCGCGCCGCTCCAGCAGCGCGGCAAACAGGTCCAGTTCGCGCGCCTCCGGCACAGCGATGAGCCGATTGTCCAGGGGCTGGTCTGACATGGCCAGCTAGAATAAGGATATGCGCGGCGCGAGGCTATAAAATCGCGCTCCAGTCGGTCTCAGGGAAGCCATGAAGCGATTGTCACATCTCGAGCGGCTCGAGGCCGAGAGCATCCACATCATGCGCGAGGTCGTGGCTGAGTGCGCACGCCCGGTGCTGCTCTACTCGATCGGCAAGGACAGTTCGGTGATGCTGCACCTGGCGCAGAAGGCCTTCTACCCAGGGCAGCCGCCGTTTCCGCTGCTGCATGTAGACACGACCTGGAAATTCCGCGAGATGATCGCTTTTCGCGACGCCACCGCGCGGCGCGTGGGCATGGAGCTGATCGTGCACGTGAACCCTGAAGGCGTGGCGATGGGCGTCAACCCCTTCGTGCATGGCTCGGCACTGCATACCGATATCATGAAGACCCAGGGTCTGAAGCAGGCGCTCGATCGCTATGGCTTCGATGCCGCCTTTGGCGGTGCGCGCCGCGATGAGGAGAAGTCACGCGCCAAGGAGCGGGTGTTCTCGCTGCGCTCGGCCCAGCACCGCTGGGATCCGAAACGACAGCGCCCGGAACTCTGGCGCCTGTACAACACGCGCCACAATCTCGGTGAAAGCCTGCGGGTGTTTCCGCTTTCGAACTGGACCGAGCTGGATATCTGGCAATACATCTACCAGCAGGATATTCCGCTCGTGCCGCTGTATTACGCTGCCGAACGTCCCGTGGTCGAGCGTGACGGCGCGCTGATCATGGTGGACGACGCCCGCATGCCACTGCAGCCGGGTGAAAAGCCACAACAGCGGCGGGTGCGTTTCCGCACGCTCGGTTGTTACCCCTTGACCGCGGCAATCGACAGCGATGCGGCCACGTTGCCGCAGATCATCGAGGAGATGCTGGTGGCCACCACCTCCGAGCGCCAGGGGCGCGTGATCGATCGCGATGTCGGTGCCTCGATGGAGCGCAAGAAGCAGGAGGGTTACTTCTGATGGCCGCGGCGCTGCCTGCTGCCGCGATCGCGCCGGTGACGCTGGCCGAGTACCTGGCCGCCCAGAATCGCAAGGAGTTGCTGCGCTTCATTACCTGCGGCAGCGTCGATGATGGCAAGAGCACGCTGATCGGCCGGCTGCTGTATGAGGCGCATGCGCTGTTCGAGGATCAGCTAAGCACGCTGGCCAGCGATTCCAGGCGCGTCGGCACCCAGCACGGCGAACTCGATTTCGCGCTGCTGGTGGATGGTCTGAGCGCCGAGCGCGAGCAGGGCATCACCATCGATGTGGCCTATCGCTTTTTTGCCACCGAGCGGCGCAAATACATCGTCGCCGACACCCCAGGACACGAGCAGTACACCCGCAACATGGTGACCGGCGCCTCGAGCGCCGAACTCGCGATCATCCTGATCGATGCCCGCAAGGGTGTGCTCACCCAGACCCGCCGCCACAGCTACCTGGTATCGCTGTTGGGTATCCGCCGCGTGGTGCTGGCAATCAACAAGATGGATCTGATTGATTACTCGCAAGTGCGCTGCGCGGCGATCGAAGCCGAGTACCGGCAGTTTGCCGCGCAGATCGGCCTCACCGACATCACCTGCATGCCGCTCTCGGCACTGCGTGGCGACAACGTGATCAGGGCCAGCAGCGCCATGCCCTGGTATCGCGGCCCCGCGCTGCTCGAGTTCCTCGATACGGTACCGCTGGACACGGGCGTGCCGGACGAAGCATTTCGCATGGCGGTGCAGTGGGTCAGCAGGCCCAATCAGGAATTTCGTGGCTTCGCTGGTGCGATCAGCGGTGGCAGTGTGCGGCCCGGTGATGCCGTGGTGGCCCTGCCTTCAGGTCGGCGCAGCACTGTCCGGCGCATCGTGACAGCAGACGGCGATCTCGAACTGGCACAGCGTGGACAATCGGTAACGCTGACACTTGTAGACGAGATCGATATCAGTCGCGGCGATCTGCTGGCCGCTGCCGCGGCGCCTGCCGGCGTGGCCGACCAGTTCGAAGCGACGGTGGTGTGGATGAGCGATGAGCCACTGCTGACCGGTCGGCCTTATCTGCTCAAGTGCGGTACCGCAACGGTCTCGGCGTCGCTGGTTCGGCTGCATCACAAGGTGGACGTCAACACGCTCGAACAGCAGTCTGCCAACGAACTCAAACTCAACGAGATCGGTGTCGGGCAGCTGAGCCTGGATCAGCCACTGGCCTTCGATCCTTACGCGGTCAATCGCGATACCGGCGGCTTCATCCTGATCGACCGGCTGAATTACAGCACCGTCGGCGCCGGACTGTTGCAGAAGGCGCTGCA